>JAMCVM010000153.1 GCA_023475835.1 Bacillota bacterium | reverse complement strand
ATGACTCCCCACAAACTGCAACACCCCCTGCATCCGCTCCATCGTTTGCGGAAACTGGGGATCATAGCGGACCGAGGCGGGCGGAGTCGGTAACGCTTCCGGCGTCGACGCTGGGGGAGTTTGACTGACGGGCGAGGTCGTCTCCGCTGCGACCTTGGGGGCCCGACCCGGTTTACGATTCACGGCTCCAAGACGACGTAGCTTAGAGAAAATCAATGCACCTAACTGTTCGAATATCATGACGTTTTTCCTCGAGGGCAACGAATGGCCAACACGACCTTACGTTATTGCCCAGGAGATCTGCAGTCCACAACTATTTACACCATATATATACTGTGTGACTCGGTAGTAGCAGATTAGCACCTAAATACGAATACATGTGCACGATATCCACGTTATGCTATAGGATATAGTGCTACATCCTGCCCTTCAGAAGAGCCGCACCCAATTATATTTAAGCCTTGATGGAGTATCGTATCGAAGTTGATGATAAGACAGTTGATCGAGGAACAATTTAAAGAATTCTAGTCGAATGGTTGGTCCTTCCTAGAGGGACCTTCCACCTGCTTAGGTAGGGAAGGCACAATTTTAGGAGGCGCTACCCATGATCTCAATCAACCAGACAAAAAATCTTCAATATGTATGAATGAACTCTCCTTACGCCGAGGCTGGGGTTTCCGGGATCACTCCCGGAAGTAAAGCCGCCTGGCACTAGGCCAGGCCATTCCTCCGCGATGTCTAGTCCGAGACCGAGGACGTAGGACCGTAGCGCGACTCACGATGTGACCTACCCGAGTACTCCCTAGGAAGAGCCTATGGTAAAAGGGGAAGCGGAAGGCCACGAACTTAATCGGCGGGATGAAACCCTGGCCCTCTCTTCCCTTGCAAAGAGTATTATAGCCCTGGTTAGAAAAACCTACGATAATCTCTTTCGGTTTTTCTCGGCCCCTCACGGGGCCCGCAGTCTTCACAGGAGCCCCAGGACTCGCTGTAAAGCTCGTCGTCTGCTCGGGGGTGGCTCTCGCCCCATGGAGCCAGGACACGGTTCCCTCGCTCCCCGCCGAGGTGCCCGCACGAAGAAACGCCCGGTGCATGATCCAACCGTTCCGGTGTTAGTCCGGTAGTCCCCTCGGCCCGGGTGTTCCCCGGCCCTCCATAGGATGCCCCGTCGCTCCTTTCGCCCTGTGGTGACGACAGGGAAATACGGTGCTATGGTATCCCATCATCCAGGCTAATCACAGGGTTTATGAAAGCACTTTAAACCTCCTTGCGGAAGAGTATATGTTCTTGGAGGCGAATGATTAGCTAAAGGTTAACTTGTTTGCTCCAGGGTCAACCACGAACACAATAGTTCCAACTGCCTGATGATCTCACTTCACTACGTGGACCTGGCAACACGCCGACACCCCTGCCATCGCCATGGAAATCGCTGGGTGGATCATCACCTTGGAAATCATCGCCCGCCAATCCCGAGACCAATCCCCATTTTTCCGACGATAACGTATTTTCTGTTTCCACTCTGTTCCTGCGAAGGCTTTTCCTGTAACCACTGACGAAGCCTATACCACCGTCGATACGTTCCACCAAAAGTACGGATTTCCCCGCCAAACTGGCACTCGCGAAGAACTCGTCTGGCACCTTGCACTCCTCCAAGAAGAGCTTGGAGAAGTCGCATCGGTTCTTACCAAAGCCCCTCCCGGCACCGATCACACGGGATTTGCCCAATCTGACTGGGATCATTTCCCCGAAGAACTCTGCGACCTGCTGTACTTACTTCTCGGAACCGCCGTACATTGTGGATGGACCACCGAAGAAATTGCCCAACAGTCTGTGAAAGCCCATACCAAAAACATGCATCGCACCCTACGGCACACAGCCATCCCTTTAGCAAACTCCCCAGACCACTAACCTTCGCGGTCTCTTCTCCACAACACCCCCCTTATCACATTTGGCGACTTCGGCTGTACCATGGCACCGGAGTCCAATGGCTCATTCGCGACGAAGGGCTAGCCCCTACCCGTCACTCGACCGCCCGATCTCTGTAAAGCCGTTCTGGATACGTGTCGTGTATCTCTCGGCCTACCCCGGCCACGCTCGAGACTTTGCCCAGTTCGGCTATCCCGGGCAGCCCACACGCGTGTATGCAAATGAGGTTCCGGTCCGGCTCGCATCATCTCCCTTGACCTCGATCAACTGTGTAATCAACGCTTCTGGGCCGAGCGCCGCCAGCTTGGGAACTCGATCACCGATAGCTTGGCCTATGACCATGCTCTGTCACTGTGCAAGGGCGCATTGAGTCGCGGTGGATTAGCCCGCCATGATGAATAGAGCAGAAATCTACGTGTTATTCCCGCAGTAGAGTATACTAGCACTATCATCAGTGCTCCAATCGGTAAGCACACCGAAGGAGGTTGTACCATTGACCGATTCGGAAATTCTCGCGTTGGCGTCCCAACAAAGCGTTTCCCCTCGATTGGTCTTTCGGGAGCAATTACCATTAGCCGCACTCTACGAAATGCAACGCCACACGGAGTTCCACTCCTTCGTCTTCCAAGGCGGTACAGCCCTCCGCTTATGCTATAACAATCCACGGTTCTCCGAGGATCTGGACTTTGTTGTACGAAGTTCGCCGCCTGCCCGCATTTCGTTAGACGAACCCCTTCCGTGGGAGAACATCGTCGACGCCCTGACAGAGGTATTCCCTGGGGCAAACGGGTTCAAAGTCCGGGTGCAAAAGGCCGATTCCGGAATTCAACGTTCCATTATCACTTGTCAAACTCCGTACGAACGAGGGCTGCACCGACTTCATCTTGAGTGCGTCCGCGTACCGGCACATACGACTGCAGAATCCATCATTCAAGCACCGCAAGGTCGTTTCACAATCGTGGTCGAAACCCCCAAAGAAATCCTGGCAGACAAGCTCGTGGCGGTCGGACTACGCAGTTATTTCAAGGGACGCGACATGTGGGACATTGCCTTTTTGCAACATCAAAAAGTCTCCGTTGACTTGACTTTGATCCAATCAAAGTTGAGGGACTATGGCCATTCGGCCACAGACTATCTCCACAAACTCGACCAACAGCGAATCGCCATGCAAACCCCCGATTCCATCCTCAATCTACGAATGGAACTGGCCAGATTCTTAACCCGAGAGCAAATCGAACGTTTCGATGCTGAAGGAGGCTGGAAGCGTATGTTGGACGGCACCCTTAATCTGATCACCTCCATCCAACATTCTATTGCCCCTGCGCCCCCCACACAGCGAGGACCTCATTTATGACCACCGCAAGACAGGCAACGCTAGAAAAATGGCTTCAAGAGCACGCGAGCACCGCAATTATCCCAAGCTACAATCAAATCGGGGCCGCGTTCCAGTGGGACCCGGACTACGCTCGCACCATGGTGCGGGCCCTGCGTAGCACCATTCCCTTTTACCTCGATCATTACCAGTGCGTTAATCCCTGGAGCGTAATCGATCCTGAAACAATCGTCACCAAGCTCTTTCCTCAGCATTATTTTTCTGGCGAATGGGCGCTCTATACACACGGGATCTATTGGCAACGCCTCCGCGTAATCACCGTAGCCCATCCAGACCAAGCACCGGATCACGAATTCATCGCGCTCAATCCTGACTGGTCGCTTTTACGCATCCGAAGTGTCGCCGCAGCCGAAGGCCCAGAGGTGATCGCGACTCCCCCAGGGCCCATGATCCCATTGGCCACCGCAGGACAAGCACTCATCGATTGGGCTGCCTATTACCAATCCTCCCTACAACGCGACCCTAATTTCTTCGAACGGTTCCTGATCGACTGCGATCCTGAGGCGGTCGTGGAGGCTTTAAACGCCGTAAGCGCTCCTATGCTCGCACCGCTTGTGCAGAAAATTCGTGATCATTTTCCTATCTCAGATGCCCGATTGCCAGATCAACCTTGGATCTGACCATTAATACCTCCACGGACCCGGCTT
>JAMCVM010000046.1 GCA_023475835.1 Bacillota bacterium | reverse complement strand
GGAATGCACCCATGCTTGCACAGCTCACGATTAACATGATTGATCACGATGGAATCGTCACGGTAGATCCGACGACTCTCGCGGTAGAACTGCCCGAAGATAGTGAGCGGATTATCGACGCGGTGGAAGCGGCGGTCTTACGTTGGAGCGAAGGAGCCACTCGCACGCTCACGACCACCTACCTGAACACCCTGTCCCACAAGAAAGCTCTCCAAGCCCAAGCGAGCCTGGGTGGCCAGCTCACCGTGAATGCCACCCCTTACCGAGTCGACGGAGAAATCGGCCGTCTCACCTTTCCCGCTTATGCGCTGACCCTCGGCTCGAAAACGGTGGGGAACAGCGCGACCGACTGGTTGGCGGCCCTTGGGCCGCGGGAATATTATCGCCCGGCCGGCATGACCGAGCTCCTACTCAGCACGACCGGGGACCTGTCGTATCGGAAGGCGGTGACACTCCTCAATCGAGTTCGCCACGAGGAGATCGACCCTACGCCGATCCGAACCGCGGCAGCCTGTGTTGAACGCGAAGGCACGGCAATGCAACGCCAGATGGAGGAACGCACGGACCCAAGAAGTACTCACCGCCCATGGCTTTGATGCCGAAGGCCGGCCGCTAGCGGCGACGGAGGTGACGGCGTTACCTCTGGCGGATGCCTGCTTGCCCCAAGACGTAGTGGAAAACGCCCTCGCCGCGTATAATGCCACCCGCCCGGAAGCCTTGCAAATTCCCGTGGACGCAGCGAAGGAGGGGTATGAGGAGCCCACGCGCGTGGTCAACGTGTCCATCGACGGATATGGATACCGACGGGTAGGTCACTTGAGTAGCGGCATGGAGGCTCCCGTCTGGTGTGGTGCTGGAACGAATGGGTTCGGCCTTGGCTATACCCCCTCCCCATGCTTCGGTAAGCCAAGACTCCTTAAACAAGCAACCACTCGATGTGGGCGTCCATCCGTCGATGCGCAAGAGCCTCTGGTTCGCCACATGTCCATAGGTGTTCGTAGGTTAATATTTTAGGGTTCCTAAGGTATCCTCGATATCTTGATACCATGCCGCCTCTCGTACGCCGGAAGGACCATCCGGTGCCTGTTCCCATCACTGCCCGGATGCTATGCTACCAGTCTTCATCCTTCGGTACAGGACTCGACTCCTTCGTCATTCCCGATAGTCCGATTTCACGGGGGACATTTTCGACGCGGCAGAGTTCGCTTCAGGCTACGGCCTGGTGTCTTGCTAGCCCCCGGGTCAGACCTCGCCTTGCGGCGACCGGGACCTTATCCTCGCGGCTTTCACCAGGCGAGTCACCTCCTCCGGATGCGCGATTGGCAACGTGGCCGAATGGGAAGTCGCCACGGTCGGACTAACTCCGAGTGGATTTCTTAGGTTACAGGCTGCACTACCGAATAGGTACGACCATTGTGCGCGAGTGTTCTCCTATATGGGGGCTTCCTCGGGACCCAAGTTTGCGGCTAGTTTAGTCAGGCTCTCCCGCCATTGAACCTCGCGGTTCTGAGTGGCCAAGTCTGCCCAACCGTTTTGGCGCCAATAGTCTCGTCCAGGAAGACCCGTGCGCTGGCTAACCACTAACCCCGTAAGGTCCGGCATCTGGTGGTCATGACACCAGGTTTGGATGATGTCCAGCACTTGCGGTACGTCGTGTAGGGGGTGCAAGCCTCCGAGGGCGTGACCTAAGTCGCCATAGGTCATGGTCGCCTGATCGATGGCGCGAGCGCGCAGAATCGCCCACGCTTCCCGGGCTTTCGCGCGGTAGTCAATTCCGACCGCAGGCGTGTGCGGCCGCCAGATAATGCCGGAGACCGAGGAAGCGGGTAACCAAACCCATACCGGGTATTGGGGCGACGACGTAAGGGTGCCACTGTACGATGCATCCCACCCAATCGTTTGTTTTAAGGTGTCGACCACCTCGGAACGGGCGCTGAGGTTGGGCTCGCCCGCATCGGGGATGCGAATCTGCCAGCCTGATCCTAGGGGTTCAACGTCCACCGTCAAGGAACGCTCGGCATGGGCCAGCCAAAGATCGGCTGGCCCAGCCGGGCGTCCCTGGAGATGTTTTCTCAGCGCCTCATTGAGCACGGTGGAGAGGCTCTCTGTGCCCGCTTCTCGCTCGGCCTGTTCCCATAGCGGTTCGTCATTCGGCCGTACGTAAATCGTCTTTTTTCCCGTAAGATTCGCCCCTCGTCGCTAGCCTATTCATCATCATATCATACTGGGCGACATCGTAATCCCAGTAGGCTCGCGGCATAAAGGTCGTAATGGTGAGATACCTTCGGTGTTCCTTATCACGGATTCCGATCACCACATACTGGTCATCTCCCCACACTTCCGAGCGATCCCACCGGCCCAAGTATGCACTGGTGGCAAACCATCGTCGGGCGTCAGCCCGACTCATGTGGCCCCGGTCGTCGGCACGCCAAAGCGCGTGCTGACTCCATGAGACCTTGGATGGTCGTGAACGGTGATCGCGGATGAGCTGCTCACCCTCATGTCCGTGGAGACGCGTATACGTTAGGGTGTTCCAGTCCATTGGTCGTACTCCTCCCCTATGCATGCCGAGTTCGGAACCGCTCGTAAGACCATATCACGTAGTCTATTTGCCGAACCGTGAGTCCGGGAAATTGGGGTCGAAGTAGTTCGAGTGCAGCTTCGACCAATCGCTGGGTCTGCTGAGGAGACAGACCGCGCAGGCTGGTGGCTTGCTCTATAAATCGAATGACCATGCGATCGGGTTTGATGTGCATGTCGCTACCCGTCAGCATCCACAAGTAGGCGAGCCCGGTCCCGGAGGTTTGTCCCGGAATGGCCCGAAAATCGTCGGCAAACGACCGATTGGCCATAACTTTGGGGATGTCTTGGAAGTAGTTGACATGATAGGAAACCAGGAGTGTGGCGGCTCGAAGGACAGCTTCGGCTTTGGTGATAGCGGACTCATGAGATGAGGTCCGCTGCCTGTTTTGGTACACCTCGGAGAGCATGGAGTCCATCCCTCGTTGGCGATACCGTGTGAGGAGGTCGGCTAAGGGCTGTTGTGCATCAAGAGACGGCCACACGTCCAAGGATTCCCGAAAAGGGCGTAATGGCTCAACCTTGGCGAAGCGGAGGACCGTGGCGCGGGTGCTTTCATATCGGGCTCCCAGCGAAAAAACCGCATCGATTAGCGCAAGTGAGAGATGAGCATAGCGGTACTCGGAGGGGAGCGTGACCGGATAGCGAGACACCAATAACGATTCGAGGGGCTGGGCTAGCGCCTTTGCCTGTTCGTTCCATGTGTTCATGGACATGATTCTCCCTTGAAAAAGATTTGGCATCACCATCTAGCTCAAGCGTTCCAAATTGCCTTCCAAATGTAGAATCGCCTGGCTGTTTTCTAAAGCGAATTTCTTCAGGGGTGTCGGTGCGCAGCTGTCGGGGGCATGGTCGAGTTCCTTGTTAATACACCGAGAGTGCAACACCACCCCAAACGGTCAGTCAGCCAAGCGAAAAGAGGACGGCAAAGAACAACAAGAAGACAAAAAACATAGCAGCGTAGACCGCAATGATGAAAGCAATAGTCATGATTCGCACAAAAAGGCGGAATCCAAAGCCGAGCAGGGCGAAAAATAAGTCTAGTAGGGCGCGTGCGACGGTCTTCGGGCGTGCGTCATCCGCCGAGATCGAATAGTGGTTGTGGGATTCGATGGTCGGAACGAAGATCCACTGACCATCTGGTGGCTGGTCGGACTCTCCATGATACACAATCGTCACCTCCTGATTTACATACCTATCATAAACTGCTATAGATCATCGTGCAAGAAGTTTTTATCGGGATGCGCCCTCCGTCCTTCCTTGGACTACGCCAAGGCCCCGGTCAGGGCGGAGATGGAGATGTACTCCTCGCGGCTAACAATTGACGAGATGTCGGATGCGCTTACGAGGCCTGCACAGAAAACTCATGAAGGTTTTAGTGGACAAATCGGCCG
>JAMCVM010000094.1 GCA_023475835.1 Bacillota bacterium | reverse complement strand
GGCCCATACGCTGTAATCGTGATATACAGTGTTTCGATTCTGACGATGTAGTTTTCAAGGACCGGGTCGCATCAATCGATTCTACTACCGACTTTGCTTCAAGTCAAGTCTCCTCGAATGACACTCACTCTCTCGCGAGAGCAAAAAGTATCTTACCGCCTGCTGCGATAGCATACAACATCCATTACGACCCGTTATCTCGACTTTATCGCCATATTGCGCTTTATATCTCTCGTCATCTCCGATTTTCGACTATTTTTGCGGTCAGTAACCGTTCGTCTCCATTCCTCCGACTGCTGCTCTGGATTACTCCATGGGGGTAATCCGATCAAGGTCCAGCGCTTCTTTCAATTTAGTTTCATCTAATAGTCCACGCTCTCTTACCACCTCGCGCACACTCTTTCCCTCAGCGTAGGCTGCCTTGGCCACGGCTGCCGCTTGGTCATACCCTATATAGGGATTGAGCGCGGTAGCCAACGCCGTATTCATTTCCACAAAACCAGTCACGCGTTCGACATCAGCGCTAAGTCCAACAAGACCTCGTTCTCGAAAGGCACGAATCCCCTGCGCTAAAATGTGAATACTGTGCAAGAGGTTGTATGCTGCTACGGGCATCATTACATTGAGCTCAAGTTGGCCTGCAGCCACCGCCGACTGCACCGCAAGATCGTTGCCATAGACCTGAAAGCATATCATATTCATCATTTCCGCCATGACGGGGTTGACCTTTCCTGGCATAATTGATGAACCTGGCTGCACTGGCGGCAAAGCCAATTCTGCTAAGCCTGTGCGTGGACCCGAACTCAACAATCGAATATCGTTAGCAATCTTCCCCCAAGCCGTGGCGACGCCGCGCAGCCATCCTGACGTTTCAAGCACCGCATCCATATTTTGAATAAACGTAAACATGTTATCGGGTTGCCGAAAGGAAAGGCCTGTCTTTTCGCGAACTCCATCAATAGCCCGCTTGCGATATTCTGGGTGCGCGTTAATTCCCGTGCCGACCGCGTTTCCTCCGAGCCCTATCCCATAAAGTCCGGCCAGGACCGAATCTAACTGACCGCGCCAATAAGCGATCGCCCCGGCCCAACCTCCGACTTCCTGCCCAAGACGCATAGGCACCGCGTCTTGCAGGTGGGTGCGCCCGGATTTGACCACGGCCATCCACGCCTTCGCCTTGTCTTCCAACACCGTCTGAGCTAAGAGCAATTCTGGAGCCAAGTCGTGAACCAACGCCTCTGCCGCAGCAATGTGAATCGCCACATGAATGGTGTCGTTGGTCGATTGAGCCATGTTCACCTGATCGTTGGGGTGCACGAATTGACCGCTTGAGCCGTGTTTCCCCAAGATTTCATCCGCCCGGTGGGCAATAACCTCGTTAGCGTTCATGTTTTGGGACGTGCCGGCACCCGCCTGATAGACATCGACCACGAACTGGCTGTCCCACTGACCTGCAATCACTTCATCGGCCGCCTGCATAATGGCATTGGCCACTTCCTCAGAAAGCGCGCTTACCTCTCGATTAGCCTTAGCCGCCGCCCACTTAATAATTCCCTGAGCGCGAATAAATCGTCGCGGCAACCGCAGTCCACTGATGGGAAAGTTCTCAATCGCGCGCTGGGTCTGAGGCCCCCAATAGGCCGAACTCGGAACCTTAACTTCCCCTAACGAATCCTTACTCACCCGATACTCTTCACTCATATCGATCGTCTCCCCAAGCCATTTTTCCTCGATGGGATGCGCCCTTGCCTTTTGAGCCCGGCCGCACTCTCACCGAATCGGTTGCCTCACCACTCATTGACCCGATCCGTCGCTCGTGTCAACTCGAGGCGAATCATTTGCCATTCGCTTGTTCCGCAGGGACCCACCAAGCGCTAAAACGCCCCGGTTGATTTCGGTTAAGTCGTCCACGCGATAACACGCCAGCCTTATAAAATTATACGATAGAAAACCTCGGATCAACGCCATTTCCAGCATAATCAGGCGGGTTGCGGTGAGGGTCCCCCGCGCTTTTGACTCGACAGAATAAAAGTCCGAGATTGGAGGTGAGCGATGAGAACTCAAGGAACCTATCATTCAAAATCGTTCCAAAATCGTTCCAAAATCGTTCCAAAATCGTTCTGAAGGCCTTATCCAAGACTGATCATCGTTTAGTAAATGACCAAATTGGTCGCCACCTTCCTGCTTCATCGCGTCATGGCGCCCCAGGACTCGCTGTATAGCTCGTCTTAGGGTCTTCAAGGACCGGTCATCTACCAGCGGGCGCTACACAGTCTTGTCACCGAGCCAGTCTGCCCTTTCCCAGTTGGCCGCAAGCGGCCAATAGCATGTTTTCCCAAAACCCGAGCCCTCAATCTCTTAAGGGCGAGGAGCCCTTGAGCCTGGTTAGACTAAGACGACGGCCACGAAATGCCGTGACGTTTTTTCCCGCTAGCGACGGCAAAATCGATGAGACATAGAGGGTACGGCCCACCCATCGTCGCTCCCCACCATGAAATTGCGAAGCCGGTTCTCGTCCCTCACTTCATTCCCATGAGCCAGTGACCCCTTTGGCTCACAACCCGACCCCGCTGCCAACTTAGCCCTAATTGGTGCCCACCCGGTCCATATTGCCTGGCCCTACGGTCATAAAGACAGATTTTTTACAATCTCTTGACGAAACATCTGAAAAAACGTTGGATTTTCTTCAACTAGCATGTGAGATCGTAGCCTGAGTCTGTAATACCGGGCTCCATCCACGACCACTGGATAGAACCTTGCATCCGAACACCCCTTCTTGCCGGGTTCCCTACCCAAGGACCCGAACCTTCCCCTCCACTGCGGAACCCTCTTTTACACTACTCAACCCGATCTGACTATTAAACCGCTCGTCGACGCGGTGGTGCTTTCTTAAAAGGGCTAGCCGCCATCGCCTGCGCCGAGATCCAACTCGTTCAGCGCGCTTTTGTGGCGATCTCCTCTTCACACGCATTGACCCTATCACCTAGACAAACCGCATCAGAATTTCCTCGCCCTAGTCCTGACGGGAAAATGGGCCCCGTAACGATTTCGACCGAACCTCACCGAACCTCCCTACATCGAGCCGGTGGCACCCCTCGCGCTTCATTTGAAATTCCCGGCTAGGTCTCCCTCGGAGGTCTAGCCGCGGAGCCCCGTTCCCTGTCGTTGCCTCGGATACCTGAAGCCTGTACCGGAAACGATCGAGGGCGCGTAGGCCCGAGCCACCGATGATTTTTCCCTATTCACCGCAAACCAAGCACTACGTCCTTTTTCGCATCGTACCACCCTAAAATCCACCCGAATTTTTCGGCTTTTGGTTATCCACCGGCTTCAGATTTCGATATGATGGTCGTACTTGTGAGCGCACCGGCTTGATGGCGCTTTGGATGTCTCCCATCGCTTATAGGCTACCAACGATGGACCCGTGGACCCTCAGGTTGGTGCGACCGCGGTGGACTCGCCGGACGCCATCAAAAGCCGGAGGTCATAGACAAGGAGGGGTCAGCGATGCGAACGATACAACTCTTCGAATGGGCCGACGATGGAGGACCGGGAGGAACCATGGCACTATGCGATTGGCGTCAAGACGGGAGTGGTGCCAACTGGGGGCGACCTCACCAGTCCGGGAACGCCCCCTGGTCTCCATGGCCCAAGAGCTATATTCAATTGGGGCCCACCCAGTGGGCAAAGTATTGGCGATATTGCGTCCATGCTCCTGGAGACCCACTTTTCCTCGATGCCGAACAGGATCTCTGGGGTCTCAGTTCGCCCCCAAGACAAGCCCCATAATCATCGGTTCGAACCGTTGGGCAGGACCTTGGCACTGATTGTCGAATAGGTTCGGTACCGTAGACGACTGCGGCGATAACGAATCTCTCAGGAGGTGTTTGGATGTCATTGGACGAAGAAAACTTTGATACTTTGCTCCATGAAACCCGCAAGTTCCCGCCCCATCCCAGTTTTCGCCAACAGGCCACCGTATCCTCGGCCGACCTCTATCATCAAGCGGCGGCCAACGGGGAGGCTTTTTGGGCCGAGCAAGCCCGAGAACTCACCTGGTCGAAACCCTTTACCGAAATCTTGGCCTGGGATCCACCCCATGCGCGTTGGTTTTATGATGGCGAATTAAACGCCGCCACCAACACCGTCGATCGCCATCGTCAGGGCGCGACTAAAAACAAGGTGGCCTTGATTTGGGAAGGCGAACCCGGCGACCAGGTCGTGCTCACCTACGACATGCTCGGCCGAGAGGTAGATCGCGCCGCTCAGATGTTGACCGCCTTAGGCGTCCAACCCGACGACCGCATCACTTTGTATTTGCCCATGATCCCGGAGTTAGTCATTGCCATGCTAGCGGCCGCCAAAGTCGGTGCCATCCACTCCATCGTCTTTGGCGGATTTTCTGCGGAGGCGCTGCGCGAACGCATTAACGATGCCGGCTCACGCCTCGTCATTACCGCGGATGCCGGCTGGCGCCGAGGAAAAACCGTGCCCCTGAAGGCTAATACCGATGCCGCCTTAACCGGCTGTCCCCAGGTGGAGCAAGTGGTGGTGGTGGAGCGCGTCGGGCAGATCGCCGGGCTGAACATGATCCCGGGACGGGATCGCTGGTGGCATCAGGCCATGGCCGAAGCCTCCACCGCGCCGTTTGCCCCGGTGCCCCGCCATGCCGAAGACATCTTATTCACCCTCTATACCTCAGGCACTACCGGCAAGCCCAAAGGCATTGTCCATTCGACGGCTGGCTATTTGACCGGCGCCAATACCTCCTGTCGCCTGGTCTTTGACCTCAAGCCCGAGGATGTCTACTTTTGTACCGCCGACATTGGCTGGATTACTGGTCATACCTATGTGGTTTATGGACCGCTCAGTTGCGGAGCCACGGTGGTTATGTACGAGGGGGCGCCCGACTGGCCGGACCGCGATCGCTATTGGGCCCTCATCGAACGCTATGGCGTCACCGTGCTCTACACTGCCCCCACCTCCATTCGCACGTTTATGAAGTGGGGCCCGGAATTACCCGGGCGCCACCGCCTAGATTCCTTGCGCCTCTTGGGCACCGTCGGCGAGCCGATTAATCCCGAAGCCTGGATGTGGTATTACGAAGTCATTGGGGGGGCACGCTGCCCTATTGTCGATACCTGGTGGCAAACGGAGACCGGCGCCGCGATGATTTCCCCCCTCCCTGGAGTGACCGATCTGAAACCCGGGTCGGCCTCGGTACCCGTTCCCGGCATTTTCGCCGATGTCGTGGATACTCACGGACATTCGGTCCCGCCCGGAGGCGCCGGCTACCTGGTGCTCACGCGGCCGTGGCCGTCGATGCTGCGCACCATTTGGGGAGATGACCAACGGTATCAAGACACGTACTGGAATCGTTTTCCGGGTCGCTATTTTACCGGTGATGGGGCTCATCGGGATGAGGACGGCTACTATTGGATTTTGGGCCGCGTCGATGATGTGATGAACATCTCGGGCCATCGCATCGGCACCATGGAAGTGGAAAGCGCACTGGTCGACGATCATCGCGTGGCTGAGTCCGCGGTCATCGGTCGCCAGCATGATCTGAAGGGGCAAGCGATTAGTGCCTTTGTCACCCTCAAAGACGGCATTGAAGGCACTCCCGAACTGGTCACCGCTTTGAAGCAGCACGTCGCCGACAAAATTGGCCCCATGGCCCGACCCGAAGAAATTTTCTTTACCGCCGAACTCCCCAAAACGCGCAGCGGCAAGATCATGCGCCGTCTTCTGCGCGATGTGGCCGAAGGCCGAGCGTTAGGCGACACCACCACGTTGGCCGATCCCACCGTGGTCGAAGCGTTAAAACAGCAATACGAGGCCCAGGACCCCGATTAAGAGGGCTTCTGGGTCCCAGGCTTCAAGGCTTCGCTCAACACCGTCCGTAAGACTTCCGAAGGAGGGCGCCGGGTTTCCCGAGAAATTCGGCGCAACTCCGCAACCTGCCAATTGTACAAGTAATACTCAGCCTTTTTTTGGTTCTCGTGAGCTTTCATCGCACCGCCCGCCTCTCTTCGCTCTTTGAATTTCCTCTTCTCTTAGAATAAACGCCAACCATTTCAATTTGGTTACGGGCTGGCTCAAGTTTTTTTGGTCCGCTGTTTCCCTTCGAATACGAGAACAATCCTCAGAGTATCTCTCATAAGCGTCGAGGTGAAGAAATCGGGCGTCAGGGCACGGAGCCCTTACAGATTCCAAGATCACTCTAAATCTCGGTACGTTTCCGTAGCCAGGGCCCGTCCGCACCAGCCCCGGGCATTAAACGAGGCAACAAGACCCTTTGGAGGCAACCAGGAAGCTAATGCCCTGCCCGGTTGCTGCCGTCACTGCGATCCCTGCCAATACAAAAAGGCCCCGATCCGCTACGTTCTGCGGACCGGGGCCGATGACAGGCGGTTTGCCTTATGCTAAAGCTTGCTCGGTTTCAGGATCGAACGCATGCAGACGGGTCGGGTCAAACGCGCAGGTGACCGTATCCCCCAGTTGAGCGTGCCAATCATTCGGTGCCCGAGCCACTAAGGTCTCTTCGCCAATGGCCAGATACACCATGTTCTCGTGGCCCATGGGCTCAATCACTCGAACTGTGGCCTTCATCTGCAAGTCAGGATGCTGATCATAAAAGTCTGGGGACAAGTGCACGTCCTCAGGACGGACGCCTAATGTCAATTTGCGTCCCGTCAATCCGGAAGCCGCAGCTCTTAGGACATCGGGGAGCACGATCTGTTGGCCGTAGGTGTGAAAGCTAAGTGCGCCTGCCGATTGCCCAAGCTCTCCGGGCAGCAGGTTCATCGCCGGAGTCCCTACGAAGGTGGCCACGAACTGATTCGCTGGCCGATTGTACACATCGTCCGGAGTGGCCACTTGTTGGACCACCCCATCACGCATGACGACGATTCGGGTGCCCATCGTCATGGCTTCGGTCTGGTCGTGGGTAACGTATAAGATAGTCGCTCCGAGCCGTTGGTGAAGCCGCTTCAATTCAACCCGCGTCTGAGTCCGCAACTTGGCGTCCAAGTTGGAGAGTGGCTCGTCCATGAGGAAGGCTTTGGGCTCGCGCACGATAGCACGCCCTAGTGCAACCCGCTGGCGCTGTCCCCCTGACAACTCCTTGGGCTTCCTGGCCAATAAACTGCCCAAACCCAAGATTTCCGCTGCTTCCTTCACCCGCCGTTCAATTTCCGCCCGCGGCACCTTGCGAAGCTTAAGGCCAAACGCCATGTTTTCGTACACCGTCATATGCGGATAGAGCGCATAGTTCTGAAAGACCATGGCAATATCCCGATCTTTCGGAGCGACTTGACTAACTTCCCGATCACCAATAAAGATCGACCCATCGCTGAGTTCCTCGAGCCCTGCGACCATCCGCAGGGTGGTAGTCTTTCCACAACCTGACGGTCCTAAAAGGACCAAAAATTCCTGGTCGGCGATATCCAGATTGACATCACTGACGGCATCCACGTTTCCAAACCGCTTGAAAACGTGTTCGAGTCGTACACTAGCCATCGATTCTCCCGCTCCTTCATCTTTACCTATGTGAATCTAGAAACTGACGTTTTGAAACCAATTTAGGAATTCCCCGTCGACCCTCAGAATCCCTGCCCATTTTTGCAAAAAATTTTTGAGTCGGATTATCTCTTGACTTGGTAAGCGCCGAGACTCTCCCACACCCAGCGTAAAAACCACTGGCTATCCACGTCCACAGCCACATCCACTAAGGGTCGACGCTCCCCGTGCAAGACTTCGACGACCGTCCCCCGGAGTTCACCTTCGCGAACGATCTGAAGGGGCACTTGCTTCCAAGTAAATTTCTCTGGATGCGCGGTTGCCGCGACCGCCACCACATCATGGAGATAGATTTGGTCAGAGGCCTCCCCTAAGCGAACAATCGCCTCGGCGTAATATCCCATCAGACCAGCCAACACAGCGCCTACCGTACCCATTTCGCCTAATTTTGTTAAATCTGAAATCGGTAGTCCCGGCCGCATGGTCACATCCAACCCCACCATGCGCACCGGCCACCCTGATCCCAGCACGAAGTCGGCAGCATCCGGGTCGGCGTAAAAGTTAAACTCGGCGGTGTCGGTCACGTTCCCGCCACAAAGTGATCCCCCCATCACGGTGATGGTTCGCACTCGCGCTCGATAGCGATCATCGTCATAGGCGCCTAAAAACCTAGCCACATTGGTCAAAGGCCCCGTGGCCACCCAGTCGACAGGCTGGTCTTCATTACGCAGACATTCGGCCATCCACTGCCAAGCAGGCAGGTCCGATGCGGCTTGCAGGCCCTCTTCGGCTAAGGGATAGCCTTCGAGCCCACTAGGACCATGAACGTGCTCGGCATACGTCGGCACTGCCAAAAACAGCGGACGTCGAGCCCCTGGAACCACTGGCACCTCAGGCCGCCCAAACACCTTCAACAGACGTCCAGCATTTCGAAACGTCTTCTCGCCATCCACGTTGCCCGCCACCGTCGTAATCCCAGCCACATCGCCGCGATTTAAAGCCACAGCCAAGGCTACCGCATCGTCAATTCCCGGGTCCATATCCAGATACCACCGCATATCTCATCGCTCCTTCTCTTTTTGTCCTTGTTGATAGGCGTATTGGCGCACACTTTCCCAATGGGGAAAGGATGGTTGTGCCCCGGATTGGGTGGTAGACAGCCCGGCGGCCAAATTCGCCCAAAAAACAGCATCCGCCAGTAGGTCCCCCCGGTCCAGGCGGGCCGCCAAGGCGCCGGCAAAGACGTCGCCGGCACCTACCGTATCGACGACACTCACCGAAACGGCAGGCAGGTAAAATACCCCATGCGGCGTGGCCCAGACCACCCCTTCGCCTCCCAACTTCACAATACCCGCGCCCGCGCCTCTATCCATCAAGTGACGAGCGGCCGCCTTGGCGGCCCGAACATCCGCGACAGACTCCTTCAAGATCGCTTCCGCTTCGCCCTGATTCGGAATCACGATGTCGGAAGACCACAGTCCTCGAGGCGGATCAACCAGCGCTGGCGCCGGATCCCAGATCACCTTAGCTCCATGTTGATGAGCGATCCAGCGGGCTCGGTCCGAAGTCGCCAGGGGAATCTCATTTTGTATGACCAACCAGTCGTCCGCTTTAATCAGTCGATCCAAATGGGTCAGCGCAGTTTCTTGGGTCGCTCGATTAGCACCATCCGCCACCGTAATCGCATTTTGTCCATCCTGATCCACCCCAATCATGGCCAACCCGGTGACTAAATCCGGATGACTGTCAAGATAGGTAAGATCCACGCCCTCTTGACGCAACAGGGCACTGGCCTGGCGGGAAAACGCATCTTTCCCGACCGTACCCAAGAATGTCGTCGAGGCCCCCATGCGGCGAGCCGCCAAGGCTTGATTGGCGCCTTTACCCCCCGGACTAATCGCCAAGTGATGGGCCAACCGTGTCTCGCCGGGTCCAGGAATTCGATCGATCTGGGCAATTAAGTCCAGGTTGATGCTACCGACCACGATAACCGCCATTTGATTTCTCCTCCACTCGCTGTCAGGCGATTCGTTTCCCACACCACGTGCTATGATACCGATATATCGTTCGCAAGGAGGGGTCTCGTGACCTTAGAAACTCTGTTGGAAAAGGCTCCTGGCCGTTATGGCATCTACGCCAAAGAGCTTGAAAGCGGTGCCATTCTCGCCTATCATCCTCACGACATTTTCCCATCGGCCAGCACCATTAAAGTTCCGATTATGGCAGAAGTCTATCGCCGCGTGGAAGAGGAGCATGCTTGTCTAGACGACTTGGTCGTCATGCACCGAGAAGACCAGGTCGGGGGCTCAGGTGTGCTCCAAGACCTCACCTCCGGTTCCAAGTTTTGCATTCGCGATTTAACCACGCTCATGATTACCGTTTCCGACAACACCGCGACCAACCTCCTCATCGATTATCTCGGGCTCGACGCGATTAATCAAATGATCGTCCGTTTAGGCATGAAAAATACCGAGTTGGTGCGTCGCTTGCAGCGACTTCCGGCCGATCGGCCCGACACCTATAACCACACTACGGCGTTTGATCTTACTTTGGTGATGGAGAAACTCGCCTGTGGGCAATGTGTCTCGGAGTTGGCTTCTCAGCACATGGTCGAACTCTTGCGACGATGTCAAGGCCCGGTCAGCATCATCGACAAGACTCGGTCGGGGCACTATATCGGAGAGCCGGGCGCGATTACGGTCGCCCATAAAACCGGCTCGTTAGATCAGGCCCGACACGACACCGGTATCGTCTACCGATCCGATGGACGGGTCTATGTCGCTACCATCCTCAGCGATGGAGCCCCTTTTGACCAACTAGCCAAGGTGATGGAACAATTAGCACGATATCTTCCACGCTGGTTGCGAAGCGTTCCTCTCCAGTCATCATAAAGCCAAGGGAACTCGCGAGAGAGCGGGTTCCCTTGGTCGTCTTGGTCTTGCCTGCTACTCCTCCGCTCCGCCAGCGCTGCATGCATTAAAACGCTCCCGGCTTGAGGCCATGATCCAGATTCTTGCGCGCTCGACCCAAATCCGATTGCTCCCACCGTTCTTAACGGCATAAAATTGCCAGATTTTGGCGTGAATCACTGCCCAGAGGCGTCGAAATATTTTCCCATTTTGGTTTCAAAGCACTGCCTCGACACCTTCTCTATTCAGCCAACATTTCTAATTACGCAAATTTTCCATCGACAAAAACCGCGCGATGGTTCATACTCATAGCAAAGCTGGCAAAGATCTTATTCTCCATGCGCGATGCCACAACCCACCAACAGAGAAAATCGGGGGCGGGATCAGGTTGCGTCCGGGTAAGAACCCCTGCCCGCCACCACCAGGCTGAACTGAGCGGATCTTCTTTACAGCCGGCGCAACAAGGCCTGGTGCCCGAGGTTGCCCGGGTTCAGTGCCGTAAAAAAGCCATGGGCGTCCTATCTCGGCAGTATGGTCTTCCGGTACCCGCCCAAAAACACTGGCTTAATCCTTTGATTCTGCATCCTCGGTCCCTGCCGCTAAGTGTTCTTGGATACAGCCGATAAGAAGATCTATCGTCCTCGATAGGGTAACGACTCGATCATCGGTCAGTGCCAGCCCTTGGCTTATCAAGGCTTCCAATTGATTTTTCTTTTCAAACAATTCGGTTCGCACTGGAGTCAGTCGCCGTGGGTCCATGGTTCGATATTTTGCCAAAAACGCTTTCGGCTGTCTACCATCTAGCCTACTAGCATGTGACATTGCGCCCGTAGCAGAGGATTTCAAGCACGGCCCCTCGAATTGATGACCGTCGAGGATTAGCCTCTAATCGTTAGAAGGGTGGCGGAACCAACAATGGAACCCTTAGAACGAAAAAAGCTCGCCGATTCAATTCGCGAACTACGTCTTAAACAAGGGCTAAGACAAATCGACTTAGTGGTAGCCGGCCAGGTGGCACGAAGCACCATCAGCGCATTGGAACGCGGTCAAATCGAAAACCCTTCAGAACACTTGATAGATGGGGTCGCCTCGATGCTTTCGGTGCGGCGCCAGGATTTATTAATGTGGCCTAAGGCCGAAGCCTCTGTGCTCGAAGACCTCAAGCTCGCGCGTGCGTCGCAGCAGCGATCTCCCCAGGTCGCGTTGCGGAGGGCTCAACGGGCTCTGATTCGAGCCCGTCGGCTCCAACTCAGCGACGTTGAGCGATCAGCCGCAGAACTGTTGGCCGAATTGCATAGTCAACTAGGTCACCCGGTTGCCGCCACCACCTATGCCGGCTGGGCAGTCGCTCATCCGAACCGCTTTAGCCCCGTCGAACACGAGGCCGTGATCGTGTACGGTGAACGTCTGCGAAATATCGGAGAATTGTCGGCGGCCATTGCCCTCTATCGTCAATTTCTGGCAGGGATTTCTCGCAATAGTTCGCGATCAGCCAAGGTGTTTTTACGATTGGGACAAACCTATGCGGACGCGCATCAATATCCCCAAGCAATGCGAATCTTTCAACGTGCTTACCGCGACGCGTTAGTTCTCGGCGATGCCAATCTTTCTGGGTGGGCATTGATTGGTCTCTCTGTAGCGCTGAGCTTTTCGGGAAGACACCAGCAAGCCGAAGACGCACGCGTTCGGGCCGCCATCCTCGCGCAAACCTATCATTGGACGGATATGCAATACGCGGCTCGCCGCGCCGAAGAACAAGTCGCCGTCTTATCCAGTCCCTCTTTGGACGCCGCTCGACACTGTTGGCAACAATCAACGCGCGTCATCGAAGAGTTGGCGGGCGCAATTGACGATCAACTTCAGTTGCTTTACAGTTGGGTCTTCTACGCGTCCAATCATCAAGCGTGGGCTGAGGTGATTGAGGCCACCGGCACCGGGCTCGCCCTCATCCGGCGCGCCGATCATAGAGCGGCCGATCAGCAGATGAAAGGGACCTTCCTCGGGGCTCGTGCCCGGGCCAAGCAGCAATCCGGCCAGTCTTGGCAAGACGATAAAGAATGGGCGGAAGATTTACTGTACCGAGGACAGAGAACACCTGTCTCAAGACTCAAAGAATAATCCAAGGGCCGATGCCCAATCACTCGCCGAAACCTTCCCTGATTTACACTGATTTACCAGTGATATAGGGCACATGCCCGCTGGGAGCCGTCATCAAGTCCGCGTCTTTCGCCAGAAATAAGCAGAGGGACACCCGCGGATGGAGCACACTAGTCCAAACCATCGAGCATCGCGACGAGCCGGCGGGATTATGAGTTCCAATCCACCACCACGATGTCTCCGTAGAAATTAAGACCTGTCCGTCACGCCCGTAACCGGGTCGCTGCACGGGCACATTGAGCCATTCGGCGATGCGCTGCACTCGAATTTCGGTCTGCGAATCGCAGCCATCATAGATTCGCACCCCAGCTTGCTGTGCAGCCTTTAGATAGCTTGCTACCGCGATGCTCTGATGGTCAGGGCTGACTGCACAATGCCAAAACCGCTGCGTCAACAAAGATACCTGACCTGTTACCACATTTTCCACCGTTCCGATTATCCTCGCCGATTCCAAATAAATTCGCCCAGCTTCACCCTCCAGCAATCAGTGTGCCATTCTCTGGATGTGGAAGCACTCAGAACCAATTCCCAAGCGCTGAACCATACTCTATTATGCCACACATCAGACCCAGGGGGTTGGGGGGATTGGCGATTCGTGGCTACGGCGGCCCTGTGAACGTCGTGACCGCCTTCCCTCAATCGCCCTCCGCGAGTCTTGAACGGCGAAATAACAACCCTGAGTGCCCATTCGCTATCTATCCAACGTCGTCATCGCCATCCGCTGCGTGACCAGCTCCAATGGCAAGCCCGGTCGCATGGTCCGACGCCGTAAAGTCACCAACCTATTCCTCCACCGGAGGTTTTCGAAAGCCTTCGCCCACCACCTCGTGGACATTGCCTACGACCACAAAGGCATCCGGATCGATGCCATAGATTAAGGATTTCATCCGGGTCACCTCGGCCCGTCCGACAACGACAAACAAGATGTCGCGGGGCTCTCCCGTATAAGCCCCTTCCCCTCGGGTATGAGTAACCCCCCGGCCCATCTCTTGCAAAATGCGATGGCTGAGTTCATCCCCGTGTTGGGTAATAATCGTAAAGGCTCGCGCATACTCGATGCCCTCTTGGACTAAATCAATGGCTCGGCTAGAGATAAACAATGCAATCAACGAGTACATAGCATGAGTCGGGTTGAAGGCGACGCCAAAACCGGCAATCACAAACACGTCCATAAACAGCAGACCTTGACCCATGCTGACGGGCAGCACATGGGTCAGAAACCGAGCCACGACGTCCGTGCCGCCCGTCGTCCCTTTGGAGCGAAACACCAAGCCTAAGCCAACCCCGGACAAGACCCCTCCGTAGACCGTCGCCAACAGGATGTTTCGGGTAAACGGATGCCAATGCAAGAGAGCCACCCACAGGGACAACATGACCGTCCCAAAGACGGTTCGCGTACTCACCCTGCCCCCCCACAAGCGATGTGACAACCACAACAGAGGCAAGTTCAAGGCAATTAAAGTCAGCCACACCGGCACATGCAACAGATAAAGCAAGATGATGCCGAGACCGGAAACTCCCCCGTCTGAGATTTGATTGGGGACGTAAAAGGCATTGACCGCCGTTGCGGTCATCGCGGTGCCAACGATGATGATGAGATAATCAATGGCATTCCTTTTAAACCATCCACCCATTTTGCCCGTGGTCGCTCGCCGCTTATGGTCTACGGCTTTGACCTTCCTCCTCCGCCCACCGATGCCCATCTTTGGATCCGATCTCGTCTTGCTTTGACGATCCCCAAATTGCCGATCTATCGATTCTGAAATGACAAAGAGAGCCCCTCATGGGAGATCTGGAGCCTGGTCAATGCCAACCGGACCGGCAGCTTAAGTTGAGACACTTTCAGTACGGTAATGGTTGTGGTCAAGGGCCACTTGGCCTGATTCAACTCTTGAGGACGAAAGGTGACGCTCTCGCCCCCATCCGCTATCACCAACGGTCCCCGAACCGCCAAGTGGACACGCCGTCCATCCAACGCTAAAACCCCAGCAATAGTCATTGCGCCAGACGCTAAGCTTACCGTGCTGTGTTGCAAAATCGCACGCTCGTCCACCAGTCGCGCAATCTCCTCAGCCGAAATGTTAACGTGGCCTTTGAGATGGCCGACTCGGATGACCCGTATCGGCTGGCCGTGGTTCCCTAAGCCTATTTGCCCGTCTTGCCAATCCAGGCCAAACGATTTCACCACGACGCCGCTAAAGCTCGCATCGTGGCCTCGAATGACGACCCATTGAAATTTACCTGACGCCAGTTCCCAAAATGGAATCGCGCTGACTTCGATGGTCGGTCGGGGCCCCTTCAGCGCTTTGCTCAACCAATCCGCGGAGGCCCCTCCAATCCACTCCGGTACCAACCACTGCAATCCAAAGACCATCACCACGAACACAATCAACCAGCCCAACAGCCGGTTCACAAGTCCTCAGATTCGAAGCTTAAACTGCCTCTGGCCTGGGCTTGCAGGTAAGACTCGATAAAGCCATCTAGGTCGCCATCCATGACCTGAGTCACGTTGCCCGTCTGATACCGGGTACGATGATCACGGACGGTCGTATAGGGCTGAAAAACATACGACCGAATTTGCGAACCCCAACCGATATCTGCCTGCACGCCTCGCACCTCGGCCATTTTCGCTTCCCACTCCCGCTCCTTGAGCTCGGCCAACTTCCCCAACAGGAGCTTCATCGCCGTCTCACGATTCGACCGCTGAGAACGTTCCGACTGACAACTCACCACCACTCCCGAGGGCAGATGGGTAATGCGCACGGCAGAATCGGTCTTGTTAATGTGTTGACCGCCAGCCCCCGACGCGCGAAAAGTGTCCACTCGCAAGTCCTCCGGGCGAATATCGATGGTCTCGTCCATTTCTAAATCCGGGATCACTTCCACGGAAGCAAACGAAGTATGTCGGCGACCGGAGGCATCAAAAGGTGAAATTCGCACCAGACGATGAATCCCCCGCTCGGGACGCAAGAAGCCGAACACATTGGTGCCTTGCACCTCAACGCTCACACTCTTGAGCCCCGCCTCCTCGCCAGGCAGTTGGTCTAATATTCGGGTACTGAATCCTCGCCGTTCGGCCCAACGCAAGTACATGCGCAACAGCATTTCCACCCAATCTTGGGCCTCGGTTCCACCCGCCCCCGCATGCAAGGTCAAAATAGCATCTTCACCATCATAGGGGCCCGTTAAAATCAGCGTCAGTTCCAGTTGGCGTAATTCTGCCATCAGTTCGGACCCTTCTTTTAAGAGTCCACGGTTCAATTCATCATCGGGGTCGGACCTCAAGAGATCCCACAAATCCGTCCATTCGTCCAACTGATGCTTCAGTCGCGTATAATTGTCGAGCGGTCCCCGCAAAACCCCCAACTGCTTGGTCATTCGCCGGGCCTGTTCAGGCCGTTCCCAAAAGTCGGGTTCAGCCATCGAGCTCTCTAACCGTGCCACTTCTTGTAAGCGCCGGTCGTGGTCAAAGAGACCCCCTAACTCGATCAATGACCGTCTCCAGTTCTTGCCTTAACGCTTCAATCTCATCTTGTACCATGCCGCGTCGGTCCCCTTTATTTCCATCGTGTCCAGGCTGTCTTCCTGGGGTTATTCGAGGACCTCAGACGCCCCGTGACAGTTTCGATACTTCTCCCCACTTCCACACCAGCAGGGATCGTTCGCACCGGGCGCATGGCTCGGACGCCCTCCCTGAATGACCTGAAACGGTCGATCCCCACCCGGAACACTGTCAGCTTCAGGCGTGCTGTCGACCACCTTAGCCACTGGCTGAGCCTCGCCCAGCGACTCTTCCGACGCCATTTCAACATGGAACAAAATCCGTACCACCTCTTCGCGCAGGCCGACTTTCATCTCTTCGTACATATTGTAGCCTTCGCGCTTGTATTCCACCAACGGATCGCGCTGACCATAGGCTCGAAGCCCGACCCCTTCGCGCAGCGCATCCATCGCATCCAGGTGTTCCATCCACTTAGAATCCAGCACTCTCAACAAGACCATCCGTTCCAGTTCCCGCATGGCCTCCTGGCCCAATTCTTGCTCCTTGGCCTCATAAGCCAATTCACCGCGATCGAAAAAGTCCTCCATTAATTCTTCGCGCGTCTTGCCATCCAGATCATCGAGACTGACACTGCCACGCGGCAGGTAGATGTCTTCCATCATCTCTAACAACGGTTGCAGGTCCCACTCGTCTGGGTGTAAATTGGCGGGACAGTGCGCCGAAACCACCGCCTCGATTTCTCCTTGCAAAAGATGCATGACATCGTCGCGCAAAGATTCTTTGGTCAAAATCTCACGCCGCTGTTTGTAAATCACCTCGCGCTGCAAGTTCATCACGTCATCATACTGAAGGACTTGCTTTCTCGCGTCAAAGTTGCGCCCTTCCACCTTTTTTTGCGCCGACTCAATCGCCCGGCTTAAAACCGGGGACTCGATGGGCTCGTCTTCATCCACACCCAATCGGTCCATTAAGGAGGCTAATGTATTGGCCGCAAAGAGTCGCAGGAAGTCATCCTCTAACGAGAGGTAAAAGCGCGAAGAGCCTGGGTCGCCTTGGCGACCCGCACGGCCTCGCAACTGGTTGTCGATCCGTCGAGACTCGTGGCGTTCGGTACCGATGATGTGCAGTCCACCCATCTCCACCACCCCTTCGCCGAGCACAATATCAGTACCTCGCCCGGCCATGTTGGTGGCGATGGTGACCGTTCCGGGCTCGCCAGCATGGGAGATAATCTCCGCCTCTTGCTCGTGAAACTTGGCATTCAACACATTGTGCGGTACGTCTCTTTGTTTCAACAACTCGCTAATCCGTTCCGATTTCTCAATGGACACCGTGCCTACCAGCACTGGCCGCCGGATCTTGTACAACTCTTCGATTTCGCGCACCACAGCCCGAAACTTCGCCGCCTCCGTCTTATAAACCACATCCGGGTAGTCTTTTCGAATCATGGGCTGGTTGGTGGGAATGACGATCACGTCGAGTCCATAGATCTTTCGAAACTCTTCTTCTTCAGTCACCGCAGTCCCCGTCATTCCTGACAGTTTTTCGTACATGCGAAAGTAGTTCTGAAACGTAATTGTCGCCAACGTCTGGGTCTCGTCAGCGATGGTCACTCCTTCTTTAGCTTCAATCGCTTGATGCAGTCCGTCTGAATAGCGACGGCCAAACATCAGTCGTCCGGTGAACTCATCGACAATGATAACCTCGCCGTCCTTGACCACATAGTCGCGATCACGCTTCATCAAGGCCGTCGCCTTCAAGGCCTGGTTCAAATAATGAGACAAATCAATATGGGCATCGTCGTAGAGGTTGGGCACTCCCAGCATGCGCTCCACCTTGGCCACTCCGCGCTCGGTTGGACTCACGGCCTTCATTTTCTCGTCGACGCTGTAGTCTACTTCATTTTTAAGATTGTTGGCGATGCGGGCAAAGGTGTAATAAAGCTCCGTCGGCCGATCTGCCTGCCCGGAGATAATTAAAGGCGTTCGCGCTTCATCGACGAGGATCGAGTCCACCTCGTCAACGATAGCAAAGTAAAGGCCCCGCTGCACCATTTCATCCGTCGTCATGACCATATTGTCACGCAAATAATCAAAACCAAACTCGTTGTTCGTCCCGTAGGTGATGTCAGCGGCATACGCCTTACGCCGATCCTCCGGTTCCAAATCATGTTGAATCAAGCCGACGGTTAGCCCTAAAAATTCGTACAACCGGCCCATCCACGACGAATCGCGGCGGGCTAGATAATCATTGACGGTCACCACATGCACGCCACGCTCGAGCAACGCGTTTAAGTAGGCTGCCAGCGTCGCCACCAAGGTCTTACCTTCACCGGTGCGCATTTCCGCGATCCGCTTATCGTGCAACGCCATGCCGCCAATCAACTGCACATCAAAATGGCGCAGGCCCAACACGCGTGTTGACGCTTCCCGCACGACGGCAAAGGCCTCGGGCAGCAAATCATCAATGCTTTCCCCCTGAGCCAGCCGAGCTCTAAACTCATCAGTTTTCGCCCGAAGAGCCTCATCACTGAGCACCTGCATCTCAGGTTCCAACCGATTGATCTCCACTACCACACTGCGGTAGCGCCGTACCTCCCGCTCACTAAACCGATTCACCCATCCGGCCAACATTTTCAGCACTTAAGGCCGCCTCCCATATCATAACGAAAAAGGAACCGGGACCGGTTCCTCCTGCTCCACCTGTATTAGAAATTTTAACATGCCCGGGGGCAGGCTTCAACCGGGATGAAACGTTCCAGGGGGCGGAGGGCTCTGGCGGCTATCAAACTTGGACCCTTCCGCCAGCGCCAAGTTGGTGGTTTTGGCCAGATCCAAGAAGGCGTCGACGATGGCTGGATCGAACTGAGTCCCAGCGCCCCGCTCGATTTCTCGGACCGCAATTTGATGAGCCAGGGCGGCCCGATACGGGCGAGTGGAGGTCATCGCATCATAGGTGTCGACCACGGAAATAATTCGCGTTTCCAGGGGAATTTCCTGGCCCTTGAGCCGAAAAGGATATCCCGAGCCATCAAAGCGTTCATGGTGATAGACTGCGCCGTTTCGCACGCAGCCTAAGAGCTCTAGGGTCTCCAAGATTTCGCCGCCAAGCGTAGGATGCCTTTGCATGACTAAAATTTCCTCAATTTGAAGCCCCGCCGGTTTTTTCAAAATATCATCGGGCATGCCGACCTTGCCAATATCATGAAGACGCCCCGCCTGTTCGATGAGCTCCGCCCGCTCTTCCGAAAGCCCCATATGCCGGGCCAAAAGTTTTGCATAATGCCCGACGCGCATCGAATGTCCATAGGTATATTCATCTTTCGCCTGAAGACTCGTCAACATCGCTTGCACACTGAGAGCATACATGCGCCGAATGCGCAACAACAACACATAGATCCAGCGCGATAAGGCCAAGGGCACCAAGAAAATGAATTCGGGCCAGG
>JAMCVM010000241.1:17601-19620 GCA_023475835.1 Bacillota bacterium | reverse complement strand
ACTGTGGCCGAGGCAAAAAAAACACATTTTTACCGAGAAAGTGGTGACCGCGACCCGGGCGGACTACGACGCGGTGATCGAGGTGGTCAGGGCCAATAATGTGGTCTTGGCGGTCTCGTTGCCACGGCTGTACCATGGCTATACCTTAACTCTACAGGACGTGGTCCGCCAAGGCCATTTGGGCACCCTCACCCAGGTGCGCACTCGGCTTAGCCATAATGGAGCCTCCGCGGGATGGCTGCCGGAACGGTTTTTTAATCTAGAGCAATGTCAAGGTGGGGCGCTCATTGACTTGGGCGCCCATCCGATGTATCTGACGCGCCTGTTCTTGGGCATGCCGATGCGTGTGTCAGCGCATTTCGGTTATGTCACCGGCAAGCCCGTCGAAGATAACGCGGTGGTGGTGTTTGAATACGAAAGCGGAGCTCTAGGCTTGGTGGAAGCCGGATTTGTGACCGAGGCGTCTTTGTTTAGTGTGGAACTGCACGGGACCAAAGGGAGTGCTCTGTATTCGGATCGCGACCGAGCGGTCTGGCTCAAAGAGGCTGGGAGTGGCTCAGATCATCGACCTGAATGGACCGCAGTCAGCATCGGTCCCGATCAACCCACAGCCTATGCCCAGTGGGTCGCCCATATTCAACAAGGGACGCGGGCCGAAGACAATCTCAATGCGGCCCGAGATTTGACGCGATTAATGGAGGCCGCCTACGCTTCGGTGACACGAAAACAGCCGGTGGTAGTCCAATAACTTAGGCCTCACTGCAAAGAAGCCAGAGCCGACATTTCCCAGGCGATGGTAGAGGAACCCCATACTGAAGAGAAGAGGAACAATCGGTCATGACTAGCAAAACACGGAAAGTTCGGATCGGGATCATCGGTTGTGGAGGCATTGCCAACGGGAAGCATCTACCCACTTTGAAGCGCATGGATGAGGTCGAACTGGTCGCCTTTTGCGACCTGATTCCAGAGCGAGCGGAGGCCGCTCGGGCCGAATATGGCATCGAAGGAGCCCAAACCTACGAGGATTATCACGCCTTGTTAGCCGACGAAGGCATCGAAGTGGTCCATGTCTTGACGCCCAATGATAGCCATGCCGAGATTGCCATCGCCGCTCTCGAAGCGAAAAAGCATGTGATGTCGGAAAAGCCTATGGCAAAGACCGCCGAGCAGGCGCGGGCGATGGCCGCGGCAGCCCGGCGTACCGGAAAAAAGCTGACCGTAGGCTACGACAATCGGTTTCGCGAGGACAGCCAACTCTTATACCAGATCTGCCGTCGGGGCGACTTGGGAGAGATCTATTACGCCCGCGCCTTAGCTGTAAGGCGCCGGATGGTCCCCACCTGGGGCGTCTTTTTAGACGAGGCTAAGCAAGGGGGAGGCCCCTTGATCGATATTGGCACCCATGCCTTGGATCTCACGTTATGGCTGATGGACAACTATCGACCGAAAATGGTCGTGGGGACTACGTATCATAAGCTCGCCGCGCGGAAGAATGCAGCAAATGCTTGGGGAACTTGGGATCCCGAAAAGTTTACCGTAGAAGATTCGGCCATGGGTTTTGTGGTGATGGAAAACGGGGCGTCTATTGCTATCGAATCCAGTTGGGCGTTAAACACGCTCGAGGTCAACGAGGCGAAGGCGATTTTGTGTGGGACCGAGGCCGGCGCGGATATGTTAGACGGCCTGCGCATCAACGGAGACGACCTTGGCAAACTCTATGTCAAAAACGTTGACCTCAAGGGGAGACGAGACCAGTGGGGCCCGACCTTGGAAATGCGACGATGGATCGATGCCATCATTGATGACACGGATGTCGTGGTGAAACCGGAACAAACCGTCGTAGTTAGTGAAATCATTGAAGGCTTGTATACTTCGGCGCAGTCGGGTCAGCCCTATCTGTTTTGATTGCGCACCAAGGCGAAAAAGAAGGGACCTCCCGGAGTTTGGCGGTAGAATGTCGCCAAACTCCGGACTGCGGAGGAGGCCTAGGAGCTTGGCGCGAAACCCGAAAAATAATCT
>JAMCVM010000241.1:0-17591 GCA_023475835.1 Bacillota bacterium | reverse complement strand
GGGGACTTATGCACCAGGTCTCTAGAACTAAGCGCGGAGACCTCCTTCCCGGCCGCTAGTCAAAGGGTTCCGGCGAGAGGGATGGATAGGCGATGGCTAAGACGGCTTAAAAACCGGAGTGAGTTCTTTTCGAAGAGTGTTCCAACCGTTGCCCCTAGGCGGGGGTTTGAGACCGCGAAAGAGGGATTCAAGCTCGTTGCGGGGAATTAGATCAGCGAAAGGGCCGAACCTTCAGGCCTCCCCATGTCCGAAGCCCTAGGCAATAGCGGAGAGCTTTGGAGCGGAGTGGCCTTCGAGCGAGGGCAGGAACCGCCTGCGGGCGGATAGAGGGAGTGGAGACATTGCAATATCGACACATGGGAAAAGCCAACGTACGGGTCAGCAACATCTGTTTGGGCACCATGCATTTTGGTAGCAAGACGGAAGAAAAAGAGGCCTTCGCGATCATGGATCGCGCGTTAGAATTGGGGATTAACTTCTTTGATACCGCGAACGTCTATGGCGGTGAGGCGGTGCGAAGCGAAGAGATTATCGGACGGTGGCTCCATCAAGGCGGAGGCCGGCGCGAACAGATTGTGCTGGCCACCAAGGTGTATGGAGTGGTCGCGCGGGGCGGGAACCTTGCGCCGAATGAAGCGCCAGGGATCTCCTTTTATAAGGTAAGACAGCATGCCGAGGATTCTCTCCGTCGGCTGCAGACCGATCACATCGATCTCTATCAAGTCCATCACATTGATCGACGCATCTCAGGGGCTGAATATTGGAATACCTTTGAGCACCTCATCCAAAGTGGCAAGGTCTTATACACGGGCACCAGCAACTTTCCGGGATGGGGCTTGGCGAAATACCAAGCCATTGCCGAGCAACGGGGACACATCGGGATCGTGTCCGAGCAAGCCCAGTACAATCTATTGAGTCGTTATCCAGAGTTGGAAGTGATTCCCGCCGCCCAAGCATTCGGCGTTGGCATCATGGTCTACATGCCCGTGGCAGGCGGCCTATTGACCGGTCCGAAGGAGATGGTGGAAGGCTCGCGCACCCAGTCGGTCGAGCGCGAGTACGGCGTTGGAGCCCCATTGCGGGAGAAGTTAAGGCAGTTCTCGGCCCTTTGCCGCGAGATAGGCGAGTCCGAAGCGGTGGTCGCGACGGCCTGGACCCTAGCCAACCCCGGAGTGTACTCCGCCATTATTGGCGTACGCACCTTGGACCATCTTGAGGGACTCGATCGTGCATCAGAACTCCAGTTGAGCGCTGAGGTGATGGAACAATTAAACCACTTGTTTGACATCAACCAAGGGCGGCCGTTGCGTCCCGGACCTGCCCCAGAGGCATTTGCCTGGTAGTGGACCGCGACGCGCCGAAGCGGTCGTCAATCATTTGAGAGAGGAATACCCGGCGTTCGACAAGATGGCGGATCTGGGCTTGGCGGGCATTTGCTCGCGGACCGACAGATTGTTCGGATGCGGAACCGACGACGGATCCTGCGTGGATTGCATCGGACTACCTGGCTCGGACAACGACCGAGGTAGTCCGACTGAGTCACACGGCGAAGGATGATGGACGGAGGCAAAAGGCGACATCTTATGGCCAGGGTTTTTGACCTAATCGAAGCCGATGGAGGAACCCGCTCATCTGAATGCGGTCGTCAGCCATCGCCTGGATGTGATATCTTGCTAGGCTTCGATCCAGAGGAGGTCCACCGACGGCGATGACCCATCGGCCGCCAATCGCGACCCATGTCCAGCGATTACCACCGAACGCTCGCGGCGGTCGGAATCGGTGGATCCCCAAGAGGAATAGAGTACGTGTCGAAATCGCCGCGACCCAGGCAATCGGCCGAGCACTCCGGTTTTTCAAATTCCAGAGGGAGGGAAGGGTGGATGCAGTGGAGTGTCATGACCTGGAATGTTCGATTTAACAATCCCGCGGATGGGATGAATGCCTGGCCTAAGCGGAGCGCGCTAGTCGCTGAGCTGCTGCATCGAACGCGTCCGTCCCTGCTGGGCCTGCAGGAGGTGCTGCCTTCGATGCAGATGGAGATTCAAGCAATGCTGCCGGATTACGCGTGCTTTGGTCAACCCCGGCGAGCCAACGACGAGGGGTGCCCGCTTTTTTATCGTCTAAGCGACTTTGAGGTGGTGAGGCAAGAGACGTTTTGGTTATCCGAAACGCCGCAATCGGTGGGTAGCGTCAGTTGGAATGCTTCGCTACCGCGAATTTGCACATGGGGATTGCTCGAATCGCGGCGCGCTCCCCATCTTCGTTTAGCCGTATTCAATACCCACTTAGACCATGTCAGTGAATTAGCGCGCGAGCGTGGCGTCGCTCTCATCCTGGACGTGATGCAGGAACACCGTGGTCACGTCCAGGCGATGATACTGATGGGCGACTTTAATGCGACGCCTGCCAGTCGCGTGGTTCAGGTGGTGGAATCGACTAATCAGAGTGGGCACTGTGACCTGCGACCCGCCTTGCGAAGCGCATACCCCTTACGGAAGGATGACCTTTTTGAGGGAACGTTTCACGGCTTTCATCCAGAAAGCGGCACGAAAGAACCGATGATTGACTACCTGTTCGTCTCCTCGCAAATCACGGTCGAGTCGGCAGTGGTGGTCAGGGATCAGTTCCAGGGACGTTATCCTTCCGATCACTATCCATTGCTGGCGGATTTAGCGTTGTAGGTGATGCCCGCGTCCTAAGGCTAGTGGAAGTCTGCTGGCACCGTCGGACGCGCAATGCACTGGTGCATACATTAGGCCGTTAGGTAAGATTCAAGGACCAGGGCCTCACTTTAAGCTCGTGCCCTAAGCTCCGCGCGCTTCCGATAGGACCGGTCGAAGTCTTCGAGGGGTTGACCCTTAGGGATGAACCCGCATCTATTCGGGCGGGGGTCGACGGAGACACTCGACCGTGCATCAACAGCGCAGATTTCCTTTAGGGTGAATTGTGGTGGTGTGGGCCAGAAACGCGTTCCTCAATCTTCCTTCTAAGTCGTGCGGCAAAGCACTATTAGAGCATGTTCTACACGAAAGGACCTCTTTAGTTACGCCACTCCTGAAGGCCGGGAGTACACCGGGCCTTCAGGAGTGGCGCTTGGTCGTTGTGACCGAGCCCGCAACCAACCGGGCCCTAGCGATTAGGCTAAGCGATTCGTCTCCGTCCTAAAATCGCATGGGGGCTCCGGGGGCGCTGAACGGCAGATTCTAAAAACCCGGTGCATCGGGCCTCAAAGGCTGGATAAAGGGCCCCGAAACCCGCCTGGTTGCGATCTTGGAACGACGATTTGTCGGGTTTCGCACCAGCCCTTAAGGCACTGGCTCTCCAATCGCAATGAAGAGAGTTAAGAAAGCTGGTGCAAGGCGGCCAGGACTTGGTCTCGGGCGGCATCATGATTCCAGGGGCCAAAGGTTAATCGGACGGCGTCGATGGGCATCCCGATAAGACGATGGACGATCCCCGCTTGGTTCAGTGCTTGGCTAAGCTGATGGGTAGTATAGGGCGCCAGGGAAAATGTGACGGTCGCCGTGGGCGCGTCGATCGGAGACCAGAGGGTCACGTTCGGCATCGTGCTCATGGCCTGTCGCAGCGACCGGGCCAAACGTGACGCGTGCTCTTCGAATCCCAAATTAGACCACTGTGTCCGATATTCGAGGGCATCCTTCCAGGCCATCCAGGTCGGCCACGCCCGGGTGCCATATTCCAGTTTTCGTCGATTGGAGGTCCACCCTCCGTCTAAAGAGGCGGGGTATTCGCTCCAAAACCCGTCACTGGGGCCGTATGCGGGAGGATGCCAGTCATCCCTGGCCAAGCTTGGATTGATGTAAATCCCTGCGTTGCCCACAGGGGCCAATCCCCATTTTTGCCCGTTTAAGATATAGGCATCAGCTGCAAATCCGGGAGCGACGGGGACTTGGCCCAGTGCTTGCGCACCGTCTAACAAGAGGCGGACCTGATAGCGATGACAGAGATCGGCCACCGCCTGAGCATCGAGCACCGCTCCCGTCATATGGGAGACGTGGCTCACCGCGACGAGACCGGGATGATGTCGTGATGTTTTCAAAATGGCCTCTAGACGATCTAAAAAGTCCTCGCCTCCCTGCCCGTAGGGAACGATATGGCCCGACCGTCCCGAGGTGCACAGCGCGGTCAGCGGGGCAATTAATGCCGGATGTTCCTGATCGCTGGTGATTATGGTGGCGTCTTGGGAGAGCGAAAAGCCCAAAAGGCCAAAATTGAGCGCGTCACTCACACTGGATGTCAAGTGTAATCCCTCTTCGCCTTGAGGTGATCCACAAAACGCGGCCAGACTGGCGCGGGTTTGCTCCACGCGTTCGTGCCACGCCTCGTAATGGAGAGGATTTCCGGCTCCCTCCCGGTTCCATTGCTGCCAATAGCCGATAAAGTGTTCCATCACGGGAAGCGGGATCAGGGACAGCGTCCCCGCGTTCAAATAGATGGCATCGTTGGTTTGTGGAAAATCTTGGATCCATGGATAGCGCATTATTTCGTTTTCGGTCACAGGCTGACTCCTAGCGCTTGCAAATAAAGGTCCACGGTGGTGCTTCGCAGCCTCTGGGGTTTCTTGAGTGTCGTCGCTTTTGTCCTTCATCCTCTATCCTTTCTTGGCATCCCTAGAGATTGCCTCCGTCTGGGCGCTGTCTCCGAGCCTTCGCACAGGGCCTGTGGTCTCCCCAATATGCACAATGGGGGTAAAAACGCGCGATCGTGACCCATCGCCAACCTCTTTATCAGCGTCCATGCATTCCTTGAGCAATTCGACGACGGCTTGACCGACGCGTTCTTCCGACTGATCGATCCACGTCCATCTTTGATTACCGAAGTAGCTAATCCATCCCCGTTCACGATCGGATTCGACGTCGCCGGCATCAAACCCCATGACCGATAAATGATCGGGAATACGATAGCCGAGGGTGGCCGCCGCCCGGCGGAGGCATTCGACATCGTAAGTTTCCACCCCGATGACGGCGGTGACTTCAGGATGTTCGCGAAGTCTTTCTTCTAACCAGGTCACCGAATCGACCAAAGACTCTCCGGTCTGAAAGGGACGAACCCACAATAAGGGGGTGATGGTGGGTTCCGCCGATAGCAAGCATTCTTCTAAGAAACCTGCCTGACGTTCCTGCACACTCTGCGTGTGTTCCGGGTCTTCAGAGCCTAAAGAGACTAACGCAATGTGCTGATGACCCAACGCGCGTAGGTGTTGTGCGGCCAGACGCGATCCTAGGCGATGATCAGAGCGGACGCAGGGGATGTCAAACCCGGGCAGCCAACGGTCAATCAACACAATGGGGAACCCTGACAAGTACCACTGTACAAGTTCTTCGTTATATTGTTCGCCCTCGGCCGGCCATACCATTAAGCCGTCGATGCCTGTCTGTCGATATTCACGCACGAGAGTCCGTTCACGGTCTTTGTCACTGCCGGACAACGCAATCATCGGATTCCATCCGTACTCGGCACATTGATGCAGAATATTAAACAGGACGTGAGTAAAAATAGCGCCGCGCAAGGTAGGTAAAATCAGTCCAATCGTTCCAGCGGCGATGCGTTCGTCTCGGGAAGGGGCCTTAGCAAGGACGTCGGCCTCGGGCACATTGGCATCGCTGTCTGAAACAAAAGTTCCTCGGCCCGGAATCCGCACAATCCGCTGTTCTTGCACCAAAACGGCCAGAGCGGTTTTGACCGTGGTCGCACTGACCCCAAACCTTTGCTGTAGATCCTTCTCGGCAGGAAAGCGCTCACGGTATTCACCGGCGGCAATTTCTTGGCGGAGTACATCGAGCACTTCGCGATACAACTGTCCTCGCAGGGCCATCGTAATTCCTCCTTAAATTCAAGACTTGGCTGCGTAGCCGCGACCCTTCGTTGCTAGGGCTGGTCTGGATCTTCTTTCACTATATTTCATTGTTACAGTGCAAGGACCGATAAATCCATCAAAGGTTTGATCAATACGTCCGTTCCTCAATCAATCAATCAATCATATCATCATATTAATTTCGGTTCCATCTTCTGGCCTAAGATATTTCGCGAAAAGCTGACAATCTAACCGAAACTCCATCCTTATTTAAATGGCGGTAAACATGGGTTTTTCGTTTGAAAAAACTTCCGCTGTCAGGAAAATGATGCTTGACGAAACCGATCCGAATTAATAATATTAAAGTGATCAATCTTATTAAACAATTTACTAGCCGATGGCTTAGAAAGAAAAGCACGGGTATTTGAGAGTACAGGCGATCTCGCAAACCGAACGTTCAAGGAGACTCCCGCCCAGATTTCTGGGCGCTATGAGCCGGATATGGGGATGGCGGGGGTTTTAGAAGGGGAGTGTAGCGTGAAAATCAAGAAACACCTCTCACTGATTGCATTGATGGCCGGGGCCGCCGGGGTGGGAATGATTAATTTGCCGGTCTTGGCAGCAGCGTCACCGGCTAAGCACACCAGCGCCGCCGCGTCCTTGCCGAAGTTAGCGTTCCACGGCACCATCACGATGTATGCCCAAGTCTATGAACCGGTCATTAAGGGGGTCAACTTTGGACCGGGGTCGCCCCATCTTCAAGGCCTCAACGTGATGGCCGCCCAGTTCCACAAACTCTATCCGAATATCCACATCAAGTTCTATTGGCCGTCGTTAGGGTACAACGTGACGCCGCAATGGCAAACCACCGAAGCCGCGGCGGGCGAGATGCCGGATATCTTCTGGCAATTCTATACTTCAATTGGCCCCGGCGGGTCGATCCCGGCGTCGGCGGCGTACAATTTGGCTCCGTATTTCAACCAGCCCAATCCGTTTATTCCCGGCAATAAGGCGTGGAAAAACATTATGCCGAGCTGGCTTTTGTCGACGATCACGCGATCGAATGGCGCCATTTACGAGCTCAATGGCGACGCGATGAATGTGGGGTTCTTCTACAACAAAACGCTGTTTAAGAAAGCCGGCCTCAGTGGGCCGCCGAAGACTTGGGTCCAGTTGGTGGCGGATGCCAAGCAACTGAAGGCCCACGGGATCAACCCGGGCGCCGACGTGCCCCAGATGGCGTGGTGGGATCCGGTGATGGGCAATAACTTCTTAGGCCCGAAAGTGGCGGCGTTGGCCGCAAAGTTGGACAAGCAGTTTAACAACAACGGCGAAGAAGTCGCCGCCGATCTCTATCGCTTAGGCTATGAAAACGAAGCCAAAAACCCGGCGATGCTGGCCTGGTGGCCTGTCTTGAAGGAACTGTACCAATATTGGAATCCGGCCCAAACGGCGATTAACGCCAACTCGGAGCCCTCGACCGTGGTGTTGGGAACGACGTTATTTGAAGCCGGGAAAACAGCCATGGTCTTTAACGGGACCTGGAACCAATTCCCGCTGCAGGCGAAATTCCCGGTCGGGGCCTTCTTGGTGCCGAGCCTGAAGGGAACGAGTCCCTACGCGAGTTCATTAAACACCTATAACGCGGCCGGCGGACCGGCGGACGGGTTTGAATTCGGGATTTCGAGCCATGCGGCCGACCACACCATGACGCCCGCCAAATTCAAGGCGGCCCTGGCCTGGCTGCAGTTTATCGGCACCCCTCAGCATGATCAATACATTGTCAACAACGGTCAGATGGCGGTACCCACATTTAAAGGGACCACGCCCGCCAAATCCATGATTGGCATGGAATACAAGCCGGTTGGCGATGCCACCGCCGCGCCGTGGGCGTTGGAAGACAACCAATCGAGTGCGATTATTTGGTCGGATTTTGACAGCTATCTCGATGGGCAGATGACGTTTAAGCAAGTCAAGGCGTCGTTTGAAACCGCCGAGGCCCAAACCTATGCGGCCTGGATGAAAGAGTATCACTGGAAATTCTAGGACCAGGGGATAGACAGGGCATCGGATAGCGGGCTGATGGAGCATTGCACCGAGTCCCCAAGAGGATCGACTGGGCGCAATGCTCCGATGATTTCGGAGAAGCTGGTCGTAGCTTAATGACCCTCGGAGAGAGCGATGCTCGCGAGAGTTTCACGATAAGCCCTTGCGGCGGATAGGGCCATCCGGGGGTGATAGACCATCCCGAGAACGTGTCAGATAACACCCGATGGATAAACACAGAGGGCTGAGGAGGCACAGCGGTGGTATCAGTGGATGAGTCTCGACGGGAATCTCCGGCCGTGGGCGGAGCGCCAAAGCCCAAGAAGTTGCGGGAATATGCGGCCTACCTCTTTCTGTTGCCCGCCTTCGCTTTTGTCGGCGCCTTTAGCTACTATCCGGCGGTGCGCGCCCTCATCGGAGCGTTTACGTCCTGGAATGGCGTCAGTGCGCCGCACTGGGTGGGCTTGACCAACTTTATCACCGCGTTTCAAAGCGCCGAGTTCGGCGCCGCGGTGATTCACATTCTCATTTGGGCTGCGATCGGCATTCCGTTGGGATTAATCCCTTCGTTTTTCGTCGCCGAAGCCATTTTTCGCCTTCCGGGACGGCGCGCACAGTATCTCTATCGGACGTTTTTCATCTTGCCGGTGGTCTTGCCCGGCGTCGTCGGGATCTTGATCTGGTATTTCTTTTATGAGCCGGGCGGGATTATCGATTCCTTGCTGAAAGCTGTAGGCTTCAGCCATTTTGCCGAATTGCCGTGGCTGGCGGATTTTCATACCGCCTTAGGCGCGTTGATTTTCATGGGATTTCCTTGGGTCGGGGCGTTTAATCTGTTGATTTATTACGCTGGACTGCAGGGCATTTCCAGTGAAATCTTTGATGCCGCCGCCGTCGATGGCTGCTCGTGGTTTCGCCGCATGATCCGCATTGATATTCCGTTATTGCTGGCTCAGACCAAATTACTCTTGGTCCTCGCGGTGATTGGGGTGGGCCAAATTCTTATCCAACCGTTGTTGATGACCAATGGCGGTCCCGGGGTGAGTACGACCATGACACCGGTCCTCTACATGTATCAGCAAGCCATCGACTACGACCAATACGGCTATAGCATGGGGGTCGCTTTTATTCTGTTTGCAGCGTTGATGATCTTAACTCTGTTCAACATGAAGTATTTTCGCACCAAATAACGGCCGGGGAGAGGTGCAGGCCGGAGTGGCCGATCGCCTCCGCCCGGGGGGCGCCCCCACGGACCGTCTCTTCGAGGCTTGGAAGGAAGGACGGACGGAAGGAACCGCTGGAGTCGGCGACGGCATGTCGGTACGCCCTCGGGCGGATCGCCTCGGCGTTCAGTCTGAGGGATTCCACCGGGGTAGCAGGGATCTGAGGGGGTATTGCAAGCGATGAGTCGACGTCGAAGTTTTCTGTCCACCCACGTGTTTTTGGTGACCTTGGGGGCACTGACGCTATATCCAATGTTCTTTATGGTCGTCAATGCGATGCGTACGGGCGTCGCTACCGCGACGTCCCCTTTTGGGCTGCCGTCCTATTTCCACTGGATGAACTTTGTCTATGCCTGGGACGGAATTGCTTCCGCGTTTGCGTTGACGGGATGGATTGAGTTGGTGAGCGTCGTGGTGACGTTGGCGGCGGCGATCTTGGCCAGTTACGCCTTTGCGCGCATGCAATTTCAGGCCAAAAACCTGCTGTTTACCATCATGTTTGCGTTGTTGGTGATTCCGGGATTTTTGACCTTGATTCCGCTGTTTTTGGAGATTCGGGATTTTGACTTGTTGAACACGTCGTGGGGCTTGATTTTGCCCTATATCGCGGGAGGGCAAGCCTTTGCCATCTTTGTCTTGCGCAGCTTTATTGAGACCATTCCTGAAGAGATGTTTGAAGCCGCGCGCATCGATGGCGCCAATCATTGGCGCATGTTCTTAAACTTTGTGTTGCCGTTAGCGGTGCCGATGCTGATTACCTTGGCGCTCTTGCAGATCGTGGGCATCTATGGAGATTATGTCTTCCCGAGCCTCGTGCTGAATTCGACCCAACACACGGTATCGTTGGCGATTGCCAACTTTACGCCGCCAGCGATGGCCCCCGATATCAATGCGGTGAACATTCAACTAGCGGCATTTACCTTGTCCGCGGTACCGATTGCTATCCTGTTCTTTGCTCTCATGAAGTATTTTGTCAACGGCATGTCGAGCGGTGCTTTGAAAATGTAAGGCGTAATCGACGCGCGTCATGCCGTATACTGACGTCGAACCCGATGTGACGGAGGTCTCGCCGATCCGGCGGGGATAACGAGTCTTCACGACGTTCATGGCCTGGATGGATTGTTTCGAAGATTGGAGACGCCCCCAAGACAGGGACGAGAGGAGAGGGCACACATGCAGACGGTGGCAGTCACCGGCGGGAGCGGGCGTCTCGGCCAAGCGGTATTGCGGGAGTTGCACACTCAGGGCTATCAGACCCGAAATTTGGATGTGGTCGACGACGGAGGGCTGTCCGACCAGTTTACTCGCGGGGATATCTTAGACGAAGAGGGGTTAGCCGAGTGGTTGCGGGGTTGTGACGGCTTAGTGCACTTGGCAGCGATTCCGGCCCCGGGGATCGTCTCGGCGGACCAGTTGACCTTGGTCAATGTGGTGGGCACCGTGCGCGTTCTACGCCAGGCGGCTCAGGCAGGCATTCGCCAGATGGTCTTGGCATCGAGCGCGTCGGCTTTGGGATTGGCCTGGGGGCGACGCTTTATGCCGCAATATTTGCCGATTGATGAGGCCCATCCGCTACAACCCGAGGAAGAGTACGGGGTTTCTAAAGCGGCGATGGAAGTGTATGCCGCAGCGTTTGCGCGGCACTACGCTCTCCATGTCGCCTTATTGCGCTTTCCTACCATTGTACCTGCCGATGGGATCGAGAGTTTGGCGACGCAGATGGAAGAAGACCCTGAATTGGCGGCGAAGCTCCTGTGGAGTTATGTAGCGTTGGATGATGCGGCCCGAGCGTGTCGCTGCGGTCTCCACTTAGAGACGATAGGAGCCAAAGCCTACTATATTACGGCGGCCAATCACTTGGCCGGCAGTCAGCTAGAGAGCCTCCTGAACGCGTACTACCCCGGGGTGCCCCGGACGGAGGCGTTTCGGTGGGAAGCCAGTTTGATTTCCTCGGCCGCGGCCGAGCGTGAGTTGGGTTGGCGTCCGACGGTAGCGTGGCACGCTTAGCGAAGGCGGTCTTAGAATCGAGCCCGCTCCAATGGGCGGCCCGGGAAGAAGTGCGGACGGATGGCATGGTGTAGGAGACGACGAAGCGAGGGTACTTAGAATTCGAAAGGAAGCGATGCAATGCGAATTGCTTTGGGACAATTTAGTGACCCGACCCCCGAACGGCTGCGCTATTGTCGACAGCTGGGGGCGACTGGCATCGTGCTCAATACGGCCAAAGTGCCCGGTGACCACGAGTGGGCATATGAAGACTTAGTGGCCCTCAACCAAGCGTGCGCCCGCTTTGGGCTAAAGGTGGAGTCACTCGAGAATACGCCGCTCAATTTCTATGACCAGGCCATTTGGGGAGGACCCGATCGTGACGCCCAGATCGCCCATTACCAGGCGACCATTCGCAATGTGGGCCGGGCCGGAATCCCGATCTTAGGCTATCACTGGATGGCCAATGGCGTGTGGCGAACCAGTTGGGATCCGGTGGGACGGGGGGGAGCCGTGGTGTCGGTCTACCGAGAGTCGACTTTGGCGGCGCCTCAGTGGACGCATGGTCGCGAGTATAGTGCCGAGGAAATCTGGGACAACTACTGCTACTTCATGGACGCGGTACTCCCCGTCGCGGAAGCAGCGGGGGTGTCCTTGGCGCTCCATCCCGACGATCCTCCGGTGCCGACATTAGGCGGCGTGGCTAGAATTTTTGGCAGTTTCGAAGCATTTCAACGGGCGGCCGAACGCTTTCCGAGTCCGGCGTGGGGCCTGGACTTTTGCTTAGGGACGTGGTCCGAAATGGGGCCGGGTCTAGCCGAGAAGCTACGATATTTTGTGCAGCGAGGCCGCGTGCGCTATGTCCATTTTCGCGATGTGCAAGGCTATGCGCCGGAGTTTCAAGAATGCTTTTTAGGCGAGGGCAATTATAGTCCGGTCGAGATCATGCGGTTACTGGTTGAAGAGCACTTTACCGGGTTTGCCATCGACGACCATGTGCCGCTGCTGGTAGGCGATGAAGGCTGGGGTGAACGAGGGCGGGCCTTTGCGACCGGGTACTTGCAAGGGCTTTTGGCTGCGATCGAGCAATTGGTGCCTGATGCCCACAAGATGGCGCAGCCGTGAGAACCTGACGAAAGGAATGCGCCACTGGGTTGAGGCAGGAGCCGTACGCGGCGAGTCTAGACCGGAAAGAATCTTGGTAGAGATGGACAGGGGAGGGAGCCGTTGTTCATGGCCGTCTTAAGGCACCAAAAAAGAGGCGGTTCAATAGGCGAGCAGATGCTCGCGATGTCGAGCTTTTTGGGAGGGATCGCCTTCTTGAGCCAAGGTTACCAAAAGGTGTTGCCTCGGTCATAGTTAGGCTGGAGACTGGTCTGAGAGCGTTGGTCAGCACGTCGAGACCCCCTTTATCGGAGGCCAAAGGGGTATAAAATCGGCTTTGCTTCCAGGGATTAATGAGAGATCACCTAAGGAGACGGAAGCCAAGGGTTGATCGGTGCGCTGCCTTCGATCAAGGTCGTTTCTGTTTGGCAGACGCCCTGGTCGCGTTGGTGTACAAGGAATCGATGACCGACAGACCTCGGATCTCAACCGTGCATTTTCGAAAACGGTGTGGCATAACGATAGATGAAGAACTCCCATCCTGCGCAAACAGGATGGGAGGGTTGGCAGCACTTCCGCTTGCTACGGAAGGAGACCCTGCCGAACGCCGATGTTTTTTGACGAACATAACCATCTCCGTGACGGAGGTGGTTATTGCTTGCGGTTCTTTGGCACTACGAACACAAGGGGCCAGGGAATAATCCAAATGGTCCAATGCATGAGCGTAGCCCCCCTTTTCGGTGCGAGATTTCGAGTAGCTCCCTGTCTCCGCAGCGAGTTTCGGCCGAAAAGGGCATAGGGTCGGACTGCCGTCCATCTGGATTATCGCGGAAAGCCGAGCGGCGCAAAGAACAACAGGTTGTCACGTTTCGATTTTACTGTGCGAAATAATCCCTCTTACATGGGTTGACGTGCCCGAATTGAGCGACCAGCGCTAAGCGATGAAGGAACTCAAGCTGAAGATCCGACTTTGACGTGGTGATGGCCTCTCTATTGAGAAGACTTGGAAAGCACAGAGGTGAATATATATATATTCGGCACTAAAGAATTGAAACGTACTCCTTGATGAAGAAGACCAAGGCACTCAGCCCTGGTCGGCACCAGTATTAGATCTTTAATGCCAGGTATATAGTCAAAGCACCAGATAGCCGGATGACGAGTATCGGTTACTCGTATCGTTCGCGGGCTACACGAAGGGCCGACGGGAGCACCTACCATTTATGGTAAAGTCCAGCGTCATTTGGCCATCGTCGTCTCAGATTCCATGCTCGCGATGAACGCTCCCAGGACCACGGACCATCTCGAGAAGCCCCGTGTTCAGGAATTCAGATGGGGGGCCACCCGACAGAAGAGCGTCTGGAATCTTTATCTTTAAGAGTGGGCTGGCTGATTTTACGTACCAAGCCGACAACGCCAAAATGTGACTCAGTGGAATTCGGTGCTTCACGGCCATCTTTGAGCCAGTGTAGCCCGCTGAAGCCGCTAAGATCGATGGGATAGTAGTGCTTTCAACGTAAAATATCGTGCTTTGAAGAACTCGATTGGATCTTTATCCTGTACATACAAGCGCACGACTTTTAATAGAGGTTCGGCTAAACGGCTTTGTGGCATCAACGGCATCAAACTGGGACCTTTAAGCTCGACCGGGCCAGCGCCCGGTCGGCTGGGGGCTTTCATCCACCGCCGGTAAAAGGACACAGGTTCCCACCCCAGACTAATATAGGCGATAGGACCCTCACCCTGGTCTGTCATCACCATAAGGTAAACTACTCGGCAGTCGCACTGAGGATCGGAGCAATAGGCATCGACAAACGTATACGTGCCGTCGGGGATGTCTGGATCGCCAGAGATTTCTATTGCGGCCGTGGTGCCATCTTCCACGACGACACCGAAGGGTACAATGTTCGGAAGATTGGACATCGAGGAAAGGCCTTCAAGCGCTGTTCGCTTGGTGGACCGATGGGGAACGCCGCCAGATCTTTTTTTGTGGCGTTTCTTTCCTTTCGGCATGGGATCACCCTCCTTTTGATGATTGTAGCACCTCTTGGTCGAATGAGAGCTTCGCTTTATTGTAACGATTGACGGCTTGGTGACGGAGTTTGGCCCACTCATCGATGAGCGGAATTTTTCAAGCCGTGCAATTTACTGCATTAGCGCACTAAGGTCTAGTTCAACCGAATGGACGGTAATTGGGAATATACAATCTTATCAATTGCGCGCGATAGGACGCTAAGGGCCAGAGCGCACGGAGCGGTTATGGCGCTTCGGTCGTGGATGATAGCTCCGCCTTATGGGACGCCGGCTTAGAAACGACGCGTCAGGCGACCCATTGGAATTCCAGACGATGGGTCTGACTTCACCGTATCAGTTGCTGGTTGCGGGATAGGGTGACGACACTCACCAGCGCCCCTGACCCGGTCTTGGACCAACTCATGCCCTGATGTTTTTGTCGTCCGGCTACGCACAGATCGTTGGTTTTCTCCCCGCGATGACTCGAATTCCGAAGGCCGAGTTGCTTGCGCAGGGCGTAACAGGGGATATAATCTCGGTTGCGCTCGAAATAGCCAAAGACCTTTTGAGACAGCCCCGTAGAGAATTCTGTCTTATCGCAGCAACATTTGCATCGTTTGCGTCGTTTGCGGTTTTTTAATATACTGTCTGTGAGGTGATTGATATGGGTCAGCATGACGTGTCTAAAGCTCTCACCATTGTTCGGGAGCACTTTGAAGAAATTGATGCCGCATTAGCACAGCTACCGGACCTTCAGGTCCGGGTGGCCACACGGGAAGTGCTTCAGCGCTTGATTGGGCGTCCCTCTGTAGGTCGTAAACCCTTAGCGTCTCCTGCCATTCTCACGCCCACAGAAGCGGCACGCTTACTGGGAGCCAGCCCCGATTCGGTACGACGATGGTGTGAACAAGGCCGCATACCGAGCTACCGCACACCGGGGGGTCATTGGCGTATTGCCCGTAGAGACCTTGACCAAGTCGACACCTTTCGCCGGGCTCTCGAGGCGGTCAGCAAAACCTGGGCGCAAGACCCAGAAACCCAGTTTGATGTCTGAAAAAATCATTCGGGCCACGCTTGACACCACGGTCATTCTAGGGGCCGTGGGCAATCCGTCGGAGCCGAGTGCTAGCGTCATTGCTCACGGCATTGCCGGTGTTTATACCATGGTTTTGGCCCAAAGTGTTATCGCGGAAGCCTTACGCCATCTACGCCAAGGTTTTGGCAAAGTCCCACCGTTATCGGATCGTCAGATGGAACCCCTTTTCGCTACGCTCTTTCAACACTGGTGGAACCCTCATCGACTCGTGCCCGCGCCACCCACGACGCTGAACACGACAGCTATTCAGCATGAATCGCTGGGACGCTGGCTCGTTCAGGAAGGCTAATCACGCCGGAGGCTGCACGGCGACTGAACCCGCACACGCGTGTTGGCGATGTGTCTTCTAAAGACTTACACGTTTTGGCGGTCGCCCTGGAATCGGGCTCTTAGTTCATTGGCACCAGTAATGGCAAAGATTATCCCGATCATTGTGGTGTCGTGATTGTGCCGCCGTCCCATTTTCTTATGCATCTCGCAACCCATTAACGGTGGTGTTGACGCCGACGGTCTCCTGGAGAAAATCAAGGAATTCTTTGGCTTCATATTCCGTTGCATGCCGGCAAAGGATCTCGCCGCTCTCATAATCCAAGGTTCTCAGCAGTTTGTCGCCCCAGTGCTTTCCATAGATGGGGATTACCTTTTGGTGACCTTTTGGAAACCAGGTACGGCCGATGGCTTGGTAGTCGCGGATCATCGATTCATCCTCAAACAAGATGCGGTCAATGTCGCCCTGCAGGAAGCGGCGGCACTGGTGATCAAACGTTTCGCGAAACGCGGCTTGTTTCTCGAGACCCGCCTTCGTCAAGGTATACGTGGGACGAGTGAACGCGAAGTCGAGATGATAGAGCAGTTTGGGGCACGTTCGAAGAACGTGCCCCAAACTGCTCCGTAATGAAGCGCTGCACTAGTGGTGCCGTCCAATTCATTTCCACCGGAAAGCCGACATCGTGCGGGGTCTAGTGGGCGACCACCTAAGTTCCCGTCAAATTCCTGCAAACCCCTGTAATTTCGCCATTTTTTAACGGAGTGGACATTTTCCGGTCGATCGGTTATAGTGAACCTCTATCAGGAAAATCACGAACGAGATGATGGCCTTTGGTTTCTTTAGCCAGAGTGGGTTCGGATGGAGGCGCTTTGGCGTTATGATCGATTTCCATGCACTGAACTGGGCCTTCCGGTCTCCGGGACCGACTTTCGGGCTTGATTGACCCTCGTCAGAGGCGAGGCATCCGTTTTCCCTTAGAGGAATTTCTCCTGTTGGCGCCGGCCGCCATATTGGCGGGCCAGCGGTCGTATCTCGCCATCAGCGACTAAATTCATGATCTGAGCCCCGAGTACCGCGAACGGTTCGGCTGCCGCCCCTGGGGATCCACGGTTAAGGTCCCCACGGAACCGACCATCCGTCGGACGTTGGAGAGCATCGACCGCCATGCCTTTGACGCGGTTCTCCATGCATGGTTAACCGCAGAATCTCAGCGACACGACAACGCCATTTCCGTGGATGGCAAAGCCTTACGAGGATCTGGGCACGGCCGCCGAAAGCGGCCGGTGCAATGGCTCGCTGCTTTGGGGCATGCGACTGGGCAAGTTCTCGGACCAGTCGATGTCGACAGTAAAACCGACGCAATCCCGAAAATTAAAGATTGGCTCGATCCCGTAGACATTACGGACAAGGTCGTCACCATGGATGCGCTCCACACCCAAGTCGAGTGAGCCCGGTATCTCGTCGAAGACCAACACGCCCATTCCATCATGGAAGTCCAAAAGAACTCACCCAGCTGATACGAAGCTATCGCGGCAGTGCCCTTGGAAGACTATTCCCGGCCGACGGTTACCCTCAATCAAGGGCATCATCGCATCGAACAACGGGTCGTGCGTACGTCGACCGTGCTCAATACGGATCTGGATTGGCCCTATGTGGGCCAGATCTTTCGAATTGACCGCCACGTGACGGACCTTTTGGGGGAACACCCCCGCGATGAAGTCGCGTTCGGCGTGACTGATTTGCGACCGAAATTCGCTTCGAGCCAGCGAATCGGGAAGCTCGTGCGCGGGCATTGGCGCATTGAAGTCCGGTTGCATGATGTTCGAGACATGGCCTTTGATGAAGACCGAAGCCAGATCCGGACCGGGTCCGGTCCGCAAGTCATGGCGACACTCCGCAATATCGCCATCGGCTTTATCCGACGGATGAAATTGCCCCATAGCCAACGCACACTAGAGCATCTCGGGCGTCGGCCGGACTCAGGTGTGTGCCTTGCTCTCGAGCTAGCTCCTTCGTCGACTTCATCCATCGTGGCCTTCATTG
>JAMCVM010000109.1 GCA_023475835.1 Bacillota bacterium | reverse complement strand
CAAACATACCAACTATAAAATCAACACGAGTGTCGCCGTGGGCTTATGGAAAGACCGCTGGATCAAAATCGTGTTGGACCCGGATCCTGACCGTCGAACTCAGGCGTATTGGCAACTCGTGGAATCCATGCAGGCCAATGTGGTGCCGATCATTCCCGATCGATCGTATCCTCGTAAACCGAAACTGAGAGGCAATCAGTATTCCCCGAAAAAACGCCGAAGCGTTTAGAACCAGCCAAACCATCATAGATCTTACCATCCCCCAGCGAGTGCTGATGGAGGTTTCTCGCATCGCTATGCGATGCGAGGGCGAAGCGTGCGCGCGTTCACCCTAAAGTCAGGGATTACGACGCAAATGTGCGTCGCTCTGTATCGATCCCCCACAAATTCATCGAATCTCACCAGCACATGGAATCCACCCCATGCCCACGCCCAATATTCACTGACTATTCCTTATTATACGGCGACTCCTAACCTGACACCATTGGGTCGCACCCTAGATGTATCCTTATACGACATGGACCACTATGTCGTACCGACCTGCCCAGCCGACTGGCTGGATGTTCGGCATCCTATGTGGGCTGCCGCCCGCACAACCTCCCCGCCCTAAAGGGCAGAGATTCTCGGGGAACCCCCATGGCTGCGTCGCGGGTCGTGAGACCCTGGGAGTGACCCTCCTGACGCGCCAACAATTATTGTTTATCCCGCCAGCCATTTCCCGGGGTTCATCCAGACCACGCCTTAACGCTCCCTGGAGGGGAACGGGACGGCGATACGTGTGGGTTCCACACGTCAGATCCTCATACCACCGTGTTAGAGGTGGTCGGTAGACGTTCGCATGTTTTACCGTCTTATCTTGACGACGCGATCCATTTTACGTCTTCCACGATTGCGGGAGACAACCGCCAACGTATCCAATGGTCAAATAGCGAACATACGTATTTTAGAAAAAGATTGGCCTGACGGCAACGCCTGATATCTCCGCCCTGACCGTGTCCTTGGCGTAGTCCAAGGAACGGCGGAGTTTTACGGCGCACCCTGATAAACCTCTGGTGTGTTTTCATGGCTCATCCTGATGCTCCTCTTGGCCAGCGGAAACGACGACACCAGACGTCCTCGTCCGACCGCATTTGCGAAGGCAATCTGGGCATTGTCTAGCACAACCACGGGGGAAAGGACCCGGACGGTGGCTAACGCGGTGATGATTCTTCGTGGTCCCCACCTTGGTTCTCCCATCGTCCACCGCCTAATTGCAACTCCCCAAAATTCAGCAAGCCATGGCCGAACGCCATCGACGCCACAAGCTCGAGGGATTGTTGGAACTCGACGATGCCTATTTTGGAGCATCCGTTGCGGTCTCGCCAAGCGGGACCGCCCAGGATTCGGGGCTCGTCGGAATCCGCAACCCGGACCACAGTCATTTGCAGGATGCGTTCTTGGAGGCGGTGCCGACTCTGAAGGACCCGACCGTGAACGCGGTGCTCGTAACCTGGGTGAACCAGCACGGAGTCTGACGCACCGATGAGGCCCCGGTATATGCCAGTGCAACCCAAGAGCAACAGGCTAGGCTCATCACGGCCCCGCAAACGCCCGAGGTCTTCCACGGGATCAATACATTCACGAACAACGCGAAAGCATATCGTCCGGACCTTTCACGGGCGCGGTCGCGCCCGGAGGCAGTGGCGCTTGGAGAAATCCACCTACGGATTTAATCGGCGCTACCTTGAGACGCGCATTTCAGATCGGTTGGATTGCAGCGTATCTAGCCCAAAAGCCCTATCCGCACGCCACGTAACGGCTGGATGACACTTCATCGACCGACTACTCGACATTGATCATGACCTGTCACCCAACGGATTCTAAAGTGGCGGGTAGCGGGCATTTTATAGGTTGCGAGAACTCTGTACTAATATCTCCTGAAATCACGCAGGTACACCGACCACCTATTCCTTTGCTTTTACGACGTTAGGGGGAGGTCGTGCCCTACAACCTGACCTGTCTCAGAATCCATGAAAAGTATTTGAGGCAGGCTCTACTCTAACCAAGATGCGATAATCGGATCAGCCGCCTAAAATCCCGCAGTCAACAGCTGCTACCGACTATTGGGCGGCTCAGTGTTCAGAAGGTCCTGCACAAGACTGTCAAATTCCATCTTTGAAATCAAGCCTTGGGCATATCGTTCGCGAGCAATTAGCAATGGATCGATGAGCTCGCCTCCGAGGGCATTCAGACCACCTGTCGCCCCAGGCGGATGAGTCGTGTTCAAATGTCTTGCCAGAGTCCAACCGACCATCACCATCAACGTGATTCCGACGAGTCCAAACACCCACCAGAATGCGAATCCCAACATCATGGGCATCGGGTTCCACTCCTTTCTTGCCGACAATATCGACGGACTGACCTTTTTGACACTAAGTTCTAGCCTCCCGGGTGGGAGTTAATCTCACGGAGCGAATGGGCGAAATGCCCTTACCGACAGCTGTGGCCTTTCGGATCCGACGTAGGATACCGAGACCGTAGCGAAAAAGAGTGGACTCGAAATATCGTCCTGCGGAGCCAACTCTCTGCTCGCTGCGGTCGTCCTCACCGGTTATGAGGGAGACTGAGTGTCAGGATACGATGCGATACGTCGGTCTAGATCCTCAATCTGGTCTTCGAGGTCCGCTTTTTGCACTTCGAGATGGCGCCTGGCGCGACGCAACATCATCAGACTGGCCTCTTCCCCAGCCAGCCTTCCGGCCATTCCGCGATGGCCATGACGACCGTGGCCTCCATGCAGCGGGCCGGAGCGCCACCCGCCTTCTTCGTGTTGACGATGCATTCCCCCGCCGTGACACCCACACCCTCGCTCTGATTCCATCATCATAGATGACTCGCCCTCTTTCTCCAAAGCAATCGGCCGCTCAGGCTCCGAATAGATTTGGCGTTCCAAGGTCAGAAGGCTCTCCCAATTCCACTCGGTCCCCGATGAAACCCATCCGTTATCTAGGAGGTAACGAACAGAGAGCCCAAGATACTGAGCCACGTTGTCCACCGTCAGCGGCTGCCCCCGGTCCCATTCGGGCTCATCGGGAATAAACCGCCCAGTGCGGCGCGCCAAGGTTTGGAGATCGGCGTAGAGAAAACGACGATGTCCCCCGGGCCCGTGGCCTACTCGGTAAGCGGGCAGCCACCCCTGAAGCGAATACCAGCGAATCGTCGCGGGTGATACATCCAACAAACGGGCAGCATCTTGTACTCTAAGATAATGGCCCACCATGTCATCACCCCCATACTTGTTATAATCTAAGAACAACCGATAGTCAACTATAATTTATTCTACCAAAAGTCGATCGTCGCATTGCCACTCCTTAAGGGAACTACTCTGAAGAGCATAATGAAGAACATAATATGGAAAGTACCTCTGGGTACGCCGTCGAGAATGCGCAAAAAGGTTCTCGGATACAGGCCTGAATCGCTGCAAGAAACTATGAAATAATCCAGATCTGAAGAATAAACGCGTGGTTTAAGCCTCTACCGAGGGCATTCCTGTAAATTCTAAGGGGACGAGGGTTCGGGCGGGGGCGCATTCACCCCTGAAGTACTAGATGACGCGCTTTACACGAAGTGCCGAGCGATGATGGACGTAAGCAAGCACCCCAGCGAAATCGACGCCAGTCCCAGGTAAAATCGACATTCCTTTCCATCCCGACATTCCTACTCAACTAATTTCGCTCATCCACTTCTCGTCCGGCGGTTCGCAACATTGACCCTAACAATTTTCATTATACTTCTCCTCCCATCGTCGCCAAGCCCATCGCGCCGATTTGACCGAATATTGTACCGGGTCATTAACCGACCCGTTAACGCCATCAGCGAGTTATTCGGGGGCGAAACTTCTTAGAGAACATTCGCCCGTTAAGGCACACCGACGTTGCATCTCTAGCCAGTGTGAAGTGTCGGTCTGTTCAGCGATCGGTGGGGCATCGGTCGCCACGTCTACCATGGGCTAGTAGGCGCGAATGGTGACTCCTTTTCTGGGGCGTACCCAGAGTCCGGTCAGGCTGTTGCACGCGGTTTCCGCAGAGGCGGCGTGTAAAGCGTGGCAGACCGAGGGCACGGCTGGGCCTCTACCATGATTCATGGAGTTCAGGAGGACGGGCGGGATGGCCACGGTGGTTATCGCTACGGCGGCAGCACCTGGCAGAGCGTCTGAGGTGGTCACCGAATACATCTGGCCTGCGTCGCTATTATTGGACTCGAAAAAGTGAAGCGCTCGGGCTATGGCGGTCACATCGTGGCGCGCGTCGGCATGCTGGGGATCGGCGCTCCCATGTAGGTCGACCACCAGGTCCACCGGCCGGGAGTGCGCAGCGCCGCGACCGCTAACCAGCGCTTCACCCGGTAACATTGAGAAGACTGGAGGACCTCATGCACCACGGTGCCGTCGGTGCTGTTCGGCAGGTGACTCTGAATATAGAGCGGATAATAGACGTTCGGCGCTGCAGTATCGCGTAGCAACGTCGTATCCCCGACGGAGGGTCCAGGTGTGATCGGCGCCTGGATTTTGGCTTCGCGTTCAAGTTGGCGTGCCACGGTATGATCAAAGGCCCCCGTGGGCCAAGAGGTGAGGACCGGAAGAAACCAGAGGCCATACACGACCGCCAGGCAAATCACAACCCCCGCCCCTGTGAGCCACCAACCCCGGCGTTTGGGTAGGATTACTGGACCAAACGCACACGACTCCACGACAATTCCTCTTGGACCACCACGGCCATATTTTGAAGGTTCGCGTTATGAATTGCCGAATATTTCTTGAAACTCGTTCGTTTCGGTCCCGAGAGCGCTAGGATACGCCGATGCTCCACCGACGGTAATGGTCGTTTCCGTCGAATTGGCAGCCGTCACGGTCGTAAGCATACTACCTTGATACTCGTCGCAGCCATAGAATGGCACGGTCGGATACGAAGGCAAGGACGTGTCGGCCACAGGCATCTCAAACTCAAAGTCTGCGCTGCAGTCGTTGCTGTTTCCACTCCAATTACTCGTGTATTCGGCCGGGGTAGAATAGTACTGATCGGTGGTCAAGTCTTCCATGTAGTACATGGTATCCGACGTAGACGGATCATAGTAGACATCAACATAGACCGTATCCCACCCGTGACCGTCGGCCCCTGCAACACGGGGGAAGACCCACCACTGCTGTAGTTCTCCTAACAGAAGCGGTACGATGGGGGACTGTTGGCGCTAACTGGTTTTGTCATCACTCCCACTAACTCTCGTGCCATCAGATACCCCACTGATCAGGGCCACACCTAAAGTCGAGATCAGCCCAAAGGGCTGGGAATACCATTGGGCGAGTTCCTCGACCGCCAGTGCAACCTCGGAATTAGGCTAGAACTGATGACGACAGACTTAGCCAAACCATAGACAAAAGGAGTTAGCCAAAACAGGGGACTTGACGCGATGGAGATGACGCCCGCATGTTGTAACTCATTCTTGCCGCCTGAAAGAATTCCACCAATCCTCACCCACGAGCCTACTTCATTTGTTGAACCATCCGAAGGCACTGTCGGTACGGTCCAGTTTCCAGCCACCTGTTCGTACGGAATATTCCCGTTATTCGCCTGGCTACTGTAACAGTCCGCGTAATTGTTGCCATTGTATCCGCCCATCGGAACCCCTTGCACGGCCACTGAGGTGATTTCCTGCTTAGCGTGTTTCATCGCATTGGTCCACGGGCCAAAACAGCGGCGTTCGACCCGGAGGTCGGGGAGGAAGTCCATAATGTGCCAGTTGTGCACTTGTCGCGGTCACCGGATTAAATCCTGAAGGCATCTGCGGATAGACAAGTTGGGGAGTTGGGACAAGAGCTGTTGCTGCTTGAACTACTGCAGGAATGATTCCTGGTGCCGCAAGTATAAAGGCACACGCAACCGCCATGCCTGTGCGATGAATCAACCAAACGATTTCATGTATGTCACTCCTTATTACCTTGATTAAAAAAGCATAAACACTGAGCAATATATTATCATTCTTGGAAGTACAATGCGTATTCTAAAACAGTCAAATTGTGTGCTTTGTTAGGGCACATGCAACTGCCTGTTAATGCCATTAGGAGGCAATTGCTGAACTGCTGAACGATGTTCTTGGAGTGTTTACGGCCCCGTTAACACCGTCAAAGCTTTAATGGGTTGGTCGCTTTGCTGTTTGCGACGTGATATTGAGCATCATACCTGTCAGTGGTATCGCACTGATGGAATACGTAGAAGGCCGAAGAGATATCGCTAAAGCACCTTCATCCATCGTTGGATCAAGGTGAGTGCTTGGTCTGCCGAGTGGTAGCTACCTACCACGTAATCCCAGCTACCACACTGCCAGGCTGCTACGGTGTGTTCTCCATCTCCTGCGGCCTGAGCATATAACGTACCCTGGCCCGGTAATCCAACGCCGACGGACTCAGTCAACTTTCGGACATCCCTGACGGCTATCGATTTCGAGCGTCCGACCATGCCCTGCATAACAATCCACCAATGGTCTTGATGCCACACCACTGCGGCAGCGTATCCACTGTTCGCCGTATAGTATCCTCGGATGCCGTTCGCGATCTGCACCGTCACCCACGACACCGTTCGCCAGGTTGGGATCAGCGTATGCCACGACGATAGCACCGCTGGAATCTCAGCCGGGGTGAGGCCCCCAGGGGCTGCAAACGCTAAATACCCTCCGCGCCCGGGATGGGCGAGTCCGATCGGCGTCCGTGCATAGTCTCCCCAGAGATCGGCGAGCGGAAGCCGGTTGGGATTCGCCTTCGGGCTGTTTAAGGAACTGGGTACCGATCCGTTGCCTGCCACTAAGTTGACGATAAACGAATGGGGGTATTTCTGGCTGATAACCGTCGATATGCCGAGCGTTTCAGGCAACAACGGTAATAAACCATGCCAAATGTGGTGCTGTTGAAAATAAGTTTCTAATGCCATGTTGATGACCTGAGGACTTGTTAACCGCAAAGTCTGCGAATTGTGCGCGGGCGGCGTGGGAGTACGCATGGTGGAGGTAAATCCCTCGTCCACGCCGAGGAGGCTCACGACTGCCAATCCAATGGTGACCCACTTCAAAGACCCTCGTTGTCTCTCGAACCTGTGCATCCCAATCGCTCCTCTTCCGTTAGACGCCCACATCCACTGCTATCTATGATAACGTCCGAAGCTGCAATCAGGTTTCACCGCTATTTTACAATCAGATTGCTTATCGACCATACCTGCCCCTTAATGCCCCAACCGGCCCCCATCTGCGACGTTCCGACAGCCCCCCGCCATTTAGCCTCCGGAGAGGCTCGCGCTGGAACCGATTATAAAGAAACACCCGCCATCCGTCAGGAACCGTCGCCTACTGCACAAAACAATGTTATACTGCTCTCGGGTCAAACTTTCGGTTTTGAAAAGCCGCTGACCTTCGGAACAAATGGTCGGAACGGAAAACTTTAGGTATCTTCGTCACGGGCCGAATTGAGAACAGACAGACCCAGATCCTTCAGCCCTGACCAGTCGGAGTCCACTGGATGCCGGAAGGACCGGGTAATTTCCCATACGCGCTAACTTTAAGGAAAATTTTTCTCCTACGAAGGAATTAGGGACCCACATATATACCCGGCAGTAAAGATCTGATACTGGTGCCGACCAGATTTGAGTGCCTTGGTCTTCTTCATCAAGGAGTACGTTTTAATTCTTTAGTGCCGAATATATAGCTGTTTCAAAAACCGAAAATTTGACCCGCGGGCAGTATAATAGGTTTAATGGGGGGCTTCGCCACTTAAGACGGCATATAGTTGGATGGTCTCCGGTTTCTCGTGGCTGAGAATCGATTGCACCTCGGCGAGAGGAACCCCTTGGTTGGGCAAGTGGTGGATAACGCTTGGCGCAGCATACCAGGACAAACGTTTGGGACGAGCCCAAACGCCCAGCGACCCCTGTGAATGCCTGCTTGATGCCATGAGTGGAAAAACGGTGCGGTGCCCGTTCGGCCATCATCACGAAGGCGGTCTGCAATACCAACCCCGCAACGGCGTTAAGTTCCGGTTCGTTCGCACAGATCGTCAAGAGTTCATCGCGAGTGCGCAACTTCCATTTCAGGCATAGATCATATTTTTATCCTCGGAGGTAGGAACAGGATCCCTCCAATCCCAATCCAGTAGAGCGGCGAAGGATTCACCACGCATAGAGTGAGCGCCGATCCCATAAGCTTATGCCAACCACCCAAGTCCGGGTGCTACGCAAGGAGGCCTATGATGCAAGATTACCGCGCCGTTTGGCATTGGTCCCAAGAGTATCTGAACACTGTGCGCCCTGCGGTACAGCGAGCCCTAAAACCGTGGTGGGTACTAGCTCGCAACATTCCAGACCCCGTCTTGCGCGAACAAGCTCTGTCCTCTCTGACCTCCAAACAATTTCACTGTGAAGGCGGGGCCGTCTTAGCCGCACCTTCACGCGACCCCGAAAGCCGGGTCTTCGCTTTCCTCATCCCCTATCAAATTTTGTGCGACTATTTAGACACGGTCACGGACCGGGGCCCATCCACCGATCCCGCCGATCTTCGTCAACTTCACCAAGCATTGCTGGATGCCCTGGATCCCGAGAGACCCGCGACCGATATCTATCGTCTCCATCCGCAAGTCGACGACGGCGGCTACACCCTCGCTCTGATCCATGCTTGTCATCTGGCTCTGGAGCGAATTCCGAGCTATGTTGCGGTAGAGGAAGACGTTCACCGCTTAGCCCTATACTATATTGACTTGCAAGTCCTAAAACACGGACCCGTCAACGATCGCGTGCATCAATTAGATTTGTGGTATCAAGCTTTGGACGGGCCTCGATTTGGTCTCAGCTGGTGGGAATTTGGGGCCGCGGCTGGTTCTACACTGGGCCTGTTCGCCCTGTTGGTACTGGCTCTCGAAACCAAACCCTTGGCAGCTGTGCGCGACCGCGTCCTGGCCCTTTATTTTCCCTGGATGGGTGCCCTGCATATTTTACTCGACTACTACATCGACCAAACCGAAGACCAAATCGGAGGCGATCTAAACTTCGTTAGCTATTACCCATCCCGAAAGGCTATCGCCGACCGCTTGGGTCATATCTATCGTACGACCCTAGAATACACCCATGCTCTTGCCGACGGTCCGTTCCACCGCTATGTGGCTCAGGGCCTTCTCGGCTTTTACCTAGCGGACCCTAAGGTGGGCCGTCACCTGGGCGGGGTGCCCATCCAGTTGCTTCGACGCGGGGGAATCACGTCGGTGGGAGTCTATTTGGCGGCTCGACATGGCCGTTCTCCGTGACCACCATAATCCCGTCATCGTCCGCCAAGCCATTAAGCCTCAGATTAGATCTCCGCTCAATCGTTCGATGGGCGGCACTGCCGCTGCCCCGCACCTTCTTAGACCAAGGATCACGCGGTGGCAGGGTGGAATTTCTCCCAGCGCTCGATCCTTGGCCACGAAAGAACTATTCGGCCGAGACGGGAGATGATGGCGTATGAACCGGGGACAGTCACCGACCAGTCGTGAGACTCGTGCCACTAGTCGGTCATATCCCGCTAGCCTAGCTTAATACGCGGTCTGGCTCGATGCCGAAATTTCGTCGCCCGCCCTATTGCCTGGGAACGTCCTTCAGCTTTTCTTCTCGACTTCTTCGATAGATTGCTCGAGCTACTCGAAGATCCTGATAAGTCACTGTGCCTTGGAGCCGATCCATGACTGGCCGCAGCCGATCATCGCCTTCCAAGGCAAACGCCTCCGCAATCAAATCGTAGGTCTCGGTCTTAACTAAGCTGAATCCATAAGCTCGAACCACATCGATATCGGCTTGAGACATCCATCGTTCGAGGTATCCCAGAACGGTCGAGGCGCTGCGCGGAATGCGTTCTAACACTTGGGAAAAGGCGACGCTGCTCTCGAAGAGGGAAAATGCCCGGGCCAACGCCGAATCTTCCGACGCAGGCACGACCTCCGGCGAAATTGCATGCGCTTTGACTATCGCCAACAGCTCTAGGCCAAAGCTTTCGATTTTTTTGGGACCGACCCCATGACATCCGCTGAGTTGTTCCAGGGTCATTGGCATCCGCTGGCAAATATCTTGAAGCACGCGGTCTTGAAAAACAAGATACGGCGCCACATTTCTCTCACGAGCAACCGCATGGCGCCACGCCCGAAGGGCGCTCATCAGGTCCTCAGCGGATTGCTCGACCGGACCCGGTCCCTGCTCTCCCTGACACCGATCGCAACAATCAAAGCGCGGCCCCGGGGTCAGCGCCTGACCAAAGTACTGTAATAGCCGTTCGCGGCGACAGGGCCCACTTTCCCCCAAGTATTCCTCCATGGCTTGGAAACGTTGCAATCGATATCGATACTGCGTGATCAAACGATTCGTTAACAACTCCCCCAGGGACACCGGCCATGGACATTCCAAGCGTTCGATCCGCGCGCTGGTCAGCGCCTTTTCTTCGATGTCCACATAGCCCATCTCTTCTAACAGAGCAAGAATGACTGGAATCATCTCCTGGTTGGGTTCCCATCGCCATGGTTGACTACCGCCTTCGGGCAAATCAGCGGCCAGACGCTCCACAATCCGGGCCACAATTCCGGGGTCGGGTTGGTCTTGGCGCAGGCGCCACTTTCTGCGGCGAAGGTCATCATCGTGCCATACCATGAAAGCTTGTCCTGGTTCTCCGTCTCTGCCCCCCCGGCCGATTTCCTGATAGTAGGCGTCAAGCGACTCAGGAATGCCTACGTGAATCACCAATCGGATGTCGCCTCGGTCGACCCCCATTCCAAAGGCATTGGTGGCTGCGACCACTCTAACCTCCCGCTGCAAGAAGCGCTGTTCCACCATCTGCCGGTCCGATGCGGCCATCCCTGCATGGTACGAGGAGACCGGCTCCTTCAAGACCCGATGGAGTTGCCGAGCCCAAGTCTCAGTGCGCGCTCGGCTGTCGGTATAGATCAAGACCGCTCCCTGCTCGGCCTTAACCCGGCGAACGACTTCCGCGAATTTTTCGGCTTCGGATGCGACATGGCGCACACTCAGATTTAAGTTCGGACGGTCCACCGACCCCTCCACGACCTTCAAGGGCCCATGATCCAAAGCCAACGCTTGAATGATATCCCGTTTGACCCGTGGAGTGGCCGTGGCGGTGACCGCGAGTACCGGAGGCAGGCCGACGCGCTCGCGGAAGTCTCGAATGCCTTGATAATCGGGTCGAAAATCGTGGCCCCATTGCGAAATGAGATGGGCTTCGTCGACCACCAACAAGGAGACCGTGACCGCAGCCAAGGTACGGACCAAGCGAGGCTGACGCAACCGTTCGGGCGAGACATAAAGTAACGACAGCACCCCCGCGCGCGCTGCCGCCAATATTTTTTCCTGGTCGGTCCCGCTTTGATGATGATGCAGTGCCGCTGCCCAGATCCCTCGATCGCGCAAGCTGCGGACTTGATCGCGCATCAACGCAATCAAAGGGGATACGACAATCGTCAGCCCGCCCAAAATTTGGCTCGGCAACTGATAACAGAGCGATTTACCCGCACCGGTCGGTAAAATGCCCAACACCGACTGGCTGGCCAGCAGGGATTCGATAATTTCTCGTTGCAATGGACGAAAGCTTTTTAGTCCAAAAATCTCAGCCAGCACGCGGTCCGTGCTCTGGCGGTCACTCGTTTGCTCCACGCATACTCGCCCCCTAATGGCGTCTTCGCCGATGGACTGAACACAATCCGCTCAATGACGGGTCACATCGCGAACACAAAGGAGCATTGCATACTCGACAAAAGATGACCGCCCATCGTCCGTGAGCCTTGCATTTTAGGCTTTCTGGATCGATATGGACACTCGCTCGCCGCGGTCGCGAAGGCGGTGGCGGAGACGGCGTAGAGATCACGGTGGGCGACTGACTCACAATCGTCCGATAGGCCTGATTGATCTCTTTCATCCGTTCCTCATGGATTCGATATTCTCGGCTTCCTGAGGGATATCGATCCGGATGATGGATTCGAACCAACGAGAGATAGGCTCGCCGCACCGCATCCGGGGAACTGCCCCGAGCCACTCCCAACACCGACCACGGATCTCGCTCAGGGCTCATGGCTTAATCGAGAGCTCGACCCAGATCGCGTATCAGGTCATCAGCCTCTTCAATTCCGACCGAAACCCGAATCAACGCGTCCGAGATCCCACGAATGCGTCTAGTCTCCGCAGGAATCGCCGCATGGGTCATAGTCGCCGGATGCCCTATTAAGGATTCCACGCCACCTAAGCTTTCGGCCAAGGCGAAGATCTTGGTCGCCCGGACCACCTCACGCACTCGCTCCACCTCCGCCTGCCCCTTGCGCGGACGCACTTCAAACGACAGCATCGCCCCTGGCCCTCGCATTTGCCGGGAGACCACCTCGGCCTCGTGGGCGCTTTCTGATCCAGGATAATACACTCGTTCAACCGCCGGGTGTTGCTGTAAGAACTCTCGCAACGCCACGGCGTTTTCTTGATGGCGAGCCATACGCACCCCGAGCGTCTTGACTCCTCGCAAGATGAGCCAGGCTTCGAATGCACCTAATATCGAACCGACCGCGTTTTGAAGAAATTTGAGACGTTCGAAAATGGATTCTTGATTAGTAATCACTACCCCACCAAGCACGTCAGAATGCCCGCCAATATACTTGGTCATGGAATGCACCACCATATCGGCTCCCAAATCTAGGGGATTTTGCAAATAAGGGGTAGCAAACGTATTGTCGACCGCCACCCACATCCCCCGATCATGCGCCGCCGCCGCTAACTGGCGAATATCAGCGACCCGCAAAAGGGGGTTGGTCGGCGTTTCCAACCACAACAGGCGGCTCTTCGGATGAAGCGCTTTCACGAATTCGTCCGGATCGGACAAATTGACATACTCGGTGATTACGCCGTAATCGCGATAGACGCGCTCAAACAACCGATAGGCCCCGCCGTATAGGTCTTCTCCCGCGAGTACCCGGTCCCCTCGGCTTAACATGCGCATGACCACATCGATGGCGGCCATTCCGGAGGCAAAGGTGATTCCGTATTGTCCGTGCTCCAACGAAGCCAAGGCGGTTTCTAGCGCTTTTCTGGTCGGATTGTCGGCTCGGCCGTACTCATAGCCCCGATGCTCCCCCAAATCCGTCTGCGTATAGGTTGAAGTCAAGTACAGCGGTACAATCGTGGCCCCCGTGGTGGGATCAGGCGCTTGGCCCACATGAATGGCGCGGGTGCTAAATCCAAACTCTTCGGTCGTCCGTGCATCGTTATCCACTAAAACAGCCACCTCGTTTTCGCCAAAGCCGCCGAACCACACCCGTTTTCACGCATGCTCTCTACAGCAAAGGGAAACTGAACAATGGCTGCGGACTGAAGACGTTTTTTTCATCATAACAAAGGTACGTGGATTATCGCAATTGCCAAAGGCCGGACGACGGCTCGTCTTCCGACCTTTGGCGCTTAGACCTAGTCTGTTCTGAGCGCTTCGGCGGGCATCAGTCTGGCCGCCCGCATGGCCGGCAACACTCCGAAGACCGCTCCCACGGCAATCGAAAACACCACCGCCACCACCACGGATTGGGTGGTCAGTGCGGCTGGAATGCCCACCGCCTTTCCCACCACCGCCGTCGCTATGCCCGCTAACACCGTGCCTAGAAACCCTCCGATAAAGGCCAACAAAATCGATTCCGACAAAAATTGCACTAAGATGTCCCCATCGCGTGCTCCCAGTGCCTTTCTTACGCCGATTTCTCGAAATCGCTCGCTGACCGTCACCAACATGATATTCATGATGCCGATGCCACCCACCAAGAGAGAAATCCCAGCGATGCCAGCCAGAAAGTCGGTAATCACCGAGGTGGTGCTAGTGACCGTGCTCAAGATTTCTTGCGCAGTTTCAATCTTAAAGTTGTGGCTAGGGTGACGCTTCAATAAGATGGCGGTCGCCTCTTTGACCGCTTTAGGCACCAATTGCGCGGTTTTGGCGGAGATCACCATATCGGTCACCGTGCTTTGATGGCTCAGCGCCATCGCAGTCTGAAGCGGCAAATACGCCGTCTCATCGGGATCTGTACCCGGCGCACCTTGCGCGGACTTCAACACCCCGGTCACCGGATAGGCCGTATCGGCCACCTTGACCGTCTTACCGATCGGATCGGTCTTACCAAAAAACGACTTAGCTAAGGAACTCCCGAGCACGATCCCTGTAGGGGTAAATCTCCCCTTTTCGAAAGACACGTTTTGCATCCCAAAATATGGTGCGGTCACCCCCAAAATGCTCGCATTGTTGTCGATGCTGCCAGCATGGCTGATGAGGTCGGGAACGGCAATCGTGGCGGTAGCGGTCGCAATGGCCGGCTGATGAGGATGAAGGAGCGCATTTAAATCCGCTGGCGTAAGCGTACTAGGCACACTGAAGAACGCGTTCCGCCCACCGCCATGCCCAAAGCCATGCCCAAAGCCATGGTGGCTGCCGCTACGAGGCAAGGACGCCACCACGGTAATCAAGTTCGCACCGACCCCAGAAAACTTGGAATTGACGTAGGTTTTCACCGCGCCACCCAACGAGGTCAGGGTCACCACCGCAAATACCCCAATCACAATGCCCAACGCCGTTAAGAAACTTCGTGTACGGTGATGCCAAATCGAATCCCAAGCAATCCCTAATGCGTTCATTTCGATCCTCCGTCCGGGCCAAGATGGCTATCGTGACCGTCGTCGACGATAATGCGATCCCTGACGATGCGGTCATCGATGACATGGCCGTCCTCGAGTTCGATGAGTCGCTCCGCATGTTGCGCCACCAGGGGATCGTGCGTCACGATGACCACCGTCACTCCAATTTGGTCGTGCAAGTTTTGAAACGCTTGAAGGACCAACCGCCCGGATTTCCGATCCAAGGCTCCGGTTGGTTCGTCAGCCAGCAACAAATCAGGACCAGGCGCAATGGCCCGGGCAATGGCTACGCGCTGGGCTTGTCCACCCGACATTTGACTCGGATAGCGATTCGCTAGTGATTCGACCCCGAGCAGGGCCAACGCTTCTCGCGCCGCCCGGATCCGACTGTCCTTCGGCATCCTGGCATAGGCCATCGGCAATTCCACATTAGCCAGCGCAGTCAATCGAGGGAGAAGATGAATCCCTTGGAATACAAACGCGATTCGACGACCTCTAAACTCCGCCTGCGCCTTGGCTGACAGTCTCAACATATCGGTTCCGGCGAGGGCATAAGAACCGCTCGTCGCACGGTCAAATAGCCCTAAAATATTCATCAGCGTAGACTTGCCACTCCCTGACGGCCCCATCAGGGCCACCATTTCGCCGCGGGCAATCGAGAGATTGACGTCCACCAGGGCGTCCACAGCGGCCTCTCCTTCGCCGTATCGGCGACCCAATCCCTGAACGTCGATGAGCCCGTCTACCTTGGATTCAGCCAATGCCATCTGAAGAACTCCCCTCTTGATCTGGAGACTGATTGTCGATATTGGCCCAGATTGCTTGAATGCGTTCTGCTAAAGAGACCAGAGCTGTGCGTTCTTGAGGACTGAGTTCAGTCAACAGCGCCGCTATTCGAGCCGTCCTCTTCCGAGACTCCGCAACCACCATCGAAGCTCCCTGGTCGGTCAGGCCAATTCGATGCCGCCTGCGATCCGAGGCCTCTGTCTCCCGGGTCAGCCATCCCCTTTGGACCATCGTATTCACTAACTGGCTGGCAGTTGGCACGGAAATATTGAGTATCTCAGCCACCTCCGAGGTGGAGGTTTCTCCATGCTCGCGCACACTCTCCAACACGTGACTCTGCAAGCGAGTGGGCATCAGCGGATCACGCGCTTTGCGCCTTTCCACAAAGAGTCCAAACAGATGATGTTGAACCTGTTTCAGCCTAGCCATAGCCTGATCCACGCTCAGTAATTCATCCGTTGAATTGCTATCATACCCTAATTGTTTGGTCATACTAACTATTGTAAGAGAAGGGCTTCGGTTTGTCAAACCGACCTCCGTAGCGGAAAATGAGGAATGGATCGACCGATCCTTATCACGGTCCAACTCTGCCCTTCCAAGGTCGCTTCGGTTCATTTTTTGCGGTCGGCATGCGCTAAGCCGCCAAGATCCGAAGTCGTCAACGCAACCAAGCGCCTTCCCATAGCCAGTGAACCACTGGCTATAAAATTCTTAGCCCGACAAAATTGGGGCGCATCCTTCGCGCTAAGGAGACGTTGCGGCCGCCGTCTGCCATGGCCTCCATATCATCGCTGCCAGCGCCGTGGCCGCGATCAGAACCGCCGTCCCTAAAATAAAGGGATGATTTGGACGGACGACTAGCAGTGGACCACTAGCCAGAGCCATGAGTGTGGCTCCCAAAGTGCCGCTGGCTTGAAACCAGCCTTGCACTCGACCGTGGGCGCTTTCCGGGCTCTTATCCATCACTGAAGCCGACAGCGCAGGGCCGGTCAGACTGAGTGCCCCTGCCTCAATTACCGAAATCGCAATCGAAAGCCAGGCCGATCGGGAAACAATGTACAATGCCACGGTAATCGCTTGTAATCCGGTGCCACTTAAGATGGTCCAATGGCGCCAGGCGCGATGGTCGGCCAACCGTCCTCCATAAATATTAAATAAAAGTAAGGGCAGCCCAAACAGACTAAAGGAGATCCCGATTAGCCAGGGTTCGGCTCCAAGCCATCGCATGTAGAGACTCCACGTCGTGTCATACATCCCGTTCATTCCGATCCAGACAAACATCACCATAAAATAAGGCCAGAGCTTCCGACCAATTGGCGAGAACTCGAGACGATCCGCTTGCGCTGCATTTTGCCTGCGGATGGAGGCTGGCAGCGTGATCAGGGTGGCGATGGCAGCCAAAAGGTTCAGCAGGGCTCCGATGACAAACGGGGCCGCCAGTCCCCAGGCCGCACCCGCCAGTCCGCCAAGCATCGGCCCAAGCGCAAAGCCCGCACTCCCGGCCGCGGACATAAGCCCATAAGCGCGCCCACGGCTCACGCTCGGCACCAAGTCGGCCACTAAGGCGTTGGCGGCTGGCACCAAGGCGGCGCTGCCTAATCCTTGGAAAATCCGACAACTGATGTACCAAGCCACCGAACCGTGAACTAAAAATCCCGCTGTCCCCGCCGCTTCCAGCAGGCTGCCCGCTAGCATCAGTTGCTTGCGCCCCAGGCGATCGCTCATCGAACCTAAGCTAATCTGACCCAGAAACGAGATGGCGGCGTATGCTGCGGCCATAATGCCCATATCAGCAATCGGAAAACCTCGGGAATGGACAAATTCTGGCAGCAAAGGCAAAATCGCGCCGAAGCCCGTCTGTACAATAAATACGGCGGTCAACACACCCCAAAACGAACTGGGATAGGCATCGGGGGGAACTTGGTTCATTCTACACCGGCCTTGTTGGTGACATAGGGACGTCGAAATGCTTGTGCCGAGCCGCCCGGTGGCAGAGCCTATAGCTCTAAGGGCTGAAACCGGTCTTTACGGAATGCCCGGACTCCATGGCCCCCGGACCGCCTCTTGAAGCACCGATGCCGACGCTTGTATTATAATCGACCGCCGCCTCGGTCGAATTTCGCGGTAGGTAGGTAGGTAGAAAAAAGGGGCTCTTGCAAACCCTGTCTCCCTGTTCGACCCGATGGTCAGGGATGGGCGGTCGCCTCCTGCGACCATCGGAGCATACAGCGTCTGACTGGGTCAGTACAGAACCTTTCCTAGCGCGCCTCCCGACTTAAGTGTGGAGAGCATCCGTGGTGACGACCTTGTCCACAACGTCTAAGGGATCGAGCAAGTTTTTAATTTTCGGGATTTCATGTGAAATGTCGCTTATGCATATGCCGATAGGGCCGTGACGTGGCGTAAATCAAGGATTCACCGATCTTCATTTTTCAGTAGACGGGTGGTGCTAAAAATTCCCTCCGCAATGGAAAAATTGGGTATTCGTATTTCGTAATGGATATGACGCGTTTGTCAAACGCCGGTCAAAGCGTATGGCCTGATGGATGGCTACACCCATAGCGAGGAAGTCTACGGTGATTGAAGGGTAGCTGATGGCGGTTGAGGTACACTGTAAACGGCTAGTGGTTTGTGGAGTGGATTAATGGGGCGTATGTGCACCAGTAACTAAGGCATATCCGCCCCCGTGAATGCCACAAAGATATGCCGATTATTAGGTAACCTTATGACTACACGGGATCGCAAACCCGCAATGCATTACTCCGATATCGGCCTTCCTAGCAAAGAAGATTTTAGCCCCATAGGAATGGTCGGCTTCGGTTTTCTCTATCTATATACTCGGCATTAAAGATCTGATACTGGCACCGATCAGGTTTGAGTGCCATAGCCCTCTTGATCAAGGAGTACGTTTCAATTCTTTAGTGCCGAATATATACTACAACCCTTAAATTACGTGTTTCGCTCGGATCTTCTGGGAGAGGAAATTCATTTTTGGCTAGACCATCCCACCCTGCCCCTACATTGGCCAAACACATCCAGGACTCAAATCGCGGACACTCGAGGCTAAACCACGAGACCCGTGCGATAACGTATTGGCGGTCCAGTTGGTAGTGGAACGATTGGCCATTCTCGCGAAAGTTTATGCTTCCGCAAAATTCGGTGTGCCAACGATCTGATGAGCGCTGACACTAAACCGACAAGTCGGATATAACGGAGAGGGCAGGACGCATTTGCGCACCCTGCTCCTCGTCCTGTTCAGGGTGTTACCGCTTTTCGCCTAGCAGCCCTTAAGTCGACTTGCACGACCAGCACAAACCGTTCAAATTAATACGATATAGCGGACCAAGGAGTTTGTGCAGTGCTCACAAATTCGTATTCTGAAAGTAAAGCTTCGCGGTCCAGCCCACCAACTGAGAACTTCGTATTACGTCACCAACTGGACCACGTCAGAGTATCTGGCCACGGTCGGGTCAGCGGTGAGCAGGCGAAACGGTCCGGCTAGAGCTTGAGCAACGAGTAGCCGGTCGAACGGATCATTATGAAGGGGCGGCAAGCTCGCTACCATACTCGCTTCCTCGGCACTCACGGGCAACTCCGAAAATCCGCTGGCCTCGATGCCCTTAACGAGGTCGGAAATCTTGGCATCAAGTTTCCCTAGACCGATTTTGATGGCAGCTTCCCAAACTGAGGCTGCACTAACAAGAACCAGGTCGGCCTCCGAAATCTGCGCGGAAATCTCCTGCGTAATCCGCGGAGAATCGGCCAGGTACCATAAGTAGATATGCGTATCGAGCAATAGCGTCACGCGTCGGCCCCTTCAAAACTCCTTTGCACGTCCTCAGCTAACGGTGCATCGAAATCATCGGAAATGCGGATGTGTCCACGTAAAAAGCCCGGTGTGCGAGTTGGTCGCGAGGTCATTACCGGGACCAGCCGTGCAATGGGCTTGCCTGCCTTGGCAATCGTTATTTCCTCGCCTCGACTCACCTCATCAAGAAGCCGAGAAAGGTGGGTTTTTGCCTCATGAATATTTACGGACTTCATCCAAGTCACCTCGACTTACCAAACTTAGTCTAGTTTAGTCTCCCTTAGGATTATTGTCAACGGCCCCTGCCGGGGTGCACAAGGTCCCGTCAAAGTCCTGCAACCCCCTGTAATTTCGCCATTTTTTAAGGGAGTGGACATTTTCCGATCGATCGGTTATAGTGAACCTCTATCAGGAAAATTACGGACGAGATGATGGCCTTTGG
>JAMCVM010000214.1 GCA_023475835.1 Bacillota bacterium | reverse complement strand
ACGTATTCGGCCAGGCTGCGGGGCCGAATCGGCAGATCCGCTTCATCGGTTTGCCGTTGTCCTGACACGATTCGTTCCTCAGCCATGGGTCAATCCCCCCGCTTGGCTCCGATCCAATTGTTGCAGGGCAGCCCGCAACCGCTCCTCATCGCTGAGGTCTTTGGCTAGTAATCGCACCGCCGCCCAAGCCTCTTCCGAGGAATACCCCAAAACCATCAAGCCTTCGACGACCGGATCCATGGCGACTGGCTCGTTCTCCACGCTGCGATGCGGAACTGGAGCGTCGACCTTCCAGCGCGAGGCCAATTCGATCTGCAACCGTTGAGCCAACTTGGCTCCGACGCCGGGAGCTTCCTGCAATGATTTCCATTGGCCTTGGCTGACGATTTGTTCGAGTTCGGTTAGTTCAAACTTGCCCAAAATCGCCAAGGCCGCCTTGACTCCTACGCCATTCACCGCGAGCAGGTCGGAAAAAGCCGCCCGCTCCGAGGGCTCAGAAAATCCAATCAACCGCCAGTCCTCTTCGCGCACTAACAAGACCGTATAAAGATGAGCCGTCTCTCCGATTCGGCCCAAGCCCAAGGCCGTTCTCGCCGTCAATGCCACCTGAAAACCGATGCCGTGCACATCGAGCACGCAGGATTCACCACTCTTATTCACAATGATACCTCTCAATTCCGAGATCACGGCACACTCATCCTCTCTCGATACCGCCAATACTCGTATCCGGTGAGCGCAATCGCCAGGGCATCGGCTACATCGTCCGGTTTCGGGGCTTTATCGAGAGACAATAGGCGCACCACCATTCGCTCCACCTGGCCTTTGTCTGCTCCCCCATAACCCGCCACCGCCAACTTCACCTCGGACGGTTTGAGTTCAGTCAACGCTACGTCGGCTTCCGCCAAGGCCAGCAAGCAGATACCCCGGGCCTGGCCGACTTGAATCGCAGTTTTCACATTGTTACCGAAAAACAGTTCTTCGATCGCGGCGCGATCGGGTCGATGCTCGTCGATGATGGCTTCAAGCCCATGGAAGAGAATTTTTAGCCTAGATTCGGCGGCCATGCCCGCTGGGGTGCGAATGGCACCATAGGCTATCGCGTTGGGCGTTCGCCCGTCTTGTTCCACGACCCCCCAGCCCAAGATTGCGGTCCCCGGATCGATGCCCAGCACTCTCATCCCCGCTCTCCCCCCTTCTCCTCGGTCACACCCGGCCCCATGACCCAATAATCCCCCGGCCGATCGCCCCAATGCCGGATTGCTTCGGCTCCGGCTTCGACCTGGGCCCGCCATCCGAAAAAAGGTTACGCCGACCCTTCAGCATCGCTTCCCTCGGGAAATTCGGCGTTGGAAAAAACGCGTTCCACGTCGTCGTGTTCTTCCAGCATTTCCAACATTTCCACCAACCGGTCCGCGTCCTTCTCCTCGACGGTGACCACGGTAGTGGGTTCCTGGGTCAGATCAGCCTCCACCATGACGATGCCTTGGCGCTCCAACTCGGTGCGCACGACATCGAGTTGATCGCTCGCAGTCATAATCACGACCTGCTCCTCTTCCATGCGCAAGTCCTGAGCGCCGGCGGCAATCGCCACATCCAACCATTCTTCTTCGCTACGGGCCCCTTTTTCTACGACCAGCCGTCCCATCGGTTGGAACATCCACGCCACACAGCCGGTCTCTCCCAGCGAACCGCCGTGCCGGCTAAAAATATGGCGAATCTCACCGGCGGTGCGATTGCGGTTGTCCGTTAAAATTTGCAGATAGACGGCTGTGCCGGCAGGGCCATAGCCCTCGTAGACAATCTCTTCATATTGTACTCCGGGCTCTTGTCCGGTGGCGCGTCGAATAGCGCGCTCGATGTTCGCCTGGGGCAAATTTTCCGCCTTGGCTCGCTGCACGGCCAAGCGCAGCCGAAAATTCAAATCCGGATTGGGTCCGCCACGCTTGGCGGCGGCCATGATCTCTTTAGTCATCCGTGAAAACACCGTGCCTTTGACCGCATCGACTTTTGCCTTCTTGCGCTTGATGTTGGCCCATTTAGAGTGGCCCGACACACCGCATTCCTCCTCATCGTCCAATCCCAGATCATCGTGACTCCCGTCGTCGTCACGCCAGGTTAATTCAAAAAAAGCCCGCTCATCGGCCTCCGACGATCCCGCCCACAGGCCCATGGGCTCAGTTGGCGTCCCCAGGAGCCTGCCGACGCGTGGATTCGTGGTGATCGACCAGTCGTACCGCCAAAGCCGCCCTTCATCGAACTCGCCATCGTTTGACCGCCAGACTTGACCATGGTCGCCACTCTTCGCCCCTGGAAGGAACGGCGGCCACATGGGTTCAGCCGGCGCCGATTGAGCGCTGCCGAAAATGATGACTGCCCGCGGGCTTCAAGGTTCCAAAGCCCGCGCTGCGTTTTCCCTCGGGAGGATGCATAAAGACCGAAGCCATCCATCTTCTGGCGGCTAGCCAGCGTCATCTCCGGAACAACCATGAGATTGGCTTTTTCCCGTTCAGTTGCTTCGATTTGCGGAATCATCCTCTCCAAATTTCCAACCCCATCACCCACCCAGGTATAAACCTGAGCGACTGCCAATCGCCTGCGCTCCGAATTCCACCGCACTCCGACCTCTCTGTCTCTGAGGCGCCCTCGCTGACCGTCACCCCCGGTGGACCGATATCCCATCGGGCGGTTTTGGAACGCCTCTACGAACGGTCGCTTCCCCCGTCACCTCAACTGCCTAAAAGTCAAGCCCGCCCAATCCGGGCAATCCTTAAACGGCTTGAGAGCGGCGAGGCCCGAGGGAGATCGCGGCCATGGCCTCAACCCTACAAAGGAGCCGCCACCAGCCGCTCCGCGATGGCCGCCAAACCCTTTCGCAAGGGCTCTGGCCAGAGGTCGATGTGGTCCACCAAGTAACTGACCGCTTGTCGAAAGGAGTCATCCAATAGCGTACCGTTAGGCAAAGGCACCACCTTGGGGAAATAAATGATCCAACAGCCTACCTCCGGTGCCTGTTCCAAGGCGTGGCTCAGCACACTTTGTGCCGCCGCTCGATTGCCCATCGACAGATACACTGCCCCCAACGAGTACCAGGACCACAAATCTCGGTCTAAAGCCCGCTCGTAATAGTGAGCGGCCTCTTCCAGTCGGCCGCGGCGATGATAGGCTTCAGCGAGCAACGGGAACGCCTCGCCATCCATGCCGTGGTCATCCCAAACGAGGATCTGCTGCAGGACCACCTCGGCTTCGTCCCACAAACCTTGGCGAATCGAAGTCACGGCCAGGTGATACAACGCTCGCAAATAAGGCACCACCAAGGGGTCATTTCGTCGGCGCGGGCTGCCCGGTTTAGGCAAGTCGACTTCAGCCCGCATGCGCGCCATTTCAAACAATTCCTCGGCGTCTTCCAATTCACCCCAGGTCAAATAGACGACGCCCAAACCAATCAACGAGTCTGACCGCATTGGATCCAACTCCAAGGCTCGGCGAAAATGATCTTCGGCCGCCTCGAGTTGTCCTGCCTGCATTTCTAGCCATCCAAGCTCTTCTTCTTCAAATGCTACCATTGCCACCCTTTCACGACGGAGATTGGCCGAACCAAAAATATCTCCGTTTCCCCACTTTAATCCAATGCCCCGACACCACTTCCAATACCTCACCCAACCCTACCCGTTGACCGTTGACGGTAATCGCCCCTTGCTGCAAAAGCCGCTTGGCTTCCGCCCGACTAGGAATTTCCGGCAGGGCGGCCACCAGGTCCAGCGTGGTCCCTTGCCAAGGCAAGGGCCAGTCCAACACCGGAGCGTCCTTGGGGACTTCGCGGTCCCGAAAGGTGGACTGGAACTGCTGTTGAGCCACCTCGGCAGCCGACGGGTTCCAAAACCGCAGGACCAAATCTCGGGCCAACTCCGCCTTCAAATCCCTAGGGTTTTCTCCCGAGTCCAGCCGGGCCTGAAGATCCTGAGCCGAGCGCCCGAGCAACAACGTCGACCATCGCACGATGATGGAGTCCGGAATCGACATGACCTTACCGTACATCTCTTCGGGCTCTTCGTTGATCCCGATGTAATTGCCAAGGCTCTTACCCATGCGCCTGACACCGTC
>JAMCVM010000030.1 GCA_023475835.1 Bacillota bacterium | reverse complement strand
CGAAGTCCTGCTTCCGCGGCCGGGCTCTTTGGTTCGACACGAACTACAAAGAGTCCAGCACTGCCGGCTCGAGTCCCATCTAAGGCCACGCCAATCCAAGGCCTTTGAACCTGACCATACGTCAAAATTTGCCCGATAACCGCCTTGACCACGCGTTCGGGAATAGCGAAGCCAATGCCCTCTACGCCGGTCTGAGCAATTTTACTCGAATTGATGCCGATAAGTTGGCCCCGGGTATTGAGCAGGGGTCCCCCACTGTTCCCAGGGTTGATGGCGGCGTCAGTCTGAATCAAATGGTAGACTTGACCATCACGCTCAACGGTTCGATCGGGCGCTGAAATGACGCCGGCAGTAACACTGTAGGTTAGTCCGAGAGAATTGCCGATGGCGACCGCCAATTCTCCTGGCGCCACCCGAGTGGATGGGGCAAAGCGTATTGGCTTGAGCAGACCAGCATGGGCGATGTGTACCACCGCTAAGTCCGTGGGGGGATCCGTGCCCACCACGCTCGCTGTATAGCGTCGTCCGTTGGACAGGATCACCCCGACCCTGGTAGCGTGGGCCACCACATGATAGTTGGTCACAATATCTCCGACAGCTTTAATGATAACCCCTGTGCCCATCCCTTTGAGATGGCCGTTTTGATAGTTGAGCACTACGGTAACCGACGGTCTTGCCTGGCTAGCGATTTGGGGGACTGGCCAATTAAAACTCTCAGCAGAGCGGCCTGTTAGACCGAGGACAGCCACCGCTCCGATCGTTACTCCCAGAAATCCGACGAGCCACATTTGCCACGACATTCTGGCCACTAAAACCCCTCCTTGTCGCCATCCATATGACGCTTTGGCCACAAATAGGACGACTCAGGGAGCGGTTTCAGGGTGAAATGCAATCGCCAACCAAATGGCCCGGCAAATCCTCGGGGAAAGAACCTCTGAGCAATCATGAGCACCAGCCGACTCGGCCGCCAACGGCCTCGGCTCGGTGCATAGTCAGAACCCAAATCCAGGTCATTCCCAGTGGCAAGCCAAACGACTCGTATCGGGCATTTCTTCCACCTCACAACGGACGAATACGCGGTGGTGGGTTCAGATTCCGACCGGCTCCGGCATCCCTACGCGACGGTCATTCGCGTCAGTGCCAGCCCATCATTTCGGGATCCACACTCGTTGGATCCCCTCATTCATTCGGGTGATACTTATCGCCCTTTCCGATCCCATGGACCAGCTACCTAGAGCGCTTCTTTCGAGCAGCCTTGGCCTTGACTGAGCCGTCGATTGACCCAGTCGACGAAGATTGGGACTCAAATTGAAAGGTCACCTTGCCACTCTCCAAGATTAGCCGTGCGGCAAATTTCTTCCCTGCTTTAGACTCAAATCCTCGAATCACTCGGGTGGGTTTTCCCGCTAAAAGTTGACGCACCTGGGCCGTTGTCAGCTTTTTTTTCGCCACCGTCGACCAGATCATGAGGCTACATCCCTCCTTCCAGCGCGAGCATTGCCATCCTTTTTTGCTCTGAATGACGTCACCTTGAGCGCACAGAGGACAGCGGCCCCACTCGGAAAAAGCCGCAGACGACTTCTCGGCCAAAGCGACAGTGCCAGCCCCATGGGATTCGGCTGTCTCAGAACGCACTGCTGTAATCAAGTGGTCCGTGTAATCGCGAATCGCCGCCAGAAAATCAGCCGCACGTTCGTGCCCCGACACAATATTTTCGAGTTGTGCCTCCCACTTGCCTGTCAGGTCTGGCGACTTCAAGTCGGGCAAGACGACTTGCAAAAGGGCTTGTCCCTTGTCGGTGCTCACTACGTTTTTCTTCTTCCGGATCACGTAGCCTCGGCTCAACAACACCTCCACAATTCGAGCTCTGGTGGCCGGAGTCCCCAGGCCATACTTTTCCATTAACGTTAAAATGCTGGCATCATTCAGCGCCGGCGGAGCTTTGGTCTGTTTACTTAAGACCTCCGCCCCTTCCGAGATCACCGCCATGCCTACTTTCAAGCCAGCGGGGATAAGCACCGGAGGTTCCTCGCCATCAGCCGCATCGGGGTCTTTAGCCACCTCCAAGGCTACCCGCCATCCCGGACGCACCACCGTGGTCCCACGACTAACAAATCGCTCTCCCGCCGCTTCCGTGGTAACCGTAGTCCGAGCATCCTGGCCCGCTGGCAGCAGGGCCGCGAAAAATCGGCGTACGATCAGATCATAGACCGCCGCGTCGGTACCGTGAAGCCGTGCTCCCGATTCCCCGGTCGGAATAATGGCGTGATGGCCGGCCGCCGCCACTTTAGCCTCGTTGACTAAAGCCTTCGTGATCAAAGGCGAGGGCAAAGCGTGGACCAGGGTGCCATAGGGATTGCTCAACAAACTGATGCGCTTAGGCAGGCTCTCGGCCACGGACTGACTGAGGAACTGGGCATCCGTTCGGGGATAACTGGTTAACCGGGCCTCATAGAGCCTCTGTGCGCTATCGAGGGTTTGTTGGGCAGTCAATCCTAGTTGACGATGGCAAAATTTCTGCAACTCATTGAGCGAAAACAATTTAGGAGGATGAACGGTCACTCGTTTCACATCCAGGTTCGTAATGACACCCGGAGTCCCTCGGGGAACTTTCGCTGCTAACTCTTCCGCTGTCGTCTGTAGAGGCAATCGGTCCATCGCCTCGTCCGTCTGGCTGGTCCAGCGGGCGACGTAGTGCCCAGGCGGCGCATTAAACGTCACGTCGACCTGCCAATACGGCTCCGGTCGAAAAGCAGCAATCGCCCGATCACGCTCGGCAATTAGTTGAAGCGTTGGAGTTTGCACGCGACCTACCGAGAGCACGCCTTGGCCGCCGCGCCCATAACAGAGCGTAAACACTCGGGTGGCGTTTAGACCAACCAGCCAATCCGCCTGTGCTCTGGCTTCGGCAGCGTCGCCCAAAGCCGCATAGGCACTGCCCGGTTTCATCGTCTTAAATCCGGTCTGCATCGCACTCGTTGTCGTTTCCGACAACCACAATCGTCGAACCGGCTTGGTCGAACCACTGAGGCGATAGCAATAGCGGAAAATCAGCTCGCCTTCGCGGTCAGCATCTGTAGCACAAATCACGTCCTCGACCGAGGGGTCGGTCAGCCATCGTCGAACGATTTTCCACTGCGAGACAGTCTTGGCAATAGGCACTAGGTCGAATCCCTCTGGCAGCATGGGCAGTTGTTCCAGGCGCCACGTTTTCCACAAAGGATTGTAGTGTTCGGGATCCGCCAAGGTGACCAGATGACCGAATCCCCACGTAATCACCCAGTTTGAGCCGACGGTCAAATAGCCCTCGTGCTTCGTCGCAGATCCTAAAACATGGGCCAGTTCGCGGGCGACACTCGGCTTTTCGGCCAGGATACAGTGCATAACCTCGTCCTTTCCAATCGATATTCCGTCATCGTATCGACGCATCCTCATACGTCCGATTATCCCAGGATCCGCCACGGACGGAAAGGGGATCCCCCTTCGAACTCCGGACTCCCCTCACCTAGGGCCTGGATTCGTTGCCGTCGGCCGCGATGACGAGAAAGGAGCCTGCCCCAGGGCTGGCATCGGGCCTCCATCGTCCCCCCAAAGAGCCTTATTGAGCGTTATTGTCCGGTCCTTCAACGTAATCCGATTCGCCTCAGGTGGGATCTTTTGTGCTGAATCATCGGGTCCACCGTCTTAGGGTAAGAAGCGCCTTCCGAAATATTTTGGACGATCACGGTCCGTCCGTGGTCCATGCCCAGAACAACCCAAGAGACAACCCCCTTGGCTTGTTTTCGAAAGCCCGGAGTCGAAGCACGCATGCATCCTTGCATAGTGTGGCCATTAGGGGTTTTCTTCGGGGGATTCTTACAGTGACCCGACCTTCTTCACCCAGTGACCGCCGATCTTAACACTGCAAGAAAACGCACTCGCGCCCTATTTGAATCAAAGACCGATCCCAATTTGACCCTATCCCGGCGCCCATCAGCCGTGGTCGCATCCATCCTTATGGCTGCCAACCCACTCGTATCGGCGATGGGTGCGGCTCTTCTGAAGGGGTAACTATTTAGGTATACCAATTTGGTTCGTCCAAATCAAAGGAGAACGGTTGCCAAATCCATTGAAAAAATAAGGCTCCCCCCTGGACCCTGGACCAAATCGAAAGTTTCGGGCTCTTACGCACTT
>JAMCVM010000070.1 GCA_023475835.1 Bacillota bacterium | reverse complement strand
TCCAATCCCCGACATCCCGCGTTGCCAATGAGCCCAGGCCATATCGAACACCAGGAATTTGAGTACCATTGCCATGGCGCTTCGGGCTTGATTGCTTCGCGCAACGTCGTCACCGGAGAAGTGGAGGCCCCGCTCATTCAACCCACGCGCACTGAAGCCGATTTCCTCAAACATATCCAAGCCGTCGTAGCCTTGCACCCCAAGGATTGGCACCTCTTCGTCTCGGACAACCTGAATACCCACGTCTCCGCCAGCTTGGTGCGCTGGATCATCGACCACGATCCGTTGAACATTTCGGAGGAAGAGCTCGGAGTCAAAGGCAAGTCCGGGATCTTGAAAAACCGTAAGACGCGGAAGGCCTTTTTGCAAGATCCTACCCATTCCATCCGCTTTCTCTATACGCCGAAGCATTGCTCGTGGTTAAATCAAATCGAGTGTTGGTTTAGTATTTTGGTGCGCCGCGTGTTGAATAAGCGCGCGGGTTTTTCCTCGGTGGCCGCGCTGGAACAGCGCATTCAAGAGTTTATCGACTATGATAACGAGCACTTGGCGCACCCGTTTAAATGGACATATCGTGGCAAGTTATTCCAAGTCTGACCGGGATCGACACCTATCGCACCTAGTCGTAGGACCGCATCGGAAGTCGCACTTCCCCCAAATCGACTTTGGTGGCTCCTTTTGAACCAGTGGCCTCGCACCCGTTCCTCCCACCAAACCTGGGAGTATTGGGTTGTCGGACACCAAACGCTAGACGCGACCAGTCGACACCGGGCTCAAAATAGGGCTGGGCTGGCCTGGCCTCCGATGGATCGAGCTCTGGGACTGGAGCCTTGCCTTGGCCACCCCAAGCAGGGCACCCAATCCAGGGAGCGCGGTGCTCTGGTACGGAGGGATCTGGTTGTGGTTTCTATGCTCCTCGCACCGTGGGGACCCCTGGTCCCGCATCTCCGAGATATCGCAGCACAGATCTTGGTCGAAACGCACCAGAGCTATCGCGAGACGCCTAGGAACGCCAGCGATGCGTCGGCAGGAAGGACTTCCATGCGCGGACGTGCATGGTGTTGGCGCTCGCAGTTCTGGCCTTGGATCGCCACGACGGGGGGCCTACCATGCTAACACTAACCCTGCAAGGCCCACCCCCTGGATGAAGAACATGGCCGCTAGCCTTTGATGGATTCGAGCGTTTGCCCTCAAGAGGCCGCAAACGCCCATCGGTTGCTCACCATGGGTTCCGTCCTCAAAAATCGAGAGGTTCTCATTCGAAGACAAATCCACTAAATGTGAATGGACTCTGGGCCGACCACCGCTCGTTTCAAAACGCTGAACGGTGTTAATAGCGGTATATACCGCACTCGAGATTCAAAGTTGCGGGGTGATTAGGTATTAACCCCACACTGTACTAGCGCCTTGATAGGATGCGTCAAGGTGGATGTCGGGGATTGGAACGATGGATGATGGTCAGTGAGGACTTTCGACTTATGTCAGAGGCTCTCCTGGATTCATTGCGCTTACGGTAGAGTCCGTCACTTGAGCTATGGGTTGTACCGTAACGTGTGGCGTGGTGGGGGGCTTGGCCACTTGAGTCATTTCGGGCATCGCATTTCGCCGTTGCGGCCCATCGCTTCAGCGTTGAGGCCCTGAACGTGAGCGACCGGGATCCAAAGTTTGGCGAATAGCGAGGAGATAACGCTGTTGCATCCAGTCGACCGCTTCCGCCGTCACGTAAACAAAGGGTTCAATGTTGTCCCCGGTGATTTGTGCGCGTTCCAAGGCGGTGAAATATTCCGCTCGGGATGTGGCGGGATAGGATGCGGGCGGATAGGTGTCACGCAACAAACAACCATTCACCAGAAGGCGCGAGACCCGCCCGTTTCCATCGACAAATGGATGGATAGCCGCAAGCTGAATATGGGCTTGCGCGGCAAAGACAATCGGATGCAAGGGCTCGGGGCGGTCGGCAAACCGTTTCACAAAGTCCGCCACGGCGTCCGGTACTCGAAGGGGATTGGGCGGAACATGTCGGGATCCGCGAATAAAAACGGGAACCGTCCGGTAGCGACCTGCGTCGTCGTCGAGAATACCCTGCATCGTCACTCGGTGCAGATGAGTAATCACCGTTTCGGTCAGGGGATCCGCAGATCGCACCCATTGTTCCAATGCATGCCACGCCACTGCGGTATTCGTGACTTCCAGGTGTTCCCGAATCGTTTTCCCTCCGATGGTGATGCCATGTTCCAACACCACTTGTGTTTCGTGCAAGGTGAGCGTATTCCCTTCGAGGGCGGTGGTATCATGGGCGAAGCGAATGAGGAAATCATCCAGCAAGCTGCGAAGCGTCGCTCCAGGCAAAGGCCGCGCCTGGGCAATGTGTTGTTGTTGCATGGTCACGCGTTGAAGTAACATGTCAAGGGACTCAGGCATAGAGCGACGCTCCTTTCACAGTAAGCATATCACATGGGCCTCAACAGACTCGCGCAGGATTGCCCCGCCTTGGTCGCAGACCAGGCATGCTGCAGGGGATGTCGTCTCAGCACTTATTCGCTGCGTGAGGCGACGGATGGGAGGGTGATGCTGAGAAGGCGAGAGGAGGGAGTCAGCAAATGGACCTGGGATACCGCAACCGATAGGTTTTTGGGCGGCGTTTGTGACCGACAATGGTCGCTTGGTTGGGGGTGTCGGTGTACCCGGAAATCCAACCGAACCATGGCGCCGCAGATCCCGGGTTGACGGGAGACTTTTTGTAAGAAAAGGGCCTGCAGAGACGCTTAGTCCGCGTATGATGCTACGCCTTCCTCCTTAGCGAATGTAAGCCATTCCTTTCTTCTGCGAACTCACCAGCAATACACAAAGCGTGCATGCTATAAACGACTATTGAAAAATAGAAAAATATCGACCTCTTCGGTTGTTCAGATTGGCAGCCTACCGCCACCTCGCCAAAGCATCAGGGCACCCATTGCCCTCCAATTGTTCGTCCGTGCCCCAGCGGTCGCGCTTCTGATTGCGCAAGAGACGAGCCGCGGTCAGCGAACCGATTGAGGGTGGACAAAGGGGCGGAGCTAGATAAGGGTAGCTCCCCAAGGAGGTCTACCCTCACACCCCATTCACGTTGATAATCGAGAATGCCGAGGGCACCTCGCAGACCGTCGCCATGGAAGCCGATGTGTCCGCTGCCGGGCCGCACTGTCTGGATGAAATGGAACAGGCACTCTTACGCGTCTTTCATTCGCGCCAACTTGAAACCTATTGTCGGCAGGCGGAACACATGACGCGACAACTCGCCGAAACCGCTCAGGTCCAGTACAGAGGAACGTTGCTTCGGAGTCCCCATCCATACCGGGTCAAACGGGAAGGGGCCGGCCGTTGAACCCTGGATCGATCAGAAAACGGTTACGACTTGGACTCAGTACCATTTTACAGCCGAAGGGGTACGACCCCGGACAGTGCGCTCCAGCCACTCGCAGACGATCAAGGCCGGCTACCCCAAAGCGTGCTTGACGCGGCGATGGCAGAGTATCATGCGGGAAAGTCAGACGACCCGCAAATACCGGCCTAGGTCGCGCACGACTTCTTACGAAGATTCCAACCGAGTGATCAACATTGGCATTGACGATGTAAGCATCAAAAAGCATCAAGGGCATCCGAATTTCCCAGTGGCACCCGCCGCCCAGGCGGATCCCTAAGAAGCCCATTTGGCCGAGTCAGGAAGCGCCACCGAGGCTCTCCTGCCGGGGAAGGATGAAGCATGATCCCCCCGTACCGAAGCTCCAAAAGAGGCCGATCGCCTTAAACGGGCGCATCATATGATTGCGCATACCAGAGGTCGGCGGACCATGATATCTTGGGGGGGAGGGATACTGAAACGGGCCTCCGGGTCCTCTGGGCGTTTTGGCTGGTTCAGGACGGGTTGACCACGTGGGGAATCCAGTTCTTTGCCGATGGCGCTCGGGCGCTGCATAGAGCCGTTGGGCAGGGGTTTGACTGGGCCCCATCGGTACGGACGCGCTGATCGGTATCATCTCCAGAAGCAGTGCGGCGAATGCTTCACTATGGCCCTCGTCGGGTGGGAGATTCGAAAAGAGGGGCTACACCCTCTCGATGGCTCCTCGAACCGGGGCGGGTGGACGATGTGCTCCCGTCTTTACAGCCCCTGAGGGTCGATGGCATCCCACGGCAGAAATGGCTCCATCAAACCATCGACGATTTGGAGCGTCATCGCGAGGAGAATCCGTGCGATGCGTTACGCCAGGCTTTGGGGTTGCGTCAGTTCAGCAACGGGGGAAAAGGCGAATGGTCGCTGTGGGGCAGACCGCATAAAAACATCAGGGGATAAGTGGGTTGCCCGCCGGGTCGACCCACTTAACGAGCACGATGACCCTCTTCTGCAATCATGAGCGCGCCCGCTGGTGCACGGACGGAGAATTGGGGTGGCCATGGGGGCCTGAGGCTTTGACGAGGTGCCGGTAGACTGCCAGTCTGAGCAACCGTACAGGTAGAGAAAATGTGCAAATTGCGAAGAGGGGAATCGCGTGGATCTAACGAGACGCCCTGAGATTAATAAGTTCGTCACGCCACTATTTAAATCTTGATCCATAAAAGCGATTGTGTCATAGCACTGGTCCCACCGAGGTTGTTACAGTCAAACAGCGAATATTGGCATCAGAGTAAAAGCTCCCCCTATCCTTAACCTGACAACATTGCGGTGCATCCGGATAAAATCCGTGGTTAGGCGCAGCCTAAGGCCATGATTTGGATTCGGTCGCGATCGCATCGGATGAAGGTTTATCTCCAAACTAGCACCGTGGTCAAAACCGCGCTCGCCAGTTCATTGTCCTGGTGGCTGGCAGTCGAGTGGTTGGGGCGATCCAAGCCCTATATGGCGGCGTTGGCGGCTATTCTGTCGATAAATATCACCATGGCTGAAACCTTGTCGCGCGGGACGCAGCGAATCTTAGGCGTGATCGGCGGAATTACGGTGGCATTTGCGGTAGCCGCATTTTGGGGGATGAATGCGTGGACCGTAGGCTTGTTGGTATTGGTCAGCCTGGGTGTGGGGCAAGTTTTTAATCTGGGAACATTAGGTGCTCCGCAGATTGCTATTTCCGGTCTGATGGTGTGGTCGATGGGACACCACCGAGAATTGAGCTATGGGCTGCTGCGGGTGGGCGATACCCTGGTCGGAGCCGCAGTGGCAATTGCGGTCAATGGGTTGTTGCATCCTGCAGATTTAAGCGAGCCGGCGATGGGCCTGGCGGGCGTCTTGTTGTCCACGCTCAAAACCTCCGTCCAAGATATTGAAACCGGGTTGCGCACACCCACGGAGGTCAAGCCTTCGCGTCTTCGGGCTCACGCGCGATCTAGTGACTTGCAACTGGCCTCGCTGAATGGGGCGATTGACGCTGCCGAGCGTTCTCTGCGATGGAATTTGTGGGCATCCCGAGGGCGAAGGCGGGTGAGGCGTTTGCAGAAAATCAGTCAGCTTTTGGAGAAGAACCATACCCAAGTTCGAGCGATAGCTCGAGTGGTAGCCGATTTGGCGGAAGAGCAAAAACTTCATGAGGAACCCGCGTTGGCCGAAGTCATGAATCAGACCGCCAACACCTTTGATGCGCTGGCGGTCTGGTTAGAGGGCAAGGACAAAAACCTCAGCGCCAATGCCGTGAGCTTAACCGCTACAGCATTGGCGCAGTACTGGCGATCGACTGCGGTATCGATGGAACTGGCCCAAACCCCCTTATGGTCCGTTGGACTGACTGCGGGTCGACTGGTTGCCGACCAAGAAGCATTCGTGACTGCCGAGGCTCAAGAGCCGTGATGGTAGCGCTCGATACTTTCTTGAACCTTGGCTTCTCCGCTGGTTCGCGGTTCCCAGTTGCCGACGGCAGTGGTCTTTCCCTCCAAGGTCTTGTACACGCTGAAGAAATGCGAAATTTCCTTTAACAGATGGGGGGTCACCTGGTCGAGTTCCTGAATCTCACGAAATCTCGGATCATCCTCAGCCACCGCCAAGATCTTAGTGTCCACGCCTTTTTCGTCACTCATAGCCAACATGCCCACCACGCGCCCGCGAACGATGCATCCGGGAAATGTGGGCTGACTGATTAATACCATGACATCGATCGGATCTTCATCTTCTCCCAGGGTTTCGGGTACGTAGCCATAATCAGTGGGATAATGGAAGGGAGAAAACAAGACTCGGTCTAGGCGAATCCGACCCGAAACGTGGTCCACCTCATATTTATTTTGACTACCCTTAGGGATTTCGACGACAACGTCTACGACCACGTTCATCCTCCTCGATTGCTTACCGTCTTGGGTCTTGCGACCCTTATCGTGTTAGCCTAATCGACTCTTTTACGCGATTAGTGGCTAACAAGGTGCAAATGCTCACTGAGCTATCAGTGGTTAAGGCATTCCCTAAGTGATGATACACTGAAGTACGAGCAGAGCCAACGGGATTCTTTGCAGCGAACGGCGGCTAGGCTAAGATGAAGAGCAAGAGAGGGGACCGTTCGGGTGCAGCGTCGGTGGGCTAATCTTTCGTTAGGCATTGCTTTGGCCATGTTTTTACTGGCTTTAGCATTTCGTCACAATCCGGTCGCGCCGTATGTATTAGCCGCGGCTTTGGCTTCTCTGGCGGGCGGTGTAGCCGATTGGTTTGCGGTCACTGCCTTGTTTCGCCATCCTTTGGGTCTAACTTGGGTTCCGCATACGTCGATTATCGCCAAGAATCGCCAAAGAATCATTGAGGCGATCGTGGTCTTAGTGCAAAACGAACTGTTGTCTTTTGATTTTATCCAAAAAACGCTTAACCGCTTTAATGTAGTCGATCGTCTGATCGCTTGGCTCAAACCCGGAGAAGCCGCGTCCGACGGGATGATCGAGCGACTCGTGCCAGAACTCATTGAGTTGCTGCCCCTTGAAGACATGGGAGCCATGCTGTCAAATTTTGTGACTCGCCAGGCGGAGGCTTGGTCGGCATCGGATCTTCTAGCGAACCTGATCAAGTGGCTTATTCAGTCTGAAAAGGACCATGAGGTGTTTGTGTTTTTGTCGCACGAGGTGAAAGTGGTTTTAAGCACGGTCGAGTTTACGGAGGATATGGAACAGCGGCTGAAAGCGATGATCGACCAATACAGCAAAACGACCACCCAAAAATTGTTGCTCGGGGTCCTAGAGTCTTTGGGAACCATCGACTATAAGGATCTAAGTGAAACCGTCCGCGGTCATTTAATTGCCTGGATAGACTCTGATAAAGCCTTTGAACAATTTGAACTGGCGCTGGTCCGGTTTCGGATCGCGCTTCGCGACGATGAGAAAATTCGGACGACGGTTGAGCAAATTAAAGCGGAAATGGTACGTCAGGTGCCTTGGCAGGATCTCTTGGAGCGGGTCGTGGATCAACTTCAACGCTCGGCCGTAGATGGGAGTTTGGGTCGTGAAATCGGGCAATGGCGACTTAGCCTAGCGTCGCGGCTGGAAAATGATCCGTCCGCCCGAGAGCGCCTCGATTCGCTGATCAAGGAAATGGCAGAGGGGTTGATCCGCCGATATCATCCCATTATCGGCAGATTGGTGCGCGATAACCTGCAGTCTATGGACGAGCGCGAATGGATTGATAAGCTCGAGTGGTATGTCGGCGGAGACTTGCAGTGGATCCGAATCAACGGGGCCATCGTCGGCGGCATCGTGGGCTTAGTCATGGAGACGGTACTGCGGATTTTTCGCGTCGGGCTCTAACGGGCATGAGCTAGGAAACAATGTGATGGCAAACACGACCAGACGATTAAGCCGTGGGCTCGGACCGATATCGCCAGGCTTGGAGTGCGATGGTCGAGGAAATGAGTCGGATTAAGCGCACTGAAAACTCCGCGCGGAGACTGAGCGCCGCTTGGGAGCTTAAAGGTTACGGTCTTGGACCGAATGCATCGCCGGGTTTGACCATGACAGCACGGCTCGTCGAGCGCTCAAGCTCCCGTTTTCACCCTCCGATCTTACTGTGGATATTTTTGCGGGTTTCTCGGGCAGCCCTCTCGTGGATTGCGCCGACCGACGGTTGGAGCTATGATAATGATAGTGTCGTAGGCGACGCGTTAGGTTGAGGGGAGGATATTATAGATGCCAACGGTTGAATTGGAAATAACGGATTCGGCTCAGGCTGCGCTTGAAGAGCTTTTGGCGGACCGAAAGGCCGAGTATGTGCGTTTGAGTGCGGGCCAAGCTTGCGGTTGCGGTCGCATTGGATATCAGATGCATTGGGAAGAAGCCAAGGCTTCCGAGGACGTTGTGGTACCCACCCGTGGCCTGGATTTAGTGATCGGGCTAGACAGCATCGAGTATTTGAACGGTGGTCGAATCGACTATCGTCGTGAAGACATGCAAGAAGGGTTTATCATTGAAAACCCTACCATTCCCAGCGGATGCAGCTGCGGCACCCACTAGCCGATGCTGTCCTGGCCTTTGAGTAGGCTTGGAACCCGTATCTGATCAGGAATGAACCCACCGCCTTCGGAGTGAAAAGCTCTCGGAGGCGGTGGGTGGTTATGGGGCGAGTGGCATCAAGGCTCGGTGCTATGCCACCCAATGCGACGTGGCAAACAGAGACACAAAGAGCGCTGCTAGGAGAACCGATACCACAAAATATGGAATTCGGGCTTTGGGATAGCGGTCTAAAAGCAGGCCAGTGCCTATAAAGACCGGAAATGCTTCTAGAATGAGCCGCGGCAACGACAGCAAGGGGTATCCGGCCGAAGGATAGGAGAGGGGCAGCAGTAAAGCCAGCCCTTCGTACATCAATAGATAAGTAGGGAGCCAGCGCGCTGTCGTTACGAAAATCGCCAGGGCATAGACCGCAAAGCCGAAACTGTAAAAGTTCATGACTATTTGGGACGGTTGGCCGGTTTGAAACAGCACTTGCGGCGATATGGCCGCCCCGGCGGCATGATAGGCAGCCACTGCCCCCTGCCACAAGGTGACCAAGAATAAAGCAATGGTGCCTCTTCCCCAGTACTTCTGGGCGCTTTCGAAGACCAAAGGATCTAGAAAATGAGGAGTCAAATACAACATGTACAACAAGACGCCCGCAGGAATTAACACCACCGGAGCCAGAGACTTCAGGTGATTCCCCTTCGTTCGCCAGAGAGTCCACGCCAACGGCGCCGCTAAGAAGACCCCATAAATGCCGGCGAGGCTGGCCAATCCGCCCAGCATTCCCGACCACCAATACTGCCCTTTTCGAAGATAATAGAGCGAACTCACCGCTAAGGCCAAAAAAATGGCTTCAGAATAAACCGCTTGAGTGTAAAAACTGGTGGGAAAGAATAACAATGCGAGTACGCTAAACCAAGCGACTCGGTCTCCAAATTCGAGCCGAACCAGACGGTAGAGCATTACGACCGCCAACGCCGTCGCACACCAAGAAATGGCTAAAGCACCAATCACACTACTTCCCCCGAGGTAACGAACCAGCATCGGATAGAGGGGGAAAAAGGCAGTGGACTGAGGGTAGGGATATCCTTGCCGGGCGATCATCAGATACCATTGCCCGTCCCAATGCGCCCACATGCGAATGAGTACCCGGTAGGCCAACGGGGCTTCAGTGCCGAGCACCCCAGCCGGATATTCCGCCCAGCCATGGGGCAAGTACACGTAGGCTAGACCAGCTATTTCCTCAAAAAAGAGGCGGGACAATACGAAGATCCAGGCCAATGCTTTAATCGTCGAAGCATGGGCTTGAAACTGGCTTTGGATCCAGTCCACCGGATGCCCATGGGGCGTGATCACTAAGCGTTTAGCCATGGTGCCTCCTGCGCCGGGAGGCTTCCCGTTTAAAGCTTGAGAGCGGGGTCAGGCGGAGCACATCGCCGCGCACGTAGTTGCCTAAGATAAAGAGTTCATATTGGCTCAGATTGAACGAAGACGAAATGGCCACCCCCATCAGCGAGCTGGCGTCCAACGGGGTCATTTGGGGCAGGGTGGTCATCAATTGGTTAAGAAAAGTTAGCTCTTGCCGGGGTCGATCAATTCCGCGAGGATAGCCCAGAAGATGGAGCGAATGGCTTACAGTGTCCCCTTGAGGCCACGTCGTGGTGTCGTCAGCTAAAGTTTGGAAGACGGTCTTTAAGCCATCCACGGGCATAAAAAAATAATGGCTGGCGGTAAATCCGGTGGCTTGATCAATGGCTGCGGTCACGATTTCGGGCGAAGCCATCGAGACCCCTTTCCACGCCGCCACCGTAACATGGCCGCCAGCTCCGTTGGGCAGGGTAAGTTTCATGGAGCCCGGTAGAGGCGCGATGTCCAAAATATCGGTCCGAGGATGCACGGTAGCTAAAAATCCGATCAACCCCGGATGACTAGTTGGACCGTCCACCACTACGGTAATGGCCAAAGGGGCCACTGTGCTAATCGGCATGGAGACTTGGCGGGTGGTCACCTTGCCATGAAAGATGAGAGAGCCCAACAGCAACAAGCCTCCCATCGCCATCACCCATCCCAGTCGAGTCATCTGGCGCCGGTTAAACCCAATCTGTTGGGAGTGAACCTGTCTTGAAATAATGAGACTGCCTCCCTTGAACTTCGATAGGTCCCATCGCTTAAACACCTGTCCAAGCCTCTTGGAACTGCCTCGAGCCACGTTGCCTGCCCGGGTTTTGGGCTTATCTCTCGCTTTCGACCATCCGCCAAAATGTGAGGTAAACCCTTGAGGCGTAGTCCAAATCCCAAATTCCGCGCCTTACCCACTTTAGACAAGTCCCTGGCATACGTGCACGGGCCCTGTCTGTCGTCCAGCCATTTGCGACCAGGTTAACTATCGCGATTTTTCATCCAGGCGACATTGCTGCCGAGGCTCACTCCAGCGAGGCGGGCGGCCGGCGGACATTTGCTGCGATATAAAAAGATGGTGGGCTTGTCCAAGGGCCGATGGGACAAAGTTTCCAAGTTGGCGATGCCTTTGGCCACGATTAAGTTGGCACGTTCGAACTCACGGCGCGCTGGTTCGCCGACGCGGTCCAGCATAAACCCCGTGCTGGCTGTCCCGGTATCGATGAGGCGCTCAGCGACGGATTGCAGACCCAACTCGCGGGCTTCGCTGCTGGTGAGGTCGTTTAAATACGGAGCTCCTCGGACCACGACCACTACCAATAAACCGCTTTCTGACAACGAACGAATCAGTTCACGATCGAAGACTGCCTCACCCGCATTGTCGGTGAGATATAAAAGAAATTGACCAGGCCGAGCCTGGTCTATAAAGAACGGCCAATCATCCCGGGAAAACCCTTGACCAATGGCAGACTCGAAGGTAGCCCACAAGTTGGTCGGATTAGGATCGACCCCACCGTCTAGGGCGTTGGCAGCAGTGGCATATAGTGCGCGCGAATAGAGATCCTCAAGCGGCAATGAATGCCCCGCCCAGAACAACTCAGCGAGCCGGTTGGCCTCTGCCTTTTCAGCTTGATAGGGATCACCCACCGGATCACGCACCGCCAAGGCCTCATAAAGGGCGGTCAATAGAGTTCCCGGATCGGCGTCGGGTTTCTGAAGGGCATTGGCCGCAGCCAACAATCCGTCATAGGACGATGATTTCCAGTGATCTCCATGATGATGGCCCACTGCCCGGGCCATTTGAATAGCGGCGCAAGCCGGACATTCTTGAGAAAGCTCCACATTTCCCCTCCCTCCGGCACAAACCGCCTGAAATGAACAACTTAACCAGGCCCTCAGGCGACTCCTACCCAGCTTGGACAGGTTCAAACGTCATGACTGACAAGCCAACCACTATGTCATTTTACCATGGCAACCGGGATCGCGCGGCGAACGGTCGAGGGTATCAAGACCATGAGTAGTGACAATCTCCGCCAACAGTTGATCGAGTGCAGGCGTGATTAGGGCGTAGAGTTCTTCGAAACGTTCGGTTCCATAAGGATCAAAGACTTCGTCCGCCGCTGCCCTTCCCGGAGTCCACGACATAAGCAGGCGAGCCTTACCTCGTGCTACCGAATTCAAGGCTCGCAAGTGAGAACGATCCATGACCACGATATAGTCGCTGAAGGCGCAATCGTGCCCATGGATCTTTCGGGCGATTAAACCTTTGCTGGAAATGTGGTGATGTTCCAAGGTTTGACGCGTGCCAAAGTCGGCAGGTTCGCCTTGGTGCCAACCCCCGATGCCTGCTGAATCGACAGAAATCTGGGCAGACAGGCCGAGTTCCGCGACCCGATGGCGGAAGTAGGCCTCAGCCATCGGCGATCGGCAGATGTTGCCAGAGCAGACAAAAAGCACTCGGATAGGGTTTAGGCGGCGAGTGGGCCTGCTCACGCCCGCTTCACCTTAATGGTAATGTTCTTGATCGTATACGGATGCAGCGGTTTGCTGACTTCACCCCCCATCAAGGGGTTGGCCTTGACTTTGCCGTTAGCAATCTTATCCACCACAGCCAGGCCTTGGGTGATGCGACCGATTTCGGTATAGGTGTTGTATCCCTTTTGGTTGAGCCCGGCGCATTCCGCTCCCGTGCAGATAAAAAATTGGCTGCCATTGGAATTGGGACTGGCCGCGTGGGCCATGGCCACAACCCCCGGCGAATAGGGAACGGTCGGGGGCAGTTCCGCGTGCCAGGAGTAGCCAGGGCCGCCTGTACCGTTGTTTAAAGGGTCTCCGGTCTGCACCATAAAGGGCTTAATCACCCGGAAAAACGTATCTCCGTTGTAAAAGTGGTGACGGGCCAAGAATACAAAATTATTGGCGGCCACCGGGTCTTGTTTAGCAAACAAGGTCATTTGAAAGTTTCCCGCGGTGGTAGTGAAGTCGGCCACGAACGTTTTGTTGACGTTGATAGTTAAGGGCGGCGCCTTTTTCCAGCGCAAATCCCGGCCGCTTTCGATAGGCTTTCGCGGGGCTTGGTGACTCGTCGCGACGAAACCGGCTAATAATCCAGCGCCCAAGAGCACGGCCACTCCTAGTGTCCAACGTTTCAATGTATTGCCTCCATCCATGCATAGGTCTGGCGGGCCTTCGAAAGTGCGCAAACCCAGATTGTGCGGGTTGAGCGAAAATGAAGACCGCGTCGATGCTCGTCTTTATTTTACGGGATTCGCGAGCGATTTCAAACGCAGGCCTAAACGAGTAGACTACCCCTAAGGAGGGGAAGGCATGCAGGCAATTCTTTTGAAAGGTTATGGGGGCCCGGAAGTGTTAGCCTTGGGAACCACGGCAGACCCTGTGCCCGGCCCGGAAGAAATTTTAATCGCGGTGCGCGCGGCGGGGATCAATCGCGCCGATTTGTTGCAGCGAGAGGGACGGTACCCGCCGCCTGAGCCGAGGCCAGAGCAAGAAATTCTGGGGCTTGAGTGTGCCGGGATCGTCGAGGCTGTCGGCGACCGGGTGACGGACTTTGTTCTGGGGCAGCCGGTAGCGGCCCTGGTGACCGGCGGTGCTTATGCGGAGAAGGTCGCTGTGCATCAGCGCATGGCATTCGCAGTTCCGCCCAACCTGGGATGGCCCGAAGCGGCCGCCATCCCGGAAGCTTTTCTCACCGCTTACGATGCCTTGACCGACAAGGCTCAGATAGGAGCCGGCGATTCGGTGCTGATTCATGCGGCTGCCGGTGGAGTGGGTTCGGCGGCCGTGCAATTAGCCCATTGGATGGGAGCATCGATTGTGGCGACGGTTGGCAGTCAAGAAAAGGCCCATTTGGTGAGGAATCTGGGCGCGGATGAAGCAGTGGTGTATCGCGATCAACGCTTTGCCGAGGTTATCGCCGCCCGCGGGAAGGGGGTAGACATCATCTTAGATTTTGTCGGCCAAGCGTATTGGGACGATAATATTTCGAGCTTGGTGCCGGGAGGGAGGTTAATTGTCGTGGGTACGTTGTCCGGTGCGGTGACGGACGTCAATTTAGGCCTATTGCTGCAAAAGCGGTTAACGATTCGAGGGACCGCACTGCGCTCGCGGCCCTTGGAAGATCGCATGCAACTGATGCAGAAATTTATTAGCCATGCCCTGCCAAGCTTGGCCGATGGTCGGCTTAAACCGGTAGTGGACGTGGCCTTTGAGTTTGGCCAGGTGGCCGAGGCGCATGAATACGTAGCCCGCGACCGAGCGCGCGGCAAGGTGCTTTTAACTTGGTGAGGAATCCGGTTCCAAGGACTCCTTGATCTGGCCAAGGAGTCTGTTTAACCCGGACTCGTCGAAAGGAACATCCGCTGGTCGACGACCTCCGGCCGCCCGGCGGTGCCCGCCTCCACGAAAGAGCTTGGCCATCATCTCCGAGGCGTCGATCTGTTGGTCGCTGCGGGCTGACAGCCGCCCGTCGGGCTTTGCTATCAACACCAGAGAATACCCTTGTTGCAGAAGGCGGTGGCTGAGTTCGTTGGTCGAGCCGTCTTCGTCCATTAACAGTCCAGCAATTTCCCACCTACCAGCAGTCAGGTGACGGATTCGCGCCAGGCTTTTTTGCAGTAAAGCCTGTTCTTCGCGGACGAGACGCGCCAGATCTTCGGCCTCAGAAGCGACCAGCGGCACCCAACCTTGGCCAAACCGTTGGTGATACCAAGAAAGTCCGCGAGCGCGGAATAAGCGTTCAAGGTTTTGCCCTGGGTCATGCCGCGGCATCCATAAGTCATAAGCTTCCACCATGGCTACGAGCCGGTCCCACGCTTTTGAAGGGGCGAGCCAGCCTTGGTGTACGGCATAATCGTAAAACAGATGGGAGCCTGAGCGCCCCAAGTCAATCGTCACGCGATTCTCCGCGGCCAACGGCAGAGCCGTGGCGTGGTGGTCTAAGATCCATCCCAGGGCAGGCGCCCAGTGGGAGTACGACTCTTTAGGGATCGAGACATCGGCCAAATAGATGGGTAGAACGTCGTCCTTTGCGGCGAGTTGCTCGAGAGCGGTGAGCGCACGGTCAGGCTCTACAAACAGCGGGTCCAATCCGCTCGCCCATCCCACCAGTGCGGCGGTGGCTCCGTCTAAACAATCTTTATGGGTGATTAAGTGACCTTTTATCGCTATCTCCTCCATGATCGATTGGGCTTTTTCGGGCGGTCACCGTTCAGCCCGGGGATCACCGCCTGAAGCGGCTTCGACGCTTCCCAGCAAAGATGGTCCGAGCCGCTTCAAGTCCGCTGGCTTCGGGCCTCCGGAGGTTCCCTTAGGGAACCGACCCGAATTTGCTATAATGAGCAAAACAACGAGGTGGAGCCTGATGAATCCCCCGGACAAGCCATTGTCCTCGATTGTGGAAGCGATTGGCCATACCCCCATGGTACGCTTATCCCGTATTATACCGAAATCGGGAGCATCCGTTGCGTTGAAGCTGGAATCGATGAACCCGGGCGGCAGCACGAAAGACCGAATTGCCCTGGCGTTGGTTAACGCTGCCGAACGCGAAGGTCGGTTGCGGCCGGGAGGGACCATCGTTGAGGCCACCGCGGGCAATACCGGTATTGCGCTGGCTATGGTCGCTGCCGTCCGTGGCTACCGGGCTATTTTCTATGTGCCGGATAAGATGAGTGCCGATAAAATTCGGCTTTTAGGCGCTTATGGCGCGGAAGTCCGGGTGGTGAAAGACGTGCCTCGCAGCGATCCTTTAAATTATCAACATCAGGCGCGTCAATTAGCCGAAGAACTCCCGAATGCGGCCTATATGGGCCAGTTCGAGCATCCAGCCAATCCGGACGCACACTTTGCCACCACCGGCCCAGAAATTTGGGACCAATGTGGGCGCGAGATGGTAGCGTTTGTCGCCGGTGCCGGAACGGGTGGCACTATTTCGGGCATCGGTCGGTACTTGAAATCTAAAAATCCAGAGATTGCCGTGGTGGGCGCCGATCCGGTTGGGTCTATCTTTACTGGATCCTACCAACCATTTCAGATCGAAGGAATGGGGGAGGATTATTATCCTCAAACTCTGGATACCGCTGTGGTCGATCGCTGGGTAGCGGTCAGCGATGCTGATGCCTTTGCCATGGCGAAACGGTTGGCTCGTGAAGAAGGCATTTTGGCAGGAGGTTCGACCGGAGCCATTTTAGTGGTGGCACTGCAAGTAGCGGAGGACTTTCCGGCGCCAAGTACGGTCGTGGCCCTGGCTCCAGATACCGGTCGAAATTATTTAAGCGGATTTTTTGGACGAAATCTGTTGCCCGATGCGAACCTGCCAATAGAGAGTGACAAGGCGCAATCGGTGGGCCACGACCGTTAGGGGTCCCGCGGGTTGGAGGGTGGCATGGTTATAACGCGATCGCCACTGGACTTAAAACCGTGGCGCCAGGCGTTCCGGCACGCTACCCAGCCGAGAGGCTTTGGGCTTAGGACTGGCTCGGGTCCCAAAACTTGCTTCTGAATCGTTTTGGGGCTCAGGTGGTGTGGACGTTGAACCTTTGACTCAGACTCGCCAAAGTCAAACTCAGGGCGTCTTAACCGCAGGAACTTAGGCGGCTAAGAAAATGCCCTGCGGTGTTAGACGCTTCGGGGTGGAATCCGAGGAGGGCTCGGGCAGTCAGGCGCGTATCCCTGGCTTGCCCAACCCACCATCAAATCCGCAAAAATGGAGCGAAACGGACTCCGGTTCTAATCAAGAAGGCAGGTCGTCGGCGAGGACATCGCGGGTCCCATCGATGTCCTAGATTCGGTTCTCGCCAAGATTGGAGGCGGCTTTCCTGCTTTCTGCGAACATCGAAGTGGCATCCCTTTCCTGCCGAATATAGGGAAAAAGCCAAAATGTCGGAGGCGGCGTGGAAATGAGATGAAATCTAAGCGTCTCGACGGGATTGCGATGACCGGGCGGCCAAATGACAGCGCCAGAGATAAGTGGCCACGTGCTCCACGGAGGCGCGCACTTCTTGGTGACGACTGACGCCGCTTTGCATTTGCAACTGACAGCCAGGATTATTGACGAGAATACGGTCAGGCGTCTTTACGGCGACTTTTCCCATCTTGTCATCTAGGATTGCTTGGGCCCAAGTGCGATGGTTGATGTTATACAGGCCCCCGGACCCACAGCACATCTCTTGGTCCTGAAACGAGACCAAGGTGTCCCCTTCCACTTGCCTCAGCAAGCGAATGGGGTCTTGCCCCGCCCGTTGAACGTTAGCTAAATGGCACGAATTCTGCAGGACTATCCGACTCCCGTTGCCTCTGAAAGCCAGCGGGGACGCGGTAGGTTCCAACAGCAGGGTGGAGAAGTCTCGCACCCTAGACGAAAAAGCCTCGGCTCTTTGAACCCAATCGGATTCGTCAGCCAAAAGCTCGGGATATTCTTGGAGCATCGCCCCGCAACCCCCGGCGGCGTTGGCAATCCATGCCCAATGCTCTCGTTCGAAGGCGACAATATTCGCTTTGGCCAGCGCCTTAGTCGATTCGATTTCTCCCGAATGAAGGTGAATAGCGCCGCAGCACGATTGTCCCAAAACCACCTCCACCGAGTAGCCTGCTGCCTCTAGCAAGTTGCGCGCTGCCAGGTTTTCATCGGCAAACATAGAGTCCATCACGCAACCAGAAAAAAACGCGACTCGCGGGGACATTGGGGTGGCTGGAAGATTCGTGTTGACCGGGCGAATGGCACTCGTATCCCGGGTTTTCGGCAACATCCCCAAGAAATCTGAGCCGATGCCCACGTCGGGTACGATTCGACTCAACCGGCGGCCTAGACGCCCAATTTGGCGCAAGGCTTTGGGGTGTTTCGTGAGATAGAGTGCACTGCGGCTGGCTAACGCTCCGCGAAAGGCTGTACTGCCTCGGCGGATGAGATAGGTTCGCCCCGCCTCGAGAATCCGTTCATAATGAACCCCGGACGGACACGCGGGCTCACAGGCTCGACATCCCACACAAAATTCCAAGGCCTCTTCCATCCCGGATAAGTCAGGCAGTTCCTCACGGGCAGCAGCTTCGACCATGGCGATGCGTCCCCGCGGAGAATGGAGTTCTTGTCCGCTGATGCGGTAGGTCGGGCAGGCAGGTAAGCAAAATCCGCATTTGTTGCAGTGCTCTGTCTCCGCCAAAACCCACGTGAAGGGTTGGGCAGGAAGAGGGTTTTTACTCATCGGTCAACGCCTCCCATGCCGGAAATCGGTGATTAGGATCGAACAGCTCCAAAATGCCATGCTCCAGGGCGGTCCATTCAGGCGAAGGGCGCATTTGGCTCGGCTGGTCGCTTTGATGGTATCTGGCGACCCACGCAGGCAAGGTGACGAGGGGATCAAACGTCTTCACTTCAATGGCTCCTGAATAAGGATAGACGAAAAACGGATGTGCCGCCTGGCGCAGATGATGAACCTGTTTAGGAAGTAGGCCGGGGCGGACCCCCCCTTCCAGCCATTGGCAGTTTTCGCCCGCCTCCGACCGCCAAAAAGCGTCGTGATCACCGTCTACGGCATCGACTTGTTCTGACCCATACCAAGTGATAGACCGGTCAAGGGTACGGACTTGGTGATTAATCATTTGGCGTTGGGTATCGATTTGGCGACCGTCCAGCCAAATCCACAAAACGGCCGTCTGATTAGGTCCGGGCCAATGCAGCAAGAGCCCTCTGGGAGGCACTTGCTGGTTTCTAAGCTTTAGCGCGAGCTCCGCCAGCAGAACCGGATCCGGGTCAAAGACGCCAGCCACAGTGGAAGCCGGGGCTTTTGGACGAACCCGAAAAGTAATCCGGGTGATGGCTCCGAGCGTGCCCCACGATCCGATGAGCAGTTTCACCACATCGTAACCGGCGACATTTTTCATGGTCTTCCGGCCAAAGCGGAAGTCTCGGCCCAAGCCATCGAGCCAGTCCAGGGCCAGTACATGATCGCGCCATCCGAGCCCGTTATCTCCCCAGTAGCGGGCGTTAGTGGCTACCAGTCCTCCCAGGCTGCGTGTATTACCCGGCAGCGTGGGCAGGGCCAAATGATGGCGGCTCAGTAAGTCCCGGAGTTTAGAGGCGCGAACGCCGGCTTCTACCACCACGGTGAGGTTTGGCTGGTCGAGATCGACGACTTGGTCGAGGCGTTCGGTCGCAACAACGGCGGCCTGAGGGCCCCAAGGGCCACGGCCGCCTTGACTGCCGCTCCCTTTAACTGCCACCTGGGAATAGGCATCGTTCACAATCACGCTGCGCAAGGCATCCATCCGCGAATCCGGCGCTGGCCGAGGTGGCTCAGGGTATGCCCCTCGATCGATCGGGTAGTCAGGCGGGAGCACCGCTTTACCGGGATTGAGCAAACTTAAGGGGTCAAACACCCGTTTGATGTCGGCCATGAGTTTAAGTTCATGGGGGCCGAACATCAGCGCCAGTTGCTCTAGCTTGTCGATGCCGATGCCATGCTCTCCGGTAATCGAACCACCGCGTTCGACACAAGCGCGCAGGATAGCCTGGTCGGCGCTGCGCATGCGTCGGACTTCGTCTTCATCGCTTGGGTTATAAGGCAGATTGGGATGTAAATTGCCGTCTCCGGCATGGGCGATGGTTAAGATGGAGAACCCATGAGCGGCTCCGATTACGGTCACTTGCTCCATCATTTCGGCCAACAGCGGCCGAGGTACGGTGACGTCTTGAATCCACAAATGTCCCGCAATTTGAGCGGCTGCCCCGTAGGCTGAACGCCGTCCTTTCCATAAATTGGCCACCTCGGCAGGCGTCTTCGCCTGTTCAATCGAGAGCGCGGCATGTTCTTTCAAAATGGCCTCGATGGTGTTGCGCTCGGCTTCGACGTCTCCCTCGCTGCCGTCCACCTCAATCAACAATACGGCACCGGCTTCGGGAGGATATCCGGCGTGCACGAACCGTTCGATCGTCTCGATGCTCTTTTTGTCGAGCAACTCCAACGTGGAAGGAATAATCCGTCCGGCGATAATGGCGGAGACGGCGTCGGCCGCGGTGGCTACGTGGTCGAAAGCGACCAACAGGGTCGCCGTCGCCGAGGGATTAGGGGTAATTTGTAGTTCGAGTTGATCTAAAAGCGCCAAGGTGCCTTCCGAACCCACGATGAGACCGGTGAGGTCCAGCCCTGGCCGCCAGTCGCGCACGGTCGGCAAACTTCGGCAGATTCCGTCCACTAAATAGACTCGACCGCCTAACACGTGGTTTGTGGTGACCCCGTATTTCACACAGTGCGGCCCACCGGAATTTTCGCTGGCATTGCCTCCTAACGTGGAGATTCGATGACTTGAAGGATCCGGTGCGTAGAAATATCCTTGTTCGGCGAGCAACGATTGAAAGTCGGCATTGACAAGTCCAGGCTCAACCACGGCTTCGCGGCTGTCAGGATCCAGATGAAGCATATGATTCATGTGGGCAAAGGCGAGGACGATGCCGCCCAGGACGGGTGTGGTTCCCCCGCTGAGGCTGGTACCTGCTCCTCTACCAATGACCGGCACTGCAAACTCTCGGGAAACGGCGAGGACATCGGCCAGATGCTGACCGTGTTCAATAAAAACAACGGCGTCGGGCCAATGCCGTTCTCCGGTGGCGTCATAGGCATACGCTAAGCGCCGACTGGGATCCGTCCATACCGTGGCCGACGGCAGCGACGAAACCAACTGGTCGGTAAATTTTTCGTGTTCGCCCTCTGACCATGTTTTTTGCAATGGCAATAAGTTGGGCCGATTCAGTGCTCCCCATAGTTCTTTCATCACCGTGCATCGCAAGGGGGGACTTTATTAGATGCGGCCACGAGCCCGCGACTTCCAAGGAGCGATGATGCCCTCGGCCTGGCCTGTCCCATTCCTGCTCCCCCTTTCTTTTCTCTCAATATCCCTGGATTTCGGACGCCCCGGCCGGATCCGTTCATTACTTAAAAGGGGTGCGGATCCGATTTTTGCCTCAACCGGGATAGCCTTTAGTCTCGTCCCTTGAATGGATGGGGCTTTACACCGTGCATGCCATTCGATGAGCTTTAGCCCTGAAATTCGCAGCCATCAAATGGCTTTAATCAAAAGCGGCCCGCATTTTGCCCCGGCCTTAAATGTTGTTTACTCTGGGCGATAACTTGGCCGTTCGCATTTCTTGGGCTCCTCGGTTCCGCCTGCGCAAATCGGAATGCCTACTTCGCTCCTTAATCGGGAGATGGGATATCGGCCGCATCGAATTTTAGCGCATGCCGACAATAATATACCCTCTGTTGCTCTCAACGCCGCCCCTGGTCCCCGCGGCTTCCCGATTCGGGACGAAGACACCCGACGATGCTTTCTTTAGAATACTCTATGCTGGATTGGAAGCATATGCTTGGGATTATTGTAGGAAATGTTTTTCAAAAATGCACGTTCGACTGAGGTTTGACGTGGAGGCGGCCGCCGTCGGCCCCGTGGGCGGGGGCGACCGAGGGTTCATGGGTTTGGGACGAGTACTCAAGCCGGGAGAATAGCAGATAGCGGTTGGCGTTAGACGCCGTGGCCGGATGTTCATGGGCTGGATCGTTTCTCGGTTGGGCAAGAAACTGGTGACGACTCCCCATGGCTGCAGCGAAGCCCGAGGGTTCTCGGTGCATTCCTGTAGCGTAATCTCTATCGGCGCCCCGAAGGCTCGGTCCGAGCCTGATCAATCTGGTTACGTGCCGTGATGGTTAGACTTCGCTAACCACCTTGGTTCGCCGAATCCTGTTAACGTCTGGTTTTGACCACGCGATCCATTTTACGTCTCCCACGATTGCGAGAGACAACCGCCAACGCATCCATTTGTCAAAGAGCGAACCCATGCTCAGCATAACACCCAAGGTATCGCTTAGAGACGACAAACCTTCGCCTGAGGGCGAACGCCTTATATCCCGATACCTAAAGGTAGGCTTTTTACGGCGCGTTTGATAAGATTATTGGAGTTGGAAAGGCGGGCGAGACATGTTAGATCGAGTGCGATCCTGGTTACCGGGTGCGCAGAAGAAGGCAGCGGCACCGAAGCAAGATGTAGAGGGTAGTGAGTTGATGGAATGGATCGTTCAAAAAAAACCGATGACTCTGCTCGATGTGCGCGATCAAAAATCTTTTCGATTAGGGCATATTAAGGGGGCGACGCTGATCCCCGGCTATGAGTTGCAACAGCGAATGCACGAACTGCGGACTGATCGGATGGTCGTCGTTTTGGCAGCGACCGACGCTAAAGCGGTCCGGGCCGCCCGCTTGCTGCGAAGTGGAGGATTAGAGGCGTTGGTGCTAAAGGGGGGGATGGTCAAATGGTCGGGAAAATTGGTCAAATAAGACTGATGGACCGGATCTTGCTTCGCGCTATCGGAACTTTGGCTTTGGTCGGAGGGGTGATATTTTTTCTGGACCAATTGCCGCTAATCGGCGGCTATCTGGTATTGGCCGGGTTGACCTTTATGGCTTTTTCGATAGGATTTAGGCGCCGATATCAAAACGTATTGAAGAGTCCTCCTGACGGCTATGAATTTACTGGAGAAAGGCTCTTCAACCCTCCGGGGGAAGAGTATGTAGAGGTTTGGCACCGTGGCATCGCTAGAGTCTATGTTGCGGCCGCTCGGCCGGGCGAGTGAGTCAAGCACCAAGTTTTGGCGGAGTCATTCATGGGGTAGAGCACGTAAAGACCCAAGTCTGGCCGACGACTTACCAATACTTCGGTAATGATAAAACGGGGGCGAGGGCTGAGCAAAGGAATATTTATGACAAACTCTGCAGGCCAGGGTGTGAGCAGTTCTGCATCGGGGCGAAAGGTTTCGCTCAAATAGTCCCAAAGCTCGCCCAAATCCCTGGCTAGTTGACGTTTGGCGTCGACGATCCATCCTTCCTCGTCTGAATATAATGACCATTCCAAGAGCAATCGGCGAACGATGAAACTGACTTCCGCCCTAGATAGCATCGGGGCTTGTCGGTGAGTCGGTCGGCAGAGGGCAGGGACCACACTCTGCCCGATGGGCAGATCCAGAGAGAAGGCGGAGAAGAGATTTTCCATCGCCGGGTTGCAGGCTGACAAATGGCCAGCCACGTCGAGGACGGCGGCGGGATATGGATTGAAGCGGGCCAATAGAGTATCAGCGTTGGGCGGCAAGGGTAGGTTGGGATGAATAAGCGGGCGATATCCTCCAAGATAAAGCCAACGATTGACTTCTCCGGTCACCAACGGTGTGTGTAAAACTTCAGCCAGCCGAATCAAAGTGGCTCGAGGAATTTCTATCACTTGATGGTTTTCGATTCGAGACATTTGCTTTTGCGAGATCGGCACCTTCTTGGCCAACTGATATTGCGACCAGCCCAATGCTTCTCGAAGGCGCCTGATCGAAGATCCGATGTCCTCCGTCATTTGGCTTATCCTCCCATCATCACTTATGGTTGGACAGCATTCGCCAACAAGACCTCAAATCCCTCCTTAAATGTTCGAAATGACAGCATCGATGTCGTGGCTGGGGTCGACTAGCTTGAGGCGTGTGCGTAGAAACTGCGGGGGCCAACGCCGTTTTCGTTCCAGCAGACAATCTGAGCACGGTCGTCGGCGACGGTTTTGGGTGAATTTTGGCCGACCACCGTCGGCGCTGAAATCGTGGTGCGGGAGCGGGGCGATTTTGATAGTGCGACCAGCCCTTGCCTTCGAAGGATTGATAGGCGTCGAAGCTTTGGATGGTGCCCGCACCAAGCGATGTGTGTCGGGTCTCCCAATCGGTGGTCAGGAGACGGCCTCGGCTTAGCCTTTCGATTTTCATCCAGGTAGCCCGGTTATTCAGCCCCACCGGGCTGGGATCCGCCGCACCCAATACGAAGTGATGATAAACCGCGGTTCTCGGCCATCCGGATGGCCGCCGCACTTCACAGTGAATCTGACCGTCTTGCCACCACGCCAAATAGAGAAATTGGGGAGAGACAAAAATGTTTGGCCAGGCCACGTTGGCTAAAGGCGGATCTTGGCACCATAAGCCTTGGCGGTCATGGTAGGCCACCACCCAATGCCGATCGCGCGCATGGCCCAAACTCCACCAGACCTTGTTGTCGGCCGTGGCCCAACCCTGAGTGATTTGACCTTCGGGCCACCAATCCATCTGAAGCGGTACGATTTCTTGGCCCGCTACCGAAACCGCAGTCAGGCGGCCGTGGTCCCGCAACAACGCAAACTGGCTGCCACCGAGTAGAAGTTGTCCGTGGCCTATCCACTGGGTTTGGGTGGGATAACTGCAGTCGATAACCTGATACAAGTTTTGTTGCACCGTTTCCAAGGCTAGCGAAAGGGTGTCGCGAGTGCGATAAAAAGGCCAAAATCTTCTGACCCGAAACGCTAAAAGGCGTCGCGCAGATCCGTCCGGAGGGAGGAGCCAGAGGCTTTGATCAGGTTCCAGCCAAAAAGCCCACTCGCGTCCGCACACTTCCCGAACTTCCCGGCGTGGAAGTGCGTTCTTGGTTTGAAGGCCGGGGCCGCCATTGACGACGTTCTCTCCCGACGCGGGCAAGTCCGGCATATCCGTCCTCCGCTGAGTTCTGTCATCCCCATGCACGGTTCGAGTTCAGCCACATATATCGAAAGCAGAGGGAACCTGCAGCATGGCGTCTCTCTCCAAACGCGACAAGGAGGCCCAAAAATGGCCACAGTGACATCGGGTCCATGTTCCAGCGGTTGCTGCCCTCCACCGACCGAAATCGACTGCATTATGGTCGACAAGGTGTATGCATCATGCAGTCAAACCGTCACCGCCAGCACCATAGTAAACGATATGACGCTGCCGCCCGGCTGTATTCCTCCCGGGACCACGTCTGGGTCCCTGACTTGCACGGTAGACCTGACCGATTCGACTTGTGCCGTGGGTGCCGTCGTTCCCAGCGGAACGGATTCTATCAACAATATCACCTACACCATTTCGGCGGTCGTAAACGTCACCTGTGTCAATGGGGTCACCGTCGTTCCAGTGTCCGTCTATACCACGACGACCGTCCCGCTCTATAATCCTTCTGGCACTACGCCGGTGTGCACAATTCTTACCGGCACCTCGAGCGCGGTGATTTTGCCCAACGGTCAATTGTCGGTGCAAGTCACCCTGTGTTTACTGCTGCAAACCCTGGCCACGGTCCAATTGTTGGTTCCCGCCTATGGGTATTGCATTCCCTCTGCTTGCGAGGTGGCAGCCATTGGGGTGTGCCCACCGAGCACGTTGTTCCCGCCGCAGTCATAGCAAAAGGAACTCCAACGCGCCTTGGTTGGAGTTCCTTTTTTCTGCCTTATGGCCTGGAATTGTGCCTCGGCTGAGCTATTGAGTGGGCCCCGCAAACAGTTCGGAAACGACCCAGCCGGTCGTAGGCGAATAAGCGGCGCCGATGCCCGCCTGGGTGAAGTAGGCGGCCATAATGTTGGCTTCGTGCGGCGGAGAGGCCATGAGTAGGGCGAACGCTTCGGCAATGGTGGGCGCTTCGGCAATATTCTCTGCTCCCATAGACTCGTCGTTGATGCCAGCCGCAGTTTCCATTTGAATCGGCAAGCCGTATACCGGTGAATCCTCGCTGAAATAGCCGTCAGTAATCATCGCGTCTGCTCGTTTCTGCGCGAGTTGAGCGAGAGCGGAACTATTGGTCAGCGCCGCTTGCCCGCCACTAACCCGGGCTTGATTGATCAATGAAAGCATCTGTTGGGCCGCGGCTAAGTCGGCGGAGGACGCATTGGCCGACGTCCCTCCCGCTGACGATGGGGGTGTCGAAGGTTCGGAAGTCGCGCTCGTCGAAGACCCGGCTGAACTCGGCGAAGACTGGCCTGAATTAGGTGACCGAGCCGGACTGCTTGTGGTATCCGAGGTCGAAGCGGTAGCGGGCGTTGGACTTGGGGTGGAGAGATTGCTCGGAGCCATGGGTGACTTTGCGACGCTAGCGCCCGCCAATTTCGTGTTTCCCGTTGCCGCAAGATAAGCGTGAATAGTGTCAGCTAAGTTCTCCATGGTGACAACGCTCGATACCTCTTGGGAGACATCCGCCGACGATAGTGGGATGGCAGCCGAGCTCAGTGGAGTCAAGCAGAGTTTGGAACCGATGATGAAAGTGATCAACATAGACATTTTAAGTCTCCTTCCTGATGAAGCTGTTGCCATCGTACCGGCATCGTGGTTTCTAGGCAAAGCGGTCCCGTGGGGCTCAGACGAGATATGCGGGCATTGGCTCTTTACACTGGAAATATATCGGATCGGATGAAAACTTCGACATGGGTACCATTTCATGGAAAGACCTATCTTGCATTCTGCTGGATGACGTCGGAGCATCGCATCCGTTTCAGCTAATTTCCCCGCAGCCTGGTGGACCCAATCGATAAAGAGAGAAGCGCGACGCCTAAAAAAGGGCGGTGGTTCATCGCCAGTCGACGCCGACCCTCATCAGGCATGACGGATTCCGGTCGGAATTCGATACGGTGCCTTTCATTGACTTGCGGCGCATCCCCAGGGCTCTCGCGGGCTCGGTCGACCCAATCGTCGCATGCGAAACGATATAAGTCGGCTGTGGTTGGCAACCATGGGGGTTTGGCGTACTCTCTATAGAAGAGTTTAGTATTGAGACACACAAATTTATGTCGAATCGACAGAATGAGGGGACTAGTATGTCACAGCAAGAACGATTGAAACAGGACCGACAGTGGCCTAGCGCTAAGACCGTGGAGGGCCCCGAACGGGCGCCGCATCGCAGCATGTATCGGGCTATGGGGTTTTCTGACCAAGATTTTCACAAACCCTTTGTGGCGGTGGCGAACGCTGCCGCAGAAGTGACCCCGTGCAATCTTCACTTGGATTTAGTCACGGCCCAGGTGAAGGCTGGGATCGAGCATGGCGGGGGCAAGCCAATTGAATTTCGCACCATCACGGTGAGTGACGGGATTGCCATGGGACACGAAGGAATGAAAGGCTCCCTAATTAGTCGCGAAGTGATTGCCGACTCGATTGAGTTGGTGTGCTTCGCGGAACAGTTTGATGCACTGGTCGCTGTAGGCGCTTGCGACAAAAATATTCCGGGCATGTTAATGGCTGCTGCTCGGCTGAATATCCCTACCGTCGTAGTCTATGGTGGAACGATTATGCCAGGTCAGTATCGCGGCAAATCGGTGGGAGTCGGCGACGTTTTCGAGGCGGTAGGTGCCTATTCCAGCGGACGAATGAGTCTCGACGAACTCGATGGATTGGAGCGCGCCGCGTGTCCTGGAGCCGGTGCCTGTGCCGGGTTGTTTACCGCCAATACCATGGCTACCATGATCGAGGTTCTAGGCTTTGGGCTGATTGGCGGTTCAGCCATTCCGGCCGTCGATGGCCGTCGTGGGCAATCCGCTCACCGCGCCGGAGAGGTTGTCCTAGACGCGCTCATGCAGGGAATTCGTCCGCTGGATATTTTAACCAAGCGCGCCTTCGAAAATGCGATTACGGTAGCGGCCGCCCTCGGCGGGTCAACCAACAGCGTGCTGCATTTAATGGCGATCGCTCGCGAAGCGGGAGTGGACCTGTCTTTGGACGATTTTTCGCGCATCACCGATAAGACGCCGCACATTGGCAACCTGAAGCCGGGCGGTGAGTACTTTATGGCGGATTTGGATCAGGTGGGGGGAGTCCCCCTGATTTTGCGGGAATTATTAAATGGCGGATATTTGGACGGGAGCGCGATCACCGTGACTGGCCGAACCTTGGCGCAAGAGGTCGAAGACGCTTATATTCCGGATGTTGCCCAACGCGTCGTATTTCCGGTGACGGCTCCGCTTCACAAGAATGGAGCTTTGACCATCTTACGAGGGAGCCTCGCTCCTGAAGGTGCTGTGATTAAGGTGACCAGTCCCACGGGAACCGTACAAATTACCGGACCTGCTCGCGTGTTTGATGGGGAAGAGGCCGCCTTTGCCGAGATCCAGAAGGGCTCCATTCATTCTGGCGATGTTGTGGTGATTCGCTATGAAGGCCCGCGGGGCGGCCCAGGAATGCGGGAAATGCTGGCGGTGACAGCGGCGATTGTTGGTCAAGGCCATATGGATGACGTGGCCATGGTGACCGACGGTCGCTTTTCAGGAGCAACCAAGGGCCCGATGGTCGGCCATGTGTCTCCGGAAGCCCAGGTCGGAGGGCCATTGGCTCTAATCCAAGATGGCGATATGATTACTATCGATACCGTTAAGGGCACTATTGATGTGGATTGTTCGGCCGCCGAGTTAGCAGAGCGACGGTTGAAGTGGGCACCGCCCGAACCCCGTTATCGCCACGGCGTGTTAGCTAAATACGGCCGTCTCTTTCAATCAGCATCCGAGGGTGCCATTACGAGCCGCTAGCGAACTGCTGGTGATGGTTAAATGACGATGTGCGGGAGTCATCACATGTGGATCGTGGGGTCGATGGCTAGGAAATGAACCCGAGCGGCTTGTACCCGGGGACGTGTTTGTTCATCGGTTCGAACCGGATGCGCTGAGGTTGGCGCCTCGGAGCCAGGTGATGTAGATGTAGATGCTCGACGATGCCGCGGTTGGCATGACAGGGATCTAGCATGTGCAAACGCATGCATCGCCGAGCGACTATAAAAGGTGGTGGAACGTTACTTTTTTGGCGCGCGAGCAGGGATTTTATTGAAAGACATCGAAATCGTGTCTCGGAGGGATGGGCATGGGCGAATGGTCGTTTGAAACGTTGGCCGCCAGCCTTCGTGCGGATGTAACCGATTTGAAAACGTTCCACGAGGTTTTGGCCCAAAAGTTGGAACAAGCCCTGGGTCAAGGCGCGGTTGAAATTAAGCGCAGTGGATTTCGTTGGCAGGCGGATCGTCCGTTGACGAAGCTTAGCGTGAACTTTGGCGACGTCCGCCTGGAAGCGGAAAAGACCTCATTGGGGATGAGTTATAAACAGACCAAGTTAGTTCGGGGAATCGCATTAAAGTCAGACATTGTTTCCTTAGAAACCTGGCTCGACTCGTTGTCCAAGGCACTTTGGGCGCATGCGGCCGCAAACCAAGCTACGCGCCAGGTCTTGGAAAATTTTCTGCTAGATGATTAGTGGACGGTAGGCGACGGGGATAAAGGGGAATACAGATGCCGTTATGGAGACGTCGGGACGCGGGTGGCAGCAAGGACCTTAACCGGCAAAGTCAACAGGAACTTCAGGAACATCATATCCCCATCCAAGCCCGTCTACGCTTGGAACGGAGCGATGGCGCCTGGGGTAGTACTTTGTCTGCGCCTGGGTTGCTGTCGGCGCGCCGAGCTCAACTCGAGCCTATCGGTCAAGTGATGGGAAGTTCGGTCATGCATGTGGGATATAGCGGATCGTGGCTTCAAGGCGGTTGGCGAGAGGGAGACATCCGCCCGTTGAGTCGGGTAATGAGTGTCGCTCGGCAAAACGCCGTCGAACGGATGAAAATCGAAGCTAGATTGCTTGGAGCCGACGGAGTCATTCAAATGCAGGTCGAACAAAAGCGATCATCTTGGGGGTCGGGACTGTTGGAATTTCAGGCAGCGGGAACCGCCGTTCGCTATTCGGCACCGCTTCCCCTGGAAACACCCTTCATTTGCAATCTTCCCGCTGCCGACACCATGGCGTTATTGGCCGCAGGTTTCTTGCCCATTGAGTGGGTTTGGTCCACGACGGCGTATTATGTGTTAGCCACATGGGGCGTTGAGCGTGCGGAGATGAGTTGGAGCAATCAAGAGATTAGCCCTTATTCTCAGGCCGTCTATCGTGCTCGGGAGTTCGTCATGGCTGAGATCAGACAACAAGCCAAAGTTCATGGGGCTTTAGGCATCATCGCCGCTGATTGGCACATGGGAGTGGAAACCGTCCGGGTCAATCGACCGCGCGTCGATGGCCGAGGAGCGGTGGGAATGATGGTTGAAGCCCATGATGATCATATTATTCATCTGACCCTGAGTGCCACGGCCATTCGAGAATATGGTCCGGATCGCATGCTCGACCAACGTATCCACTTGGGGTTTCCGGTCAACGATCAACCAACAGGAAATAAGCCCTAGCAAACCGCCGGTTCGCACGCGAGCCATGAGGAGGAAATGATGTCGACCACCCCCGAAGATTTGCCGGCCCATGCGCTGGATCGCCTAGCTACTATGCAGGGAGGCGAAAAACCCTTATGGACCTCGGATCTGAGTGTCAACGAGTTTTTGTTGGTGCGTCAAGCTGGATTTGAACCCCTAGGACTGGTCTTAGGTAGTTCGATTTATCACGTGGGCTATCAGTTTGCAGGAATCCGTCAGAACCTGGAAATGACGGTGCTGACTCAAGCGATGTATCATGCTCGAGAACTTGCCATGACGCGGATGGAAGAGGAGGCCGAGTCGCTTCACGCCGACGGCATCATTGGGGTGCGGCTCGAAGTCAATCGCTATGAATGGGGAGCAGGCTTGGCGGAGTTCATGGCCATTGGCACAGCCGTGCGCTCCCTCGGGGAAAGTCATCGTCCAGCACATGGCCGGCCGTTTACGAGCGATTTGTCGGGGCAGGATTTTTGGGCGCTGCTGAAGTCGGGGTATAAACCAGTGGGTTTGGTCATGGGAAATTGTGTCTATCATGTGGCTCATCAGTCCTTGGGTCAGTCCTTGCGGACCATGGGGCAAAACGTGGAGATGACCAATTTTACCCAAGCCCTTTATGATGCCCGCGAATTAGCGATGGATCGCATGCAGACCGAGGCTTCGGATCTGGGGGCACAAGGGATCGTCGCGGTACAACTGCTGGAACGAAACCACGGTTGGGGCAGTCACGTCATCGAATTCTTCGCCGTGGGGACTGGCGTAGTTGAAGGCAATCCAGACCATAGGGTGCCTGAACCCCAATTGATCTATCCCTTGAACGGATGAAGTGAACCTGAAATGACTCCGGTCTCTGGTTTGACGCCACCCGATAGAATTCGCCCGGGGGTGTTGCCCTCGGGCAACGAACTTGCGCTAACCGGGATGAGATGACTCATTGGCGGCGTGGGGGAGTCGGGACCAGATGCCGGCGAGGACGAGGCCCAAAGCGAGCATGGACCAGTACAGCAGGTGCGGGCTCTGTACAATACCCGGACTTAAGGTGGGAGCCAGAATGGTGACCAAAAGCGCGGACGCTCCGCCGACCACCGCTTGAATGTCTACTCGCGCCGCATCGGGGATCCAAGTCATCCAGTAGGTGGTGTGACTCGACCAGTAAAGTCCCTGACCCGACACAATCAGGCCCCAGGCCACCAGGAGGGTCCAAAGCTCTGCCCGAGGGGTCACAGCCAAAAGCGCGAATCCCACCATGAACGTCAGGATGGCAAGCCCCAAGGTGGTTCGCGGGGGTAGTTTTGCAATTCTTGCATGCTGGTGCCAAAGAACGAGGCCAAAAAGGGAGGTCGCTAAGGGTAAGAAGGCCAACGTGCCGACCGAGATATCCAGTCCTCGGCGGAGCACAAAGGTGACGGGGGCAAAGGTTGCAAACAGGGAGAATCCGACCTGGGCGAGGATGCGAAGAAGCGCTAGGGTATCACCCTGACCGCTCAAGCCTAGCTGAACCCGCGTCCGCCAGGGAATGCGAGCGCCCGCCCGGTGGGCGGACCGCTGGGATTCACCGACCGAGGACTCGTGGAGGAAGCATTGCCGAAACAGCCACGCCCCGAGCAATACCGGCAAAGCCAGCAATAAAATCACGCGACCGGAACGACGAATGCCCACGTGACCAATCCACGGAGCTAAGATGGGCACCGCGATTCCGCCTAAAATGGTTAAAATCTGCAGGCGCATGTAACCGGTGCTTGTTGCTTGCGGCGTTTGGTCCTCGCTGAATAGACTGTTCCAGGCGGGTGTGATGACCCCAGAGACCTGGTTCATCACATAAGCGATCCCGACCATAACCGCTCCTGGTCGCGCGGTCCAGAGCACGAACGCTACCACCCAGCCTAAGAAGTCCCCTAATTGGATGACATTTTTTCGACCCAGTCGGTTGGCAATCCATCCCATCGAGGGATAAATGGCCACTTGGACCACGCCCGAGAGGGCAAGCGCCCATCCAATCTGCCGGGGCGTTAAGTGACACGCGATTAGGTATAAAGTGAGATAAGAACTCATCCAGGCGCCTACAACGGACCAAGGAAGTTCTGAATTTAAAAATACGGATGCATTAGACCAGCGTCTAGCCAAAAGGGGCCTCCTAAAAGGTGCGTACCTGTATTCTAACCTCGTTTAGGCGCATGCGTAATATCCGACTGACCTCGGGAAACTTCCATGGTCGGCGCTGCCTCGTTGAAGACGTTTTTTGAGGCTTGGGTAAAGCGCAGCCGACCGTTTCGTTTACGCCCGGGGCTAGGCAGGACTCCGGCGTAAAAAGGCGAATGGATCTTTGACCGCCATCAACACGGACGGAATTTCGGACCCACGGGGTCGATGAAAGAAGGTTGCAACATGGTGCGAGTCGGAGTGATCGGCATTGGAATTATGGGCAGTGAGCACGCAACTTATTTACATAATAAAGAGATTAGCGGCGCTGAACTCACGGCCGTGGCAGATGTGGATCCTAATCGCTTAGATTGGGCCGAGGCCCAATTGGGTGATGGAGTGCAGCGATACGACAGCGGTGAAAAGTTAATTCAGTCCAACGACGTGGATGCTGTCATTATCGCCGTACCTCACTTTCTTCATCCCAGCATGGTTCGCTCGGCACTAGCCGCCGGCCTTCATGTGCTTTGTGAAAAGCCACTGGCGGTGTATACCAAATCCGCCCGAGATTTGGCCGGGAAAGCTGAAGAGCAAGGACTAGTCTTTGCCTTAATGTACAATCAGCGCACCAGTCCGCTGTATCAAAAAGTGCGGCAATTGATCACGGCGGGCGAACTAGGAGACATCAAGCGGACCAGTTGGACCGTGACCCATTGGTATCGACCTCAAAGCTATTACGATTTAAGTTCGTGGCGGGCGACCTGGTCGGGAGAAGGTGGCGGAGTGCTGATTAATCAGTCCCCTCATCAGCTAGATCTATGGCAATGGACCATCGATATGATGCCCACCCGGGTAAGAGCCTTTATGGCGTTCGGCAAGTATCATCACATCGAGGTAGAAGATGATGTCACCGCCTACGTTGAATACGCCAACGGGGCCACCGGGACCTTTATCACGTCTACAGGTGAAGCCCCGGGCAGCAACCGTCTAGAAATCGCAGGAGACCGGGGAAAAGTGGTGGTGGAAGACGGCCAGTTGAAGTTTTGGCGGTTGGTGACCCCGGAGCGCACATTTAATGCCACCTATCGCGGAGGCCATGGTGCCCCAGAGGTTTGGAAAGTGGAAGTGCCGATTCGGGGACGAGAAAGCGGGCATCGTGGCATCACCCAAAATTGGGTGGATGCGATCACCGACGGAACCCCCCTGATTGCGCCCGGCGAGGAAGGTCTTTTAGGACTGGAACTGTCGAATGCGATGCATCTCTCATCATGGTTGGACGATTGGGTAAGCCTTCCAATCGATGAAATACGTTTCGAAACACTGCTGCGTCAACGCATGGCGGGCTCTCGCGGACCCTCCTGGGGCGTATAATGTAAAAGCATTGGAAAGGAGTGGTCACGATGAAATTGGCATTGCAGATGTACACTCTACGAGAGTTTACCAAGACTCCCGCTGCGCTGGCAACTACACTCAGACGGGTTCGCACTATGGGATACGAAGCCGTGCAACTGTCTGGTTTGGGACCTATCGACCCGGGTGAGTTGGCATCCATGCTTGCCGGGGAAGGATTAGTGGCCGCGGCCACGCATGTTTCGTGGCAGGAGATTCAAACCCAACCGGAGAGAATTTTCGAAAATCATGAACGCTGGAAGTGCCACTATACCGCAATTGCTTCGATGCCCTCCGAATATCGAAATGCTCGGGGGTATCGCCAGTTCGCCCAAGAGGCGGGGGTGGCCGCTCAAACATTTCTGGGCCACGGACTGACACTAGCCTATCACAACCATAGCTTTGAATTTGAACGCATGGGCGATGCCGTCGGGTTGGACCTCATCTTTTCCGGTTCCCATCCGGCCCTGAACGCTGAAATCGACACATACTGGGTGCAACACGGGGGAGCGGACCCAGCCGCGTGGATTGCCAAGCTTCGGGGTCGAGTGCCGTTGGTTCATTTGAAGGATATGACGATTGTGGACGGCCAACCGACGATGGCTGAGGTCGGCGAAGGCAATATGAACTGGCCCCGGATCCTCGAAGCGCTCGAAGAGGCAGGCACGCGCTGGTATATGGTCGAGCAAGATGTCTGTCAGCGCGACCCCTTTGAAAGTGCGAAAATTAGTCTAGAGCATCTCCATGCCTGGGGGCTTTCGTAAGTCGGGGAGGTCTGGTTCAGTTCCTTCGGGTGCGATGCGGACTTGGCGTCAGTTGCGGGCTGAAATCAGCCAATCTCCGATGGCCTCCGGTAACGAAAATGGCAGCCCACGGCTTCCAACTTAGGGCGCCTCGCAAATACGCGGGGCCGAACAGCACGACCCAATAGGGACGAAAGCCCCTATCTGTACTATACTATCGATGGTAGGGAAACATAGGTGGCAAGAATGTCTTCGCTTCGAGGTTGAACAGAGTGGACGATAGAGCGTGTGTCAACACTAAATTTTGAAGGAGTGTTCTACGGATGGATGTCTCTAGCACCGCCAACGGGTTGCCTCGGATTAACGAGCCCGCCCCAGAGTTTTCGGCGAATTCCACGCATGGCCCAATTAAATTGTCTCAGTATCGGGGAAAATGGGTGATGCTTTTCTCTCACCCCGCGGATTTTACCCCGGTGTGCACCACCGAAATTGCCGAGTTTGCCCGCCGCAACGAAGAATTTGCTAAACGAAATGTGCAACTGATTGGCTTGTCGGTAGACGGTGTCCCCTCGCACATCGCCTGGACCCGAGATATTGCCAAAATCGCCGGCAAGCCGGTGCCATTTCCAATTATCTCTGACCTAGACATGAAGGTTTCCAATCTGTACGGCATGTTGCATCCGGGTGAATCGACTACGGCGACCGTACGCTCGGTCTTTTTCATTGACGACAAGGGAATCATTCGAGCGCTGATTTACTACCCGCTGAGTCTTGGTCGTAATGTGGACGAACTGTTGCGAGTGTTTGACGGATTGCAAACGTCCAGTCTCTACTCAGTCTCGACTCCCGTCGACTGGCAACCCGGACAACCCGTGGTGGTACCTGCACCAGCGACGGCAGAATCCGTTTTAGACGAAGCACAGGCAGAAGCCCAAGGCCTCACCTATCGCACCTGGTACCTGCGGATGAAACAGGTAGATAGCGGGAAATAGAGCCACAAAGAGGTTCGGGATTGGGCGAAGAGAGAGGAGTTAAAAATATGGCTTTAGTTGGAAAAGCGGCACCTGCGTTTAACATGCCAGCGGTCGATCACGAAGGCAAGGACACGGAGGTGAGTTTGCAGGACTACCATGGGAAGTGGTTGATCTTTTACTTTTACCCGCATGATTTCACGTTTGTCTGCCCAACAGAAATCATTGCGTTGTCTGAGGCGTACGACGACTTTAAAAATCGCGGGGCAGAGATCTTAGGCGTCTCCACCGACAGTTGCCACGTGCATCGGGCATGGCGGAATGCAGACCCTGATCAAGGTGGGCTCGGTGCGGTTCGTTATCCCCTGGCTAGCGACGGTGGTCACGAGGTGTCTCAGGCCTACCAGGTCTATTTGCCTGAAGAAGGTGCCGCGTATCGCGGGCTTTTCATCATCGACCCGGAAGGCGTCGTGCAATACGAGGTCGTGCACAACCTTAACGTCGGCCGCTCCGTAGACGAAATCGTTCGCGTCCTAGAGGCGCTTCAGGCCGGGGGACTTTGTCCGGTGAACTGGAAGCCTGGAGAAAAATTGCTCTAAGATTATGGTGACTAAGAGAAGCGGGCGGGGGGTCTCGTTACAGTCCTCGCCCGCTTTATCTTTGCCGCATAAAACGATTCCCGCCCCCTCATACTGTGATTATGAATCCACTATTCTTCGGCTTAAGGGCTGCGATGGTCTTGGGTCCAGTCATGACCCCGCCTGCGTCTAATACGAATTACCCTGTTATTTTGACCCGCCTGGTCACCAGAGAAGACGAGGCGATGGTGGCAGGAAATCGCCTCCAACTGAGTCGGGTGTTTCTTTCTTCGGATGCGACTAGCGCTCGCGTAGCTTGGAGAAGAAGTCTCTACTTTCGAAGTTGGGCTAAGGCGCGGGGGATTACTTTCAGGGGTGTCGCTGTGCGCATCCATATCGATCACTTAAAGGCCTGGGAGGGATCGGCTGCGATTAAAGCGCGGGTTGGTGAGGAGTTTTTGTACTCCTACGCTGATGATCCGTCCCAGCGCTACCGATTTGGACTGGGTGTGCATCACCAGTACGATTTACAACGACTTGCCTCTGGCGCCTGGCGGATTGCCAACGATGACTGTTTTCCTCCCGCCGACTGGCGCACCATCCAACCTGGTGTGGTTCGTGGCCACCATCCGGTGGAATTGTCGCTACCCCGCATAACCGCTCAGGCTTATGCCGACCAGTTTTGCGGGGCCGCTCCGCAATGCGGCAATGGCAAACAATACAACTCCACCTATAATGATTACAACGATGCTGGCGGCGATTGTACTGCCTTTGTTTCCCAAGTCCTGCACGCCGCCGGGTTTGCTGAGACTGCCGAGTGGCGGTATAATCCCCAAACCAAGTTAGGCACCGAGGCGTGGTCGAATGCGGGGAGTTTCACCCGGTATTTAAGCATGAGCGGTCGCGCTTCGCTCCTGGCGAAAGGGGACTTTGAACAAATGCTAATGCCATCGCAAAAGTATCCCCAAGGCCCCCTGGACGCACTACAAGTCGGAGACCTGATCACCAATTTTCGCCATGGTCGGATGCAGCACAGCGGGATTGTGGTCGGCTTCGACGCTCACGGGTATCCCTTGGTCGACGCCCATTCATCGGACCGCTATCACGTGCCTTTTGACATTAATTGGGACGCTAAGACTACGTACTATCTTTGGAAAGTACACTACCGTCTCGCGGCCCAGGCGCCAAAGGCACCGAGCCCAGGCGATCACACTGCGTGGGCGTTCAGATCTCGGCGCGTCTCCCGGACCCCCCTGGGCTAGGGCGGCCAGGCCTGCCATTGACGCTGAGTTCTTCGGCGTCGTCAAAAGGAGTCAACTGCCATCGACGGCGGCTTCAAATTTTCAGAGGAACACGGAGTTTACAGTGCCGTCCGGGGCGTACAATTTAGTCCTGAATGTCCCATGTCAAGGCCATAGGAGTTTCTCCAACCTTGACCCCGCCTGAACCATGATCAAGGTAAAAGTGCGAAAGGCCTTAGGCACATGATTTATTTGGAGAGTGGGAACGAGGCCTAGTGCTCCTTTTTATATTTTTAATGGTCGAATATTTCCTTGCTATGCTGTTGGCCTCAAACGTTCGGGTTGCGAAGCTATCCAAAAGCTTCGGTCTCGCTCCGTTCTTTGAATTAGGCAGGCCGTACTCTTCTGCGGGCACTTCACCGAACCGTGGTCACTTCGCTTGGCAACTGAAGGAAGAGGCTAGACTCGGCGGCTGCTGCTCCCACTGAAGCCAGGAATTGGGTCTGAGTCGCAAGAATTCTTGTGAGAACCACACCGACGAGAACCGAACCGATGTTCGTAGTATTTCTCCCCGCGTGCCTCCGAGTCATTTTGAATCACGCCAGGTGCGTGATGTAGGCGGGATCAATCGCCAAACCGATCAAACAATAAACGTGCAGAACATTTGGCGTAAATTGTTTTTGGGAGTTAGGGTCGAGGGGTATAAACAGGCATGGCATCAATTGACCCCGGGTTTCATCCTTGCTATACTTCGGTTTGATTAATGTAGCCGTGACTAACCATTCCTAAGACAGGGTAATCTTTCACGTTGGATTATCAGTCTTGCCAATTCGAGAGGCCCCGCGAACTTATAGCATACGCTGAGACTTTTCGGTGTTGAGAATCTTGGGCAGAGGTGGTTTTCGATGTTTGCACAGCGATTGATGGAATCGTATCGCAAGCTGGTGCTGGCCGCCTTGGCGGTCGGGGCTGGGCTCTTAAGCGCAGGCTTTAGCTTCGGACCGAAATACGTGCTGTTGCATCCCGCAGGACCGGTGGCGAAAAGCGAATTGCATGTGTTCGTCTTTGCATTAGAGTTGATGGCTATCGTTGCGGTGGTAGTATTGGCACTATTTTTCTATGCCATCGTGCGTTTTCGAGATACGGCGGGAAATAGGGCGCCCTATACCCCCAATTGGCATAGTCATACCCTCTTGGAGGTATCGGTATGGATTTTGCCTGCCATTTTGTTGCTCTTTATTGCCATTCCGACGGTCAAGACCACATTTTCCTTGGCCCATTTGCCCAAAGGGAAGAAGCCGGTGGTGATCGACGTTACCTCGCTTACCTGGAAGTGGCTGTTTGAGTATCCCAAGCAGCATATTGCGACGGTAAACTACGCGGTCATTCCGGCGAATCGACCGGTGTTGTTCGAACTCACGGCGGATTCTCCCATGAATACCTTTTGGGTACCGCAGTTGGGGGGGATGGAGTATACCATGCCGAACCGCGTGCTGCCGTTGTGGTTGGAGGCGGACAAAGCCGGAACCTATTGGGGGCACAGCGGGCAGTTTTCTGGCGTAGGATTTGAAAAGATGTTCTTCAATGTGAAGGCGGTGTCGCAAAAATCTTTTCAGACGTGGACGGCAAAAACCGCCAGTGCACATCCTATGACGATGGCAGCTTACGATCGGTTGTTGAAACAAACCACTGTGGGCGACTCCACCTACGGGAATTACCCTGCCGATACGTTTCCTACGCTGGCCAGTGGCTTTAGTCTCACCGGAAGCGGCATGTATATGGTTCAGCATGATAAGAAGGGCATTAGCTATCTGCCGATGGTAGGAAGCTAGGGTTCGCTTTGTTGTCACTCATCTTGCTATATTGAAAGGTGGATTCAGAATGCCTTCGTTTGTTCCCTATCTTGTTCATACGCTCTTTCCACCTACGGTGCGCCTGCCGGACATCCTATTAATTGATTTCGGACTGATTTGTGCCGGCATTGGGGTTATTGTCCTTTTAACTAAGACTCGGCGCTGGGGCTGGTTGTGGAATGATTGGCTAACCACCGTCGACCACAAAAAGATTGCGATTTTGTATCTCATTGCAGCCTTGGTGATGTTAATGCGCGGTGGCATCGATGCCTTGATGCTAAGAGCGCAGTTGGCGTTGCCGACTACGCATTTTATGCCCGCCTCCCAGTATGACGAAGTCTTCACCACTCACGGTACCATCATGGTGTTTTTCATGGGGATGCCATTTATCTTCGCCTTGTTTAATGCGGTCGTTCCCTTAATGATTGGCGCACGCGACGTGGCCTTTCCCCGCTTGAATGCCATGAGTTATTGGCTGTTTGCTTTCGGAGCGATTCTGTTCAATATTTCTTTCGTCATTGGAGGTTCGCCCAATGCCGGTTGGACAGCGTATCCTCCGTACACCGGCCTTGCGTTTAATCCAGGTCCAGGTGAGAATTACTACTTCTTAGCCCTGATCATCGCCGGCATGGGTACTACCATGACGGGGATTAATTTCTTGGTGACCACGCTGAAGATGCGAGCACCGGGGATGTCGTTGATGAAGATGCCGATGTTCGTATGGTCTACGATGGTGACCTCGGCCCTAATTCTCTTCGCCTTCCCGCCGTTGACCGTGGCCTTGGCGATGAGCCTGTTTGATAGGCTGTTTGGATCTCACTTCTTCACCCTGGCCCGCGGTGGGATGCCCATGATGTACGTCAATCTGTTCTGGCTGTTTGGCCATCCTGAAGTGTATATCTTAATCATTCCTTTGTTTGGAGTCTTTTCCGAAGTGGTGGCGACGTTCTCGAAAAAAATGCTGTTCGGCTATCCGGTCATGGTGGCATCGATCGTCGCGATTATGTTTTTGGCCTATGGCACCTGGGTGCACCATTTCTTCACCATGGGCGCAGGTCCGGCAGTGAATGCCTTCTTTGGATTGTCGACCATGCTGATCGCGATTCCCACCGGTGTGAAGATATTCAACTGGATCTTTACTATGTGGGGTGGCCGCATTCAGACCACGACGGCCATGTTGTATCAAATGGCCTTTATTCCGGTGTTTATGGTCGGAGGTGCGACAGGAATTCTTTTGGCGGTGGTCCCCGCCGATTATCAGTTGCACAATTCCTACTTTCTGGTGGCCCATTTTCATAACGTGCTGATTGGCGGCACCCTCTTCGGTCTCCTATCGGGCTTGTACTATTGGTGGCCCAAAATGTTTGGCATGAAGCTGAACGAGACCCAGGGCAAGTGGGCGTTCTGGCTGTTTTTGATCGGTTTCTGGGTGACCTTTCTGCCTCAGTACTTGTTGGGGCTGAAGGGTATGACGCGGAGGATGTACACGTATCCGCTCGGGTTTGGATGGCATGATCTGAACGTGATTTCGACGTTTGGAGCGTTCATTATGGGGGCGGCATTCGTCGTCTTGGTCTACAACATTGTATGGAGCCTCTTATACGGTGAACGCGATCTTACCGGAGATCCGTGGGATGGCCGCACCTTAGAGTGGTCGTTGCCGTCACCGGTGCCCGAATACAATTTTCCTCGCATTCCGGTGGTGCACGATCGGGACGCTTGGTGGGCGATGAAACAAAAGGGGCAGTCGCTGGCCGATTTACGACCGGAGGATGTGCATGATGTGGAGATGCCCAAAAATAGTCCGATTCCCTTTTTGCTCGGGGCATCGTTCTTCGTACTCGGGTTCGGCATGACGTTCGCTTGGTGGCCGATTGCAATCATCGGGTTTGTCGGCATCATTCTTTGCCTGTTGTTTTCGGGATTTGACTATAACGATCATCATCATCTGAAAGCCGACGCGATTCGGCAAACTGAGGCAACATTAGGGAGGTTGCAAGGATGAGTCTTCCCTCGGTGGATGAACACGCGCAAAAGCTGCCGCTAGAGTTTGCTGACGAGCACGAAAGCCTGAAGATTACAGGATTTTGGATGTTTCTCGTGACCGATGTGCTGATTTTCGCCAGTCTATTTTCGACCTATGCGGTGTTTCACAATTCGGTAGCCGCCGGCCCGACTGCGGACCAACTGTTTAAGATGGGTCCGGTATTGCTCGAAACCTTGTTGCTCTTAACCTCTAGTTTTACGATAGGTCTCGGCATCTATGCGATGCGCAAAGGACAAGTCCGAGCGCTCATGGCCTGGACGTTTTTGACCATCTTGCTGGGTGCTGGATTTGTGACCACAGAAATTCATGACTTTGTCAGTTTTGCCGCACTGCATGCTACGTGGCATACCAGCGCCTTTTTGTCCGCGTTCGATATCTTAGTCGGAACCCACGGTGCTCACGTCACGTTCGGAATCTTTTGGGCGGTCACCTTGTTGTTTCAATTGAAAAAACACGGGATTACAGAGCGCACCGCGCGCAAGATCTATACCTTTTCCCTGTATTGGCACTTCTTAGACATCGTTTGGGTTTTCATCTTCACCTTTGTATATCTAAACGGCAAACTGGGTTGAGGAAACTAACCCGACGGGGCCGAGAGGAGGTGTCAGCCAATGTCAGAATCTGAGCAGAGCATCACAGTCGATGAGGCGTACGAGCAGGACAACGACAAATCCATCAAGTTTCTCCGTCCTCGATTTCATGCGGAAGCATTCCCGACGGTGCAAATATTTGGCTACGTCGGTTCTTTAGTGCTTACCTTTGCCGCATATTTCCTGGTCATGAACCATGTGTTGCCAGTCCTAGCCTTGCTAATTATCATTTTAACCTTAGCGGCATTGCAAGCGGCGTTGCAATTAGGGGTGTTTATGCACGTCCAAGAGGGTCGAGGAATGGCCTGGCAAATCATTCCGTTGTATCTGGTGTTTTTGATTGCGTTCGGCATGGTGGGAATGTCGATCTGGATTATGCTCTTTAAATCTGGAGTTTCCTAACCGGCCCTTGGCTTAGTAGCCAGTGCAGTGGGCAAGAGTGGTGCGCGTGATGGGGCCGGACGCAATAAGGTTTGACGAAAAAGGGCGATGCTGAGGCGGCGCCAAGAGGATGGCTTAAAGAGCCGCTTCAGCCAAAACCCCGATTCGGTGCTTGGCCTTGTGGGCAATGGCCTCAGACAGGATGGAGGGATAAAACGTGTTAGTAGTCATCTATATTTTGATTATTACCGGAGTGCCGATGTTCTTTGTGACGATGCCCCTGCTGAAGTACTTGAACGAGAACAATATGTTGCCCTTTCCATTGCCGTTTGTCAAAAAAGGCTCTCAGCCCAAAGTGAAGGCTTAGAGCCCGGAACCGGGAACGAATCCAGGTTTTGGGAACCAGCGATGCGTCGTCTCCTGCAGTGTCAAGCGCGCAAGTCGGTGAAAAACGAGAGATTGGGACCATTAGGGAACGGCGCTTAACAAATCCGATCGTTCCCGCAATAGGTGTTTGATCGGATCTAACATCGCCAAAATGTCTTTGAGCCCATCAGAGAGGTCAGCCGACTGCACGCGCCGCTCCAAGCTAGCGGCATGTTCCACTAAGGTATAGTCGTACTCAATCAGCAACTCCAGCAAGGAGCGGTTTTTGCGCAACCGTTGCCACACGCGATCGTTGGCCGGGGCGGGCAAGGCCGACACTAGTGAGCCCAAATTGGATAGCTGTTCGCTGAGGCGCTTGATTTGCTCAAGATCGCGCAGTTTTTCGGCGTCAGCAAACGGATTTTCCCGACTCGGATGGCCCAAAGCCTGGTGGGCATCGGTATATTGGGTTCGAACCGCCGCGGCAGCGTGGGCCAAGGTTTCTGCGACCCGGCTGCGTATTAGACTATCCAAAGCTCGCATGGAACTGCCGGTCGCATAAGGATCGGTGGAGGCAGACGAAAACACCGCGGCAGCTACCACTCGAATTTTCTCTGTCAGTTCCAACCGCTTTACTCTACTTTCGGTTGCGGCTGAGACATTCCGGCAAGGCCAGGAGGGGACATCACGGGCACCGCTTGAACACTATAGCCAGTGCCATTGGCCATATTCGGGGCCGTCATTAGACCGCGTTCTGCCATGATCATAGCCAAATAGTAGCGCACGGCTTGTTCTTCGCCTAGTCCGAACGCGCGTAGAGAAATCAGCTTTTTCATCAAATCGTCAGCGGGAGAAACCAGAACCTTTACGTTATTGAGAGTAATCCCGTACGTAGTAAGAAATTCCTGCAGGTGGGCTGTGACCAACTGGGTAATCTCGTGAATTTTTTCGTTGATTTGTTCCAACGGAGTCACCTGACAAATCTGATTAATGGCTTGCTCGAGAACGGGAGCAGCATAGGTGTTTACTTCGTCCGTTTTGATAAAGTGCCCTTGGTAGGGCATATGTTGGACCAACTTTAAAGCATCCTCTTTGCTGTCTACGTGAATGTAATAATCAACCTGGTACTGCAACTGGGCCATCTCACGCGAGAGCGCATGGCCTTCGGCCCGGATGACCAGTTTCGAGCGGTTGATGTAGATGGCCTCATATTGCCAAGGCGACTGGCCGCCGTAAAACGCTTGTTGGATGGCCCCGGTCAATACCTTTTGCGGCGTTTCCACCGCATATTGCCCCGTATCGTACACATTTAAGATGGCCCCTCGGCTTTTTAGGACACAGAAATGGTTGGACTCAACCGTGAGCAAGGACCCGTTCATAATGTCATTGCCAGGATGATGGTACAAAAGGACGTTTGGCCCCATAATCTCTTCGCCTTGGCCGTTTAAGGTGGAAATGACATTGCGGATAGCCACTACAACATTCCTCCTTGAAAATTTGATAGTTCGATGCGTTTAAAGTATACCGCAAAAGGCTCGAGAACACGCAGAGCCGGTAAAGAGAGGAACGGGTCTCTGGGTGATCCGAGATGACTGTGAGCGCTGGTTTCAGGAACATTGGCAGTTCAAGATGAGGGTTAGCGTACCCACGCAGTGCCCCGTGTAGGCTCAAGGCCAGGAGGAGCGCTGCACCGGGCCGACCGAAGGCCGAGACCCTCCTCGATGGTCATGCTCGTTCGGTTGCATTGCGCGGAAACGGTCGGAATCGCCGCTGGGAGAGATCCAGGATATGACGTAGGGTGCTCAAGCGCGCGGGCAGCCGCGGAACCTGGTACATTTCGAAGCGACTGGCAAACCCGGGGCGGGAACCGGCAGAGTTAGATGGCGGGAGGATTCCTGCTAGTTCCGCAACCGGGCAGAGATCCGCTTCGGTTAAGCACTGGCGCAGCCAGCAAATCCGGAGGCGAATCGATAGAGGCGGGCGCCGTGCACCTAATCGGACCGCCCGTCGCATTCGTCGAGGTCTCAGCGTTCGATCAGGATGTCATCGCCTTCAACCCGAACCGGATAGCGCTTTACCGGGGAAATCGCCGGAAAATGGATGGCTTTTCCGGTGCGGATGTCGAATTGGCCACCATGTTGTGGACAGGTAATGCAAAAGCCTTTCTGTTCGCCTTCACTTAATGAGGCCTCGGCGTGAGAACATAGATCGTCGAGAGCGAATACTTCTTCACCCACCCGAAAAAGAGCCAAATCTTCGCCATCGACCGTAATCAATAGAGGTTGTCCCGACTGAAGTTGGTTTTTAGACGCTATTCGCAGCCACTTTGACACGGATTATCCGATCGCTCCTTCCATTTCAAACTTGATCAGTCGATTCATCTCGACCGCGAATTCCATGGGAAGTTCTCGAGTGAAAGGTTCGATGAACCCCATCACAATCAATCGGGTAGCTTCTTCTTCACTAAGGCCGCGCGAAGTCAGGTAAAAAAGTTGCTCTTCGCTGACCTTGGTGACGGTAGCCTCGTGTTCCATTAGCGCACTGGCATTGCCTACTTCACTAGACGGTACGGTGTCGGATGTGGAGAGATCGTCCATAATCAACGTGTCACATCGAACGTTAGCTTTGGCGCCCGCGGCATCTTTGGCGAAATGGACCAAGCCGCGATAGGTGGTTTTGCCGCCCAGTTGACTGATTGACTTGGATACGATGGTCGATGTCGTATGGGGAGCGGCGTGAATCATTTTGGCTCCGGTGTCCTGATGTTGACCTTTGCCGGCGACTGCGATGGAGAGCACCATTCCCCGAGCCCCTTCTTCCACCAGGTATACCGACGGATATTTCATGGTCGCTTTAGACCCGATGTTTCCATCCACCCATTCCATCGTTGCGTCGCGATAGGCCACGGCGCGCTTGGTCACTAAATTGAACACGTTAGGTGCCCAATTTTGCACTGTGGTATAGCGCATCCGAGCACCGGCTTTGACAATGATTTCCACCACCGCTGAATGCAATGACTCACTGGAATAGATTGGAGCCGTGCAGCCCTCGACGTAGTGTCCAAAAGAGCCTTCATCGGCGATAATTAATGTGCGTTCGAACTGGCCCATGTTTTGCGAATTAATGCGGAAATAGGCTTGAAGAGGAATCGGGCTGGTCACATTTTTGGGAATATAAACAAATGACCCTCCGGACCACACCGCGGAATTCAGTGCGGCAAATTTGTTGTCTTCGGCAGGGACAATCGTTCCGAAGTACTCCCGAACTAGGTCCGGATATTCCCGCAGCGCGGAATCGGTGTCCGTAAAGATAATGCCCTTCTCGATCAAGTCTTGGTGAATGCTGTGATAAACCACTTCAGACTCGTACTGGGCCGAAACCCCGGCTAAAAATTTTCTTTCCGCTTCAGGAATACCCAAGCGCTCAAAGGTATCCTTAATCGTCTGAGGGACTTCATCCCAGGTCCGTCCCTGGTTTTCGGACGGCTTCACGTAATAAATGATCTTGGCAAAGTCGAGAGCGCTCAAATCCGCACCCCAGCCGGGCATGTCTTTTTTCCAAAAAATGTCCAAGGCGTGGAGCCGGAAATCCAGCATCCATTTCGGCTCTTGCTTGATGCGTGAGATGTCTTCGACGGTTTGTCGAGTTAATCCTTGGCCAAACTTCAAGACGCTCACATCACCATCGTTGAAGCCATAAGCGTACTCGTCGGAAACTAGCGGCTGTTCAATGGCCATAGCCAAATGCCTCCTTAATAAAATAGTCAATGGCGCCATCGGTGATCGGGGCTGTTTTAGCCACGATAGCTTAGCGCATTCCCTCCTGGGTCAGGGCCTGTTCCAAGGCGTTGGAGGCTAACGTCGCACATTTTATCCGACTGGGAAACTGGGCCACCCCTTCTAAAGCCCCCAAATCGCCCAAATTGCGATGCGGTGCAGTGCCGGTTAGGAAAGCCTTAAACTCGCGCGCCACTGCCAAGCTTTCTGCGACGGACTGACCTTTGACCGCCTCTGTCATCATCGAAGCCGACGCCATACTAATGGCGCAGCCTTGTCCGTCAAAACGAATGTCCATCAGCTGACCATCGACCACTTTCACGTCTAGCCGGATTTGGTCGCCGCAGGTAGGATTTAACAGTCCTACGCTGGCGGTAGGATCCTCAAGACTCCCCTTGTTTCTTGGGATCTGGTTATGATCTAAGATGGTTTCGCGATACATGTTGTCGAGATTCATCGCTCAAAGTACCTCTTGGTGGAATGGATGGCGTCTACTAAGCGTTCTACGTCTTCGGCATCATTGTATAGATAAAAACTGGCTCGAGCGGTGGCGGCTACGCCTAGCCAACGCATTAACGGCTGGGCGCAATGATGACCAGCGCGGACCGCGACCCCAACCGCATCCAAGGCTTGGGCGACATCATGAGGGTGCACCGCGTCAATGTTGAAAGAGACCAATGCCCCCCGCTCCTTGTCGGGTCCGTACACCGCGACTCCAGGGATCTCTTTCAGGCGCTGATAGGCCATCTCGGCCAAGTCGCTGCCGTGGCGAGCAATGTTGGCCATGCCGACCTGGTTCACATATTCGATCGCGGCCCCAAATCCTATCACGCCGGCGATATTGGGGGTACCTCCTTCAAATCGCGTGGGGATGTCTGCCCAAGTAGCTTGCTGCCGATCCACGTAGGCGATCATTTCGCCCCCGTAGAGCATCGGGTCCATGGCTTCGAGGTGTTCCATCTTGCCCCACAACACGCCAACTCCCGTTGGCCCGCACATCTTATGGGCGGAAAACGCCAAAAAGTCAGCGCCCATCTTGCTGACGTCGGTGGGCTGATGGGGGACAGACTGAGCTCCGTCAACGACTAGAATTGCCCCGGCGGCATGGGCCAGGTCGGCTAGCACGGCAATGGGCACAATGGTTCCGAGCACATTGGAGACTTGCGTCATCGCGACAATTTTTGTGTGCTTATCGATGACCTTTTCCGCCGACTCGATGGATAAGGAGCCGTCGGCCTGTAATTCCACAAACCGCAAAGTGGCCCCTCGCCGCTGTGCCAGTTGCTGCCAGGGGATTAAATTGGAGTGGTGTTCCATCGCGCTGACGACGATATTGTCCCCCGGACCGATGTGGCTATCCCCATAGCCTCTGGCCACCAGATTGATGCTTTCTGTCGTTCCGCGAGTAAAAATAACCTCCTTAGGTTGACCCGCGATAAAGGCAGCGGTCAGACCGCGCACCCGTTCATAGCCGGCGGTCGCCTCTTCGGCTAATGTGTGCACACTGCGCAAAATGTTCGAATTCGTCTTCTGATAGAAATCCAGTTCCGCATCGATGACCTGTCTGGGCTTTTGCGATGTGGCCGCAGAATCCAGGTAAGTAAGGCGGTGGTCATGAATGAGACGGTCAAAAATCGGAAAATCGGCCTTGAGGTCGGGCTCTAAACGGATCATTCACGCACCTTCTCTCGCACTGCCGACCATACGCGTTGGCGTACCTCGGTCAGAGCTATGGCGTCGATCACCGGTGCCAGAAATCCTTCCACAATCAATTGTTCTGCCTCCTCTGGGGCCACGCCCCGACTCGTCAAATAATAGATGGCGTTAGCGTCAACGGGCCCTGCACTCGCCGCATGGGCGGCGAAGACATCGTTTTCTTCGATCAAGAGCGAAGGGATGGCATCAGCGCGAGCTTGATCGGATAACATCAGCGTTTGTTCTTTTTGCCTGGCGTCGCTGCCCCGCGCGCCCTGTTTTATGTCAGTGACCCCAGTAAAGATGCTTCGCGACCTGCCCTTCATGACGCCCTTGCCTATTATATTGCTGCGGGTATGAGCACCTTGATGCACGCTGGTGACTTCTAAATCGTGATGTTGACTACGCGATCCAAAAAAGACGGTCAGGCTATTATTTTCCGATCCTGTTCCGTTTAGGTACGTCGTCTGTTGGGAGACTTCCAATCCCGACCCAAACGACCCGACGTTCCAATCCATTCGCGCGTGAGTTTCCAAGTCTGCCGTACGGGTGGCGAATGCATCGGTATTCAAAGCCAACTGTTCAATCGATCCGTAATGGAGCGAGGCATTGGCACCGACCACGGCCTCTACGGAAATGGCTGCGAGACTTCGTGGGCCGGACTTCAAAGACGGGCTGACGTATAAGTCGATGACCGTAGCCTCACTATCGTCCTCCAAGACGATCAGAGAGCGGGGGAAAAACCCGGGGCTGGCGACTTGGTGATGCACCACGGTAAAGGGTTCGGCTATTTGAACGCCCCGAGGAATAAACAAAAACACGCCGTTTTGCCACCATGCTCGATTGAGCGCATCGAATTTGGAATTGGCTGCGCGCGCGACCCGAGCGAGATAGGGTTTGACCACCTCAAAATGGGTCATGGCGGCCGTCCTGAGGTCAGTAAAGATCACTCTCTCGGCAGTCCGGCCTGCGGGCGGACGAAGAACTGCCACCTCTGAGCCCGCCAACACCAAAAGTCCGTCTGACATCTCCGCGCTCAGCCAAGATCCGCCCAATTCAGGCGGTTGTTGTGTAAACAGTGGCAGGTTTTCAAACTGGCGATGGTTCAAGGGAGTCCGTTTTCTTGCCAAAATAGGCGTGTGCAAGTATTCAAAAAACGCGTTGATCCGCTGCTCGATGAGCCAATCCGGATCTTCGCTGAAGTGCTCACGAACGCGATCTCGATCGTTTTGCTGAAGGCTCTCGAGCGAGGGCGGAGACGTCGTCATCATAGCCTCCCCGCTGCGGCCTGCTCAGGCTCGTGTTCGGACTGGGGCCGTAAAAAGTCGTATCCCTGGGCATCCAATGTTTCGGCTAGGTGATAGTCTCCGGATTTGACGATCCGACCATCAACCATGATGTGGACAAACCCAGGCTTCAGATAGGTCAGGATGCGTTGATAGTGAGTAATGACCAGAGCCCCAAAGGAGTCATTTACCATGGAGGTGAGGCCTTGAGCAACGATGCGCACCGCGTCAATATCCAGCCCCGAGTCAATTTCGTCCAACACGGCGATGCGCGGTGCTAACATCAGCATCTGCAAAATCTCGTTGCGTTTTTTTTCTCCGCCAGAAAAGCCTTCGTTTAAATAGCGATTGGCAAACTTGTGATCCATGCTGAGAAGATCCATCGCGTGGTCCAGCCGATCGCGGAAATCCTTCAGGCTGATGGCCGATCCATCGCCGCGGCGAGCATTGATTGCGGTTCGGAGAAAGTTGGCGGTCGTGACTCCCGATATCTCGCTAGGATACTGCATGGCCAAAAACAATCCGGCCTGAGCTCGTTGATGGGTTCGCAAGGCCAATAGGTCGACTCCGTCCAGGGTCACGCTGCCTTGGGTGACGGTATAACCTGGATGGCCCATCAAGGTTTGGGCTAGGGAAGTCTTCCCGGCACCATTTGGGCCCATGATCGCATGGATTTCATTACCGCGGATGGTAAGAGTCACGCCCTTCAATATTTCTTTGCCGTCGACAGTGACGTGTAAATCGCTAATCGCTAAGACCGGCATCGCCATGCTAGCGCCTCCTGAAGACAAAATTTAAATCCGACTAATTTACTAGGAAATCTAGCACTAGTGTAACCCAGTATGGATAAATGTCAACCAAGGGACAAAGAAGCGGATTTTTGCCAGTAAATCTGGGACCTGATTGATATACTATAGACGGACAGTGGTCTCGGGAGGCAGCAATTGCTAAACATTTTAAAGCCGCATCTGTTTTTGCAGAGCATCTATGACATTGATTTGGCACGGTTAGCTCGACGGGGGATTCGCGGCCTAATCGTCGATCTCGACAATACCTTGGTTGGCTACAACCGGCCTGAGGCTTCGGCTGATTTGGTCCACTGGGTAGCGCAGGTAAGAAACCTCGATTTCGATGTGTGCATTGTATCGAACAACTTGACCGCGCGGGTCGAAGCGTTTGCTCTGACGATCGGCGTAAAAAATGTCCCCAAAGCGGCCAAGCCGCGCCGACGTGGTTTCTCCCTCGCCATGGCTAAAATGGGAACGAATCGAGAGACGACGGCTGTGGTTGGTGACCAAGTCTTTACCGATATTTTAGGTGGAAACCGGCTGGGCCTTTATACTATCCTGGTCCGACCGTTGAATGAACACGAATTTCTCACTACCCGACTCGTTCGCCAGGTCGAGCGCTTAGTAGTGCCCAGATCGGGTTCGGGTCGGTCGCCTGGGTGAGGCTTAGCCGGCGGTGTTGTTAGAGGCACAGAAACTTGCTGTCAGGAGGAAGGACTGAGGGAGTTGTTGCCCCTGTATGCCGTTTTCGGTTCGCCGATTGGGCATTCGCTATCGCCTCGCATCCATAACGCTGCCTTTGCTGAGGCGGGGATCTTGGCTCACTACTTGCCAGTGGAGGTCCGTCGCGGCGACCTAGTGGCTTCATTGGACGCTTTTCGCCACCTGGGTGGTGTCGGCGTGAACCTGACTCGTCCGCTGAAAGAAACGATTTTCCCGTTTTTGGATGATTTGAGCGATCTCGCGGAGGCGGCGCGGGCGGCCAACACCATCGTCTGGCGGGACCACGGTTGGGTAGGAGACAACACAGACGTTCGCGCGCTGATCGCTAAACTCGAACCGCTGGTGGGAGGGCACGCCAAGCGGCGAGCCCTTATCATCGGCTCGGGTGGAGTCGCTCGCGGAAGCATGGTGAGTCTGAAACACCTGGGCATGGAGGTGTGGATAGCATCCCGACAACCGGTCGATTGGGGGGATCAGTGGATCTCACTGCAGGAAATGCCCGCTTGCGCAGATTGGGAGGTCGTGGTTAACGCGACTCCTTTGGGCCAACACGGGGAGGCGCACTGGACGTATTGGCCTTCTTTGTCCTCCGGTAAAACCGCGGTGGTGGACTGGGTCTACCACCCCAGAGCCACGCCCTTGCTGCAATTAGCGTCGTCTTTGGATTGCCCAATCGTCGACGGATTGGAACTGTTAATTGAACAGGCACGGTGGTCATGGAATCTTTGGTTCGGACAGTTAGCACCGGGAGACGCGATGACGCGGGCGGTTGACCGATGAATAGCGCATTTTTTATCGATGCCGGGTTGGCGCTGGTCTTGGTCTCGGTGTTGCCTTTTTGTGGAGGACAGAAGCGTTGGCCAATGTCGATCCGGCTTGCCGCCGGATTGCTGTGCTGGCTGCTCATCCGAGGGTTGCAGTTGAGCAATCCTCACCCATGGGCAGACGCGTTGTTAGTCTCGGTGTGGGTTGCCGTCGCCTTCGTAGATTGGCGTGAACAAATTATTCCCCACCGGTTAGTCCTGGCCAGTGCCATGGCAGGCGTAATCTGGACCTGGTCCTCGGGCCTGTCGGTCTTCCATCATGTGATCTCGGGGCTCGCTCTCGGCCTCGCCATGACCCTGTTGCATGGGCTCACACGGTCCGCTGTCGGCATGGGCGACGCCAAGTTTTCTGGTACCCTAGGAGTAGCTTTGGGCTGGATGAGAGGGGCCATCGCGGTCAGTTTGTCGGTTTGGATGGCGGGAATCCTGGCCTTAGCGCTAATCTTGCTGAAAAGGCGACCGACGTCGCATCGGCTAGCTTTTGCTCCGTTTTTGAGCCTATCGGCATTTTGGCTTCTTTTAATTCCGGCCTCGCATCCCATCATCCATTGGTAGCGGGCGAGTGAGCTATGGTAGGGCAAATGGAGCGAAGACCGTTCTTAAAAAATTATTGATGGTAGAAAGCGAGTGGCAGATAATGGGAAGTTGGCGTTGGTTTACGGCAGGGGAATCTCACGGCCCTGGTCTGGTGGGCATCATTGAAGGGGCTCCTTCTGGGATTGCTGTCAGTCGCGAGTTGATCAATCAGGATCTGAGTCGCAGACAAAAGGGATACGGCCGCGGTGGACGCATGGCCATAGAACGCGATCAAGTCGAGTTTTGGGGTGGAGTGCGCCATGGGTTCAGCTTAGGCTCACCGATTGCGCTGTTGGTGAAAAACCGAGATTTCGAAAATTGGAAGCAAACGATGTCTCCGGATCCTGCACCAACCGATCGCCAGGTCACTCGACCCCGGCCCGGACACGCCGACTTAGTCGGAGGAATTAAATATGGCCATCGTGACCTGCGCAACGTGTTAGAGAGAGCGTCTGCACGGGAGACTACGATGCGAGTGGCGTTAGCAGCGGTGGCCCGGTCTTTGCTAAGAGCACTGCATATCGAGGTGGCTGCGCATGTCATTCAAATCGGATCAGTCGCCGCCCCCAAAATGGAATATTCCTTAGACCAAATCCGAAGTTCCGAAGAGTCACCGGTACGGGTGGTGGACCGGGATGTGCAAGAACAGATGATCGCTGCTATTGATCAAGCCAAGAGTGCCGGCGACACCTTGGGTGGCGTCATCGAAGTCGTTGCCTTTGGGGTTCCGGTAGGTCTTGGCTCTTACACCCATTGGGCGCGTCGAGTCGAAGCCAAGCTAGCTGAAGCCATCTTATCCATTCAAGCGTTCAAGGCGGTAGAGATCGGGGCCGGATTTGCTCAAGCCGAGATCCCCGGATCTTTGGTCCACGACCCAATTTGGTGGGATGAGAGCCAGGGCTGGAGCCGCACTTCCAATCGCGCTGGCGGTTTGGAAGGTGGGGTGACCACGGGTATGCCGCTCGTGGTACGAGCAGCGATGAAACCCCTTTCGACATTGATGTCGCCTTTAGGCTCGGTCGATATTGATACCAAGGAACCATTTTTAGCTCAAGTAGAACGCTCCGATGTGACCGCGGTCCCGCCGGCAGCGGTGGTGGCCGAGGCCATGGTTCTTCATGTCTTAGCCGATCAGCTCTTAGAGAAATTCGGGGGAGACAGTTTAGATGAAATTCGTCAGCGCGTGGCGGATTGGAATGACTATGTGCGCAGGTACTAGGCGTTGCCACATTGTTCTGACAGGCATGATGGGCGTCGGTAAAAGTACGGTCGGCCCTTTGTTGGCGCATTCCTTGCACCGCGATTTCCGCGATGTAGATCAGGTCGTAGTCGATCTGGCGCACCAATCGATTCCAGAGATTTTTGCCCACGATGGGGAATCGAGGTTTCGCGAATGGGAGCGTCAGGCATTGCTCACGGTGTTGAGCAGTCCTCAAGCCCTGGTTGTGGCGTTGGGTGGCGGCGCCGTGCTGAGCCCCGAAAATCGAGGTTGGTTAAGGCCTCATCTAGTCATTTGGCTGGATGCGGAGTGGTCAGAACTGGGCAAGCGGGTTCAAGGTGGAGGCCGGCCGTTATTGGCTCGCGATGGCCAGGACGGGCTGACGCGGATTTTGGCGGAGCGGAAGGCTTTATATGAAGAAGTCAGCGCCGTTCGCATTGACACCACCGGTCTCGCGGTCGTCGAGGTGCAGGCGGAAATTATCCGTTGGCTCGAGGAGGAAAGAAAGGGGGAGCCTCTTGGAAGTTCAATCCGACCGTCTGAACATTGAGCGGCGGCAGGAAAGTCTCAGTGAAGTACGATTTGGGGGGCCAAATTGGCAGGACTTGACGAGCGTCATCGGACCTCGGATGAAGGCGGTTTGGATGGTTTATGACCGTCAGGTGGAAGCGATTGCCACTCAGGTCAGCGCGCATTTGGGCGATCAAGGTGTTCGTCTTTTAGGTCTGCATGGGCTTGAGGTCGACGAGTCGATGAAGCGGATGGACCGTCTGGAGCCGCTTTATTCTCAAATGATTGCAGACGGTGTGACCCGTGATAGTTGGCTTCTCGCCATTGGCGGCGGGGTTCTAAGCGATTTTGCTGGATATGCTGCCGCCTCCTTTTTGCGCGGAATTGACTGGGTTGCAGTGCCCACCACCCTGTTGGCTCAAGTAGACGCCGCCATTGGCGGCAAAGTGGCGGTCAATCTCAGGGAAGGGAAGAATTTAATTGGAGCCTTTCATTTGCCCCAGTTGGTCTACATTAATCCCTGGGCGTTGCAGACACTGCCCATAGAAGGATGGCGAACCGGTCTCGGCGAGGTGGTCAAGTCGGCATTAATCGAAGGAGGGCCGCTTTGGCAGTCACTGGTTGCTGGCATTCCTCCTCTGGGTCAGGTGGATGAGCACTGGCGATGGGTCATTAAGACTACGGCGAAGATCAAAGTGGACGTGGTAAACCGTGACTTAGAAGAGACCGGGGATCGTATCTTTCTGAATTTTGGTCATACGTTGGCTCACGCTCTCGAGCAAATGACCGGCTATGGCCAATGGTCGCATGGCCAAGCCGTTGGGGTGGGCTCTTTGTATGCGCTCTATTTATCGGAAAAACAGTTGGGCCTGGATCCCACGATACGCGCCCTGGTGACCGAGTGGCTCAAAGCCTGGGGATTGCCCACCGTCCTGCCGCACCTGGATTATGCGGCACTGGAACCGGTGCTGCTGCGAGACAAAAAGGCGCGAGTCTCTGGTTTGTGCTGGGTGCTTTTGCAATCACCGGGAAACCCTAAAGTGGTCCGAGACGTGCCCAAGAACTTAATTGAAGAGGCTCTAGGGGCATTATCCGAGAGTTGACCAAGGGAGGTCTGATGTGCAAACACCGCTCACCTCGTGGCATCGTCGACACGGCGCAAAGATGACAACGTTTGGCGGTTACGAGATGCCTATCGAGTATCAGGGGATCCTGGAAGAACATCGGTTGGTGCGAGAATCCGTGGGCATGTTTGATGTGTCCCATATGGGAGAATTTCTTGTCCAAGGCCCTAAAGCCCCTGATTTCTTGGACCGACTGGTGACCAAGGCGCCGAGTCGCCTCCAACCGGGTCAGGCCTTATACACCTTTTTGTGCGCACCCGATGCAGGAACCGTGGACGATTTGTTAGTCTATCGTCGCGGTACGTCGGAGTTTTGGCTAGTCGTGAACGCCGCCAATCGCGCAGGCGACTGGGCCTGGATTCGCGATCGGTTGCCGACTGACGGGGTGGAACTCATCGACCGAAGCGACGAGACTGCATTGATCGCCGTGCAGGGACCCAAGGCGTCCGAGATTTTGGGGCCGTTGGCAGGGAACGAAGTCTTAAAGTTGAAACCCTTTCGTTTTTTTAATGAGGTCCGGGTCGCCAACACGACCGTCATGATTTCGCGGACCGGCTATACCGGAGAAGATGGCTTTGAAATTTATGCCAGCGCTCACGATGCCGAGGGGCTCTGGGAACAACTCTATCGTCAAGGGATTCCTCCGATTGGCCTCGGCGCTCGTGACACATTGCGTCTCGAAGCTCGCCTTCCGCTTTATGGACATGAACTATCGCGGTCTATTTCGCCGCTTGAGGCCGGATTGGCCCGATTTGTCGATTTGGAGCAGTCCGAACATTTCGTCGGTCAAGAGGCCCTTCGTCGTCAGCGTGAGGTCGGTCTGGCTTCAACAATTGTCGGCCTGGAGCTTACTGCCCCAGGGGTGGCTCGGTCCGGGTTTTCCGTGGTCGACGGTGATCAGACCATCGGAGTGGTGACTTCGGGAAGTTTTTCGCCTACGCTTAAAAAGGCGGTGGCGCTAGCATTGGTTCCGATGAAGTTTCACACGGTCGGAACTCCGCTGGAACTGGTTATCCGCGGGCGCCGGGTGCCGGCCCGAGTTGCGGCCACTCCATTTTATCAGCGAAACCGTTCAGCACGGTAAGCGTCGACAGGATTCGCGGCAAAGCCTTCAGCCCTGGCTTGAAGTCAGGATGCTATCAGCGAAAGGGGAGCGCACCATGAATGTGCCTGATGACCGCCAGTACACACTGGAACACGAATGGATCGACAGCCAAGGCCGCGTAGGGATTACTGATTATGCCCAAGACGCCCTGGGCGATGTGGTGTTTGTGGAATTGCCCGAGATAGGGCAGACGCTGAAGCGGGGCCAATCTTTCGGGGCGGTGGAGTCAGTGAAATCCGTCTCCGACCTCTATAGTCCGATGAACGGGGTGGTGGCGGCGGTGAACCAGGATTTAGCCGAGCACCCCGATTGGGTTAACCAAGATCCCTACGGGTCCGGATGGATCGTTCAGTTAAGCGAGCGTTCAGGTGGGGATGAGCTGTTGTCGGCCGATTTGTATCGCCTAAAGACCGGAGGCGATCAATAGGCATGGCGTACCTGCCCCATACTCAGGCGGAGCGCGAGAGCATGTTAAGTTCTCTTGGCTTAGCGGAAATCGATGATTTGTTTGCCGATATTCCCCTAAGCGCCAGAAGCCCCGACGCGTTAGGCTTGCCTAAGGCCCTGAGCGAATGGCAATTGCAGCAACGCATGCTCAAGCGGGCTCAGGAGAACCAGTCACTAGACCAACTGGTCTCATTTTTAGGCTCTGGGTTTTATGATCGCTTCATTCCCAGCGTGGTTGCCCAATTGGCTGCACGGGGAGAGTTTTCCACTGCCTATACACCCTATCAGCCGGAATTGTCGCAAGGGACCCTGGCCGCGATTTTTGAGTTTCAGACCATGATCGCCTCGTTAACCGGAATGGACGCGGCCCAGGCATCCCTTTACGATGGGGCCTCGGCGGCGGCGGAAGCAGCTCTGCTGGCCATGGCGGAAACCGGGAGAAAGATGGTGGGGATGGCCAAAACATTGCACCCGGAAGTGCGAGAAGTGGTCCGCACCTATATTGAAGCGCGCGGCGGCATCGCTGACGTCATCCAAGATGTTGCTACAGAGCATCCTGATTTGTCTCAAGCCGCCGCCGTGATTTGGCCCTATCCCGACATTTTGGGCGGGGTGATGGGCTTTCCCAGAGCGGTGTCCCAAGCGAAGAACCACGGAGCCTTGGCGGTTTGCTACGCCGATCCGATTGCGCTCGCCTTGCTGCGCTCGCCCGGCGAACTCGGTGCAGACATTGTCATCGGCGAGGGTCAAGCGTTGGGCAACGGACTAAACTATGGCGGACCGGGGTTTGGATTTTTTGCGGTCACCAAACGGTTGGTGCGTCGCCTGCCCGGACGGTTGGTCGGCGAGACGACGGACCATCAAGGTCGCCGCGGGTTTGTCTTAACCTTACAAGCTCGCGAACAGCACATTCGGCGGGACAAGGCCACTTCCAATGTCTGCTCTAATCACTCCTTGAATGCTTTGAAGGCGACCATCTATTTGTCTCTGCTGGGGCCCAGCGGATTAAGAGGCATCGCCCAGCTGTCGCTGAACAAAGCCCACTATTTGCGAAACCGTCTTAAAACGATTGGGGTTCATCCGGTCAAGGAAGAGCCGGTGCTGTTCGAGTTTGCGGTGAAGGTGCCGGGGTCGGTGGCTCAACTCAATCACTGGCTCTTGGAACGGGGAATCTTGGGTGGGGCGGATCTCGGCCGTTGGGATCCGGACTGGGAACATTATTGGCAGTTGGCCGTCACCGAACTACGAACTCGGCAAGAACTCGACGCCTTGGTGGAGGAGGTGAACGCATGGATCGAGTCCCAGTGATCTTTGAAAAGTCTCAGCCCGGTCGAATAGGGCTCATGATTCCAGAATCCGACGTGCCATCAATAGAGGTTGGGGACTTGCTTCCCAGTTCGTTGCTGCGCCGCACCGATCCGCTGTTGCCGGAAGTCTCCGAACTGGACGTCGTGCGGCACTACACGGCGCTTTCGCAGCTAAATTATGGGGTCGATACCGGCTTTTATCCCTTGGGTTCTTGTACCATGAAATATAACCCGAAAGTCAACGATTGGGTTGCCAGTTTGCCTGGGTTTGAACGTCTGCATCCCTTGCAGCCGCTAAGCACTGTACAAGGTCTGCTGTCGGTTCTAGCCGATCTAGAGGTTTGGCTGAAACAGATTACCGGAATGGATGCGATGAGTCTGCAGCCGGCGGCGGGCGCTCACGGTGAATTAACGGGGATCTTGGTCATTCGCGCTTACTTAAAGGATCACGGCGAGGCGGACCGCCAGGTAGTCTTAGTCCCTGACTCGGCCCACGGGACCAATCCTGCGACCGCAGCGATGGCTGGATTTACCGTCAAGGTCGTACCCTCGGATCCACGTGGACAGGTGGACCTAGGGGCCTTAAAGCAGTTGGTGGATGGAAATGTCGCTGGGTTGATGTTGACCAACCCCAACACACTCGGTATTTTTGAGAGTGATATTTTAGAAATCGCAGACGTTGTCCACCGCGCCGGCGGCTTGTTGTATTATGATGGGGCCAACGCTAACGCCATTTTGGGCAAGGTTCGCCCGGGGGATATGGGCTTTGACGTGGTGCATCTTAATCTTCACAAAACCTTCTCCACCCCGCACGGAGGGGGCGGCCCCGGGGCGGGGCCGGTTGGAGTGAAAGAAAAGCTAGCATCCTATTTGCCGACACCGCGACTAGCGGAGGGCCCGGCAGGTTGGGTCTGGCAGGACCGTGGCCCGCGATCGATCGGCAAGGTACGATCTTATTACGGCAACGTAGGCGTCCTACTGCGCGCTTATGCGTATCTTTTGAGCCAAGGTGGAGAAGGCCTGACTGCGATTGCCGAAACCTCTGTCCTCAATGCCAACTACCTCGGGCACCTCTTGCAGTCGCACTACGACATGCCGTATTCTGGATCAGTCAAGCATGAGTTTGTGCTCAGCCTGACTCGACAGAAACGGCGCGGCGCTCGTGCTTTGGATGTGGCTAAACGTTTGATTGATTATGGGTTTTATCCTCCGACGATTTACTTTCCCTTAGTGGTCGATGAGGCGATGATGATTGAACCTACAGAGACCGAATCAAAGGAAACGTTGGAACAGTTTGCTCAAGCATTATGCCAAATTGACGACGAGATTGATGCCAATGCCAGTCTCGTGGTGAACGCTCCTCATGCGACTGTCGTCAGTCGGCTCAATGAAACCCAGGCGGCTCGTCGACCTAAGCTCGTGTACGCGCCTTCGGCCAACGGCGAGTTGTCGGCGGATTGACTAGGCGAGACGCTCAGCGGGCGCGTCGACCGACCATGATTTGAACGGCTTGATACACTTTGGTTTACGAGGAGAAGATAACGTGATGGATGATCAACTCAACGCGGTCAAAACGGTCGACCCGGCGGTTTACGAAGCCATCCGGCAGGAAGAAGCGCGCCAGCAGGGGCACCTGGAACTCATTGCCTCGGAGAACTGGACTTCACTGGCAGTAAGGCAAGCCGTAGGCTCGGTGATGACTGATAAATATGCGGAAGGCTACCCCGGCCGTCGCTATTACGGCGGTTGCGAGTATATGGATGTGGTCGAAAGTTTAGCTCAACAACGCCTTAAGGAAATTTTTCATGCCGAGTATGTGAATGTGCAACCGCATTCCGGGGCATCAGCCAATACCGCGGTCTATTTTGCAGCACTAAAGCACGGGGATCGAATTTTAGGTATGGACTTGAGTCATGGCGGCCACTTGACCCATGGCAGCCCGGCCAATTTGTCAGGAAAATTCTACGAGGTCCGTCATTACGGGGTAGAGCGGGAAAGCGAACGGATCGACATGGAGACCGTGCGCCATTTAGCCAAAGAATTTCAGCCCCATATGATTGTGGTCGGGGCTTCGGCCTACCCCCGAGTCATCGACTTCCCAGCATTTTATCAGATTGCCCAAGAAGTGGGCGCTCTGGTCATGGTAGATATGGCGCACATCGCCGGCTTGGTGGCGGCCGATCTGCACCCGACGCCGGTAGGGTTTGCAGATTTTGTTACCTCAACGACGCACAAAACATTGCGGGGCCCACGTGGCGGATTTATCTTAAGTGGCGCTGATTGGGGCCCGAAGCTGGACAAGTCGGTGTTCCCCGGGCTTCAAGGGGGCCCGTTGATGAACATTATCGCTGGCAAAGCGGTGGCTTTTTCCGAAGCTTTGACGCTGAATTTTCGTGCCTATCAGGCTCAGGTAGTGGACAACGCCCGGGTATTGGCGGAAGAATTGATTGGTCGCGGATTGAGATTGGTTTCCGGGGGAACAGACAACCACTTGTTGTTAATCGACGTCAAGCACAGTGGGCTTACGGGCAAGGTCGCCCAAGAACGCTTGTCGTCGGTTGGCATTACAGTGAACAAGAACACTATTCCTTTTGAAACCGAAAAACCCACGGTGGCGTCTGGAATCCGTCTCGGCACACCTCAAGTGACTACCCGGGGATTAGGCAAGGAGCAGATGACCGAACTAGCCGAGGTCGTCAGCGCAGTACTGCTTGCGCCAAACGGGTTCGATCCGTCAGCCTATTTGCAGCGAATTGAGGCCTTAGCCCGCGAGTTCCCACTTCCAGGAATTTAGCCGATGAAACCTGTCATTGCAGTGGTTAACGGTCCGAATTTGGGACGATTGGGCAGAAGAGAGCCTGCCATCTATGGCAACCGTAGTTGGGAAGAAATTTGGCAGCGATTAGTTTTGGACTTTCCTGAGGTGGAATTGGAATATTTTCAATCCAACCATGAAGGAGCGCTGTTAGACTACATCGAAACCTTAGCGGATCGGGGGATGGTTGGCCTGGTCATCAATCCCGGAGCGCTGGCTCATCAAAGCTATGCCCTGCGCGATTGTTTGAAGGCCCTGGGTGTGAGCATGGTCGAGGTTCATCTTAGCAACGTCCATGCCCGAGAATCTTTTCGTTCAACATCGCTGATTTCTCCGGTGGTGACCGGTCAAATCGTCGGCTTTGGACCGGCCGGGTACCGCTTGGCTGTCCAAGCCCTGTTGGATCGACTGGAGGCACCATGAAGACCACGGCGGAACGCCTGCGGCAGTTAAGTGCGGACTGCCCTGATGTTGAGGCTCTGCTGATCTTTTCTGACGAAAATCGGCGTTATCTTAGTGGATTTTCGGGTTCTTCCGGTGCCTTGGTGGTCCACGATGGCCATGGCGAATTGATCACGGATTCCCGCTATTGGGAACAGGCCGAAACCGAGGCGCCCGATCTTGCCTTGGTGCGCCAGAGCGAGCCGTTATGGCCAGCGATTTCTTCCTTGGTTGCAGACCGGGGCTTTCAAACCATCGGCTTTGAAGAAGATCGTGTGACCGTAGAGGCGTGGAATTGGCTCCGGTCATCCGTCCCTAATGTCGCCTGGGTGGGACTTTCGGGGAAGGTGGAAAAACTCAGAATCAAAAAGGACGCGAGTGAGCTAAAACATCTAGAATTAGCGGCGCATATCGGCAGTGAGGCGCTCGAACAGACGTTAAAGAAGATTCGTCCTGGCGTTGAAGAGCACGAAATTGCCGTCGAATTAGAATGGCAAATGCGCAAGTTGGGGTCTGACGGGCTGTCGTTTGCTACGATTTTGGTTTCGGGGCCGCGCTCCTCATTACCTCATGGTCGACCGACCAGACGCCGAGTGCAATCCGGCGACCTGATCACCATAGACTTCGGAGCCACGGTCGCTGGCTACCACTCTGACGAGACCATTACCGTGGCTCTGGGAGAGGTTTCAGAGGAAGCACGTTCGGTGTTCGATGTGGTATGCTTGGCCCAGTCCTTGGCTATTGACAGCGTCCGTCCTGGACGCTTGGCGTCCGAAGTCGACCAAGTGGCTCGAGAGGTCATCGAGACGGCAGGCTTTGGCGCGTTTTTTAGGCATTCTACCGGTCATGGCGTGGGCCTGGAAGTCCATGAGGCTCCGATGATAGCGAAAAGCCCGGCGTATGATTGGACCCTGGAAGAAGGGATGGTCTTAACCGTGGAACCAGGAATCTATCTGGCTGGGCGCTTTGGGGTGCGTTTGGAAGATACCATCGTCGTCACCCGGGAGGGCAGCGACCGCTTGACTAAGTTAGACAAGGCTTGGAGAGTACTATAAAAGGCCTTGGCACATTGTGAAAGGTTGGGATGACGTGATTTCATCAAACGACTTTCGAAACGGGGTCACACTGGAACTCGACGGTTCAGTGTATCAAGTAATCGAGTTTCAACACGTAAAGCCCGGGAAAGGCTCGCCGTTCGTGCGCACGAAATTAAAAAACATTTTGAATGGCGGAGTGGTTGACCGTACTTTTAACGCTGGCGAGCGCATTCCCATCGCGCGCGTAGATAAGCGCGAGATGCAGTATTTATACATGATGGACGAAGATTATACGTTCATGGATTCCGAAACGTTCGAACAAATTTCCTTAAAGGCTGCCGACATCGGCGACGGAGTGAAGTTTCTTAAGGAGAATATGACCTGTTATGTGGTGATGTATCGTGGCGCTAGCATCGGCGTCGAGTTACCCAACAGTGTCACTCTGGAAATCGTGGAAACCGACCCTGGCTTTAAGGGAGACACCGCCACCGGAGGCACTAAGCCGGCAAAACTGGAGACGGGAGCCACCGTCAAGGTGCCATTGTTTGTCGAGACCGGAGAAAAAATCGTGGTAGATACCCGAACTGGGCTGTACTTAGGTCGGGCATAAACGATGGCGCGCCTTCTCTCGCGGACAGGATAAAGACGAGCCCACCGCGGAACTCTAGCACTGGGGCAATGGACCCCCACGTGTACGAGGGTGACCAGAGGAGGTGCAGCGATGGCAGATCTTCGCCGGAGAATCTCTCATCTTCAAAGTCTTGCGGATCGAACTCAGTTGAAAGATGGGAGTCGTGAAAGCCGTCTTTTCACCGAGATGGTTGAAGTCATGCGGGAGATGGCCTTGGATGTCGAAGAGGTCTCGGCCAACCAGCTGGACTTAGAGGAATATCTGGAAGAAGTCGACTCGGACTTGATGACACTCGAAGAAGATGTGTACGATGACGCCGAGGACGACGACGAAGATGAAGAAGATCACGACTTCGAAGATCTCGCGGTGGACGAAGAGGACGAAGCGGAGTACGTCGAATTAGAATGCCCTCAGTGCGAACTGGACTCATTCTACAACTCCGAACTGTTTGACCGTGATGGGGTTCAGTTAACCTGCCCGCATTGCGGAAACGTGCTGTTCGATTCTGATGAAGATTGTTTGGTCATGGACGACGAGGAAATCTAGCTGCACACTGACCCACGTCCTGAAGACGCATGCGTCTCTTAGGGCGTGGGTCAAATGCCAATGGGTCCTGGGATGAAGCCGATGCCGCGTTCTTGCCCCTTCGAGGATTTTCAACTGGCCCAGGGCGACATTGAGCGACGGCACCGCGGTAAGACGAGATGTCAACCACCCCGGCCTCAAGCCAGCCCTGAAGCATAAAATACCGATTCCTTATCCAAAGTGAACCTTCTCGTCATCTTCTGTGTATCTGTAAGTGATAGGTTTATGGGTTTGAGATAGCACCTTCAGTTTAACGGGAGCCGGAGTCACCATCGATCAACGGAGATGACTTCGGCTGGTCAGTCGAGGTACCATCCTGCGGCTACTGCTGCCTTAACTGCACCAAGGACTTCCGTATACCCAGTGGCGGCAATGAATCCGGGGTTACTGTTGGCGGTTGCCGACTCCCAGTTACTAAAGTTTGCGTACTTGGTTACAGAGTCACCCTGGTTTTGAATGGCTGAGGCCGCGTCCGATCCGATAGTAATCACGCAATCGTAGGTTACGGTCGCGGATGCGCTGTAGGCAGCAACCCCCGCGTCACCGGTAAGAAATGCCGATTTTCCGTCTTGTTTTGGTCTAGCCACTGCTCCACTAACAGCCCGTTCACGTATCCTTCTAACTGATTTCCGTTGGCCAATAGAAAGATTCGCTTTGCCACACTGTTGTAACCGTAATTGGGGTGCCGCCAACCAAACGCGGATTCCCCCCGGTACAAATACCTTTATTTGGTTAAAACGAACGGGCCGATACCGCATATCGAGGATTTTCTTGCGTGAGTGTTCGTGGGAAAGAGGCTGGGTGGGACTTCGATTCTAGAACTGTCCGGGGATTGCCCGTCCCTAGAAGCCTGGTGCGAAACCCGAAAAATCATCTTTCAGGGATCACAACCACGCGGGTTTCAGGTTTCTTGGTCCGGTGCTTTGGGACTTATGCACCAGGTCCCTAGCGAATCTCTTCGATCCCAGACGCATCGCCATTATTTTCCTGTTCTAGCGTGGGTGAGCCGCATTTGGTTGGCGGAACCCCCATAACCGATGCGAGGCCATGTCGAGGTTTGGGTAGTAACAGTACGAAAAACCGCTTGAAAAATCATGGAATGCCCCAGAAAACCCTTGGATGCTCCGCGTCAGCAAATTTGGACTGATGGGTGAAAAAATGGGTGGCTCTAGCTCTTCAGTAAATCCCGCACTAGGATTTGGTTTGGCGTTCTACTGCACTTTTCGGTCGATTAAGACTAAAACCCCAATAATTGAAAGCCTACGACCTGTGTCTGTAAGTGTGACCTTTCGGTACCCGGTAGCGTTACCACAGGTGAGAACACACAGTAAAATTAAAGAACGGAGGTTGTAACTGCTACACTAATTGCTCGTAAAGAATTACAATGGATGGTATAATATTCTTAGGTGATAAACATATGGACGAGCAATTCGTGAGTATCGGCAAGGCCGCCAAGATGATCGGGATGAGCATTGAAGGTTTGCGTCATTGGGAAGCGACGGGTGTTCTCGTGCCGATGCGGACCTTGACGAATCCTTGGACTACGCCAAGGACTTTCAGCGGCGTTATCGTGTAGCGGACTTACAGGCTTTGCTACCAGAGAACCTCCAGGTCGGTCAGGCTTCGCGCTGTATCCTGTATGCTCGTGTCTCCACAAAAAAACAACAAGAGGCCGGGAATTTGGATCGGCAACTCGGACGTCTTACTGCATTTGCGGCAGAACACCAATGGCAGGTGGTCGCCGCCTTGACCGATGTGGCCAGTGGCTTGAATGAAAAGCGGCGGGGGCTGCATCCACTGCTGGAACTCGCTCAACAGCATCAGGCGAGCGTTGTAGCGGTGGAGTATAAGGATCGTCTAGCGCGCTTTGGATTCGCCTACTTGGAAACCTTTTTGCACGCCTTCGGTGTGCGTGTAGTCATCATGGAGCATACGGCGAAGGATGACCAGCAGGAATTGGTGGAGGACTTGATCGCCATCACCACCTCATTCTCGGCCCGCATTTACGGCAAACGGGGAGGGAAAAAGATGGGTTCGATCGTGCGTCAAGCGATGGCGACCTTCGCTCAGAAAGGAGTCCCCGAATGAAGACGACCATTTTTGGGGTTTTGCTCGAGGTCTCGTCCGATCAGGACACGGTGTTACGCCGTTTGATGCGCAAATATGGGTTCATGCTACGGTTTGCCTTTCAACGCTTGGTGGGAGGACTACAAAACATCGGGGGTTTGGAACGTCACTGTGCTAGTGAAACGGAGTTGCCGCTGCGGTACGCCAAAGATGCGGTGCAAGAGGCCCAGGATCTCATCCGAGCCCGTCATCAAGCCATGAAAGACGGACTGACCCTATGGACCCGGCGGGTGAAAAAAACCCAGGAGCGACTGCGCTCCTTAAAAACATCGTCCCGACCCAATGCCCGGCGCGTTGCCGGGCAAGAGCGGAAGCTGGCGGCTCAACAAATCCATCAAGCCTTTTATCAACTGCATGTGGAGGCCGGCACCTTTCCGCCCGTGGTGTTTGGCACCAAAAAGCGGTGGTTAGACCGGTTCAAGACGCTCGGTGACCCCCTCGCCGAACAGGCACGCCAAAAGGCGTGGCGGGAAGCATGGGAGGAGAGCCGCAATGGTCGGTTGTCAGCGCGGGGAGATCGCACGAAACGGGGTAATCCGCTCCTGCGGGTCAGCGAAGGGGTCGACCATTGGATCTTAGAAATCTCGCTCGATTGCCGCAAACCGGGCAACCCCGATGCCAAAGTCCCTCGGTATGAGAAACTGGCGATTCCTCTCTATATTGCACGGAAGGTGTCCAAAAAAACCGGGCAACGCCACGGTCGGGATTATGAAGGGCTCCTGCGTCGTGTCCTGGCTTCCGGCGATCCCTATCAGGTGGAAATTCTTCGGCGCAAAGGCCGCTACCAGGTCCGGATTACCGTCGAAGAATCTCCGGCCCCCGTTCAGACGTCCGCAGGCAATGGCTGGGTGGGAGTGGATACCAACAGCAACTTTCTGGCGCTCTGTCACGTCTTGCCGGATGGCAACCCCCAAGCGTTTGCCACGATGGGCGACCCGCGTCTCTACGATGTCCGATCCACCCAACGCGACGCGTTGGTGGGGCATCTCGCCGTGGACACCGTGCAGTGGGCCAAGGCGCGCGGCGCGGGACTCGTCGTGGAAGATTTGCGGTTCATCCACGACCGCGATGTCAGCGCCAAGTTTAACCGCGTGACCCACCAGTTTAATTATCGGGCGGTGCTGACGGCCATCGAGCGCGAAGCGCTTCGCGAAGGCGTCGAAATCCGTCACGTCCACCCGGCTTACACGTCCATTATCGGGCGGTTCAAGTATCAACCCCAGTATGGGATTAGCGTCCATCACGCGGCCGCCCTGGTGATTGGACGGCGGGGTGGACTCAAAATCCGACGCGAAAATGTCCCGAAACGCTTGCGGCACTGGATGCAAGCCCGGCATCCATGGCACGACGAGGCGTATCGCAAAAATGATTGGAGTACCTGGGCACGGATCAAACGCATGGCCATACAGACCTTGGCAACCCAGCACCAGTATTTGGATGGATGGTTAACGTATCGCAAGACCCTATTGTCGGAATAACGCGTATGTCACCCCGTCGCCACCACGTGGCGAAAGGAGCGATGGGGGATCTTGATGAGGGCCGGGTAACACCCGGGCCGAGGGTACCACCGGACGGACACCGGAACGGTCGGATAGCAGACCGGCCTCTTCTCCGTTCGGGCTCCTCGGTGGTGAGCGAGGGAATCACGTCCTCGCTCGATGGGGCGAGAGCCACCCCCGAGCAGACGAATCCTGTGAGGTCTGCGGACTCCGTACGGAGTCGAAAAAAGCCGAAAGAGATTATTGTAGGTGTTTTTAACCAGG
>JAMCVM010000173.1 GCA_023475835.1 Bacillota bacterium | reverse complement strand
GGCGGATTTCCCAGCGGCGTTTCCCCTTAGCCGGTCACGCAGTCCGGTAGCTGGCTTGCTCCGGCGGGGAACATCCCCGCCACGCAATCAGGTAAATTATACACCTTATGATGCGATGTACATAGATATCATGTGATTTGTTTTAGCAGTTATTTACCCCATGCTAAGTCCACCGACCAGACGCTCAGCCGATAGCGACCTTGCCCAAAGAGTCTTTTCCTGTCTACCCCCTCGTAATCTCCGCCGGTGGGCTTAGATTAGATACTCGGGCAACCGCGCCATGGTCCGCACCATCACCCCGGTCGCTCCCCCTTTGGCGTTCAATGGCCCTTTACTGGTCCACGCAGTGCCGGCAATGTCGAGATGGACAAACGGAACCGGATCGGCAAACTCAGCGATAATCATCCCGCCGGTAATGGTCCCCGCGTCACGGCCCGGGGCGTTTTTCATATCCGCAATGTCTGATTTATAAAGATCTCGGTACTCCGGGTAAATCGGCAGCTGCCATACTCGCTCACCCGCATCTTGACTGGCCCTCATGACTATTTCGGCTAAGGCATCATCGGTGGCTACCATGGCCGTGGCTTCATGGCCAAGGACCACTAATGCCGCTCCGGTCAACGTTGACGCTTCAACGATATAATCGGCACCCAAATGCACGGCATAACTCACTCCGTCGGCTAAGACCACACGCCCTTCTGCGTCGGTATTGGTGACCTCAATCGTCTTGCCATTAAAGGCGGTCACGACGTCACCCGGCTTATAAGCAGATCCGGACGGCATATTCTGAGCTATCGCCATGATCCCTATGACGTCCAACCCGGGCTTTTGCTCCGCAATCGCGCACATAGCTCCTAAGACCGCGGCAGCTCCTAACATGTCGTATTTCATTTCATCCATGTTGGCCGGCGGCTTTAAGCTGATTCCCCCGGAGTCAAAGGTAATCCCCTTTCCCACCAAGGCCAAAGTTTTCGTGTTTCCGCCCCGATAGCGAAGAACGACCAGGCGCGGCGGAAATGTGCTGCCCTGGCCGACTCCCAACAGTGCGCCCAGCTTCAATTCCAAGAGGCGATTTTCATCAAAAATCTCCACTTCCAGCCCGTGTTTCTCTGCCTCTTTTTGGGCAATTTCCGCCAGTTTCTCGGGGTACAAGTAATTCGACGGAGTCCACCCCAGCTTGCGGACTAAATTCTGGGCTGAGGCCAACGATTGGCCGCGCCCGATACCGCGTTCAAACTTGGCTCGACCATCGCTCCCAAGTTGCACGATGACCGTTTTCATCCCAATCTTGTCGTCGCCATCTTTTTGATGATAGCCTTGAAACGTCCAGGCTCCAAGTTCTAACCCCTCGACCACAGCTTCGCCCATGGGCTCCGGCTCCACTGGCATGCCTTCCAAATCTAACGCCACGGTTGATCCACTCGATTTGTTGACCCACTGAGCGATGTCCCCCATCGCCTGTCGAAGCCGGCTGGAGTTGAATTCGTCTCGGCGACCTAGCCCTAGCACCACGATTCGCTGCGCTGACAGCTGACCTAGGCTTAGACTTGACCAGTGTTCGAGCCACTGACCCTGGAACTCTTTACTTTCAATGGCGCGTTTCAGCGCCCCATCAAAGCGCTGATCGACTTCCCTCGTCGCCCCCGCCAATTCTTCGCCTTCAAATGCAAACACTACCAACACATCCGATGGGTAGTCGACAATCGCTGTGGTCTCTATGACTATCTTCATCCAAATCCCTCGCTTTCTCTTCCCTCACTTATTCCGCCAACGGGTCTCTCAATCCCGCTACCAGCGGCGACGGGCGCTCCCAGGCGCTCCGGATCAAATTTATGTAGTTGCCTCCTCCAATGCGGGCGATGGAGTCGGCGGACAAACCGCGTTGGGACATGCGTTCAATTAACCGCGGCAACGCGGTCACGTCGGCGAGACCGCCCACGGGATGATCCACTCCATCGAAATCAGACCCTAAACCCAGATGAGTGTCATCTCCGACCACATCTAACGCGTGCCACATGTGATCAATCACTCGGTCGATGTCCTCGCTCCCGCCCAAGAACTCGCGGACAAACGTAATGCCTTGCACCCCACCGGCCTTGGCTAAGGCTCGAATCTGACCGTCGGAAAGATTTCTAACGTGCGCCGTCAATCTGCGGCAATTCGAATGCGAGGCAATGACCGGCGCGGTACTGAGCTCCAGCACATCCCAAAACCCGGCTTCAGCCAAATGGGAGACGTCGACCATCATGCCAATTCGGTTCATTTCCGCCACCAGAGCCCGCCCTGCCCGACTCAGGCCACCGGCACCAGGGTCTTCGCCAGCCCCATCGGCCAAAGAATTGCGCTCATTCCAGGTCAAACTGACCAGACGCACGCCTAAACGATAGCAAAGACGCAGTCGAGCCAAGTCCGTACCTAAGCCCTCACTCCCCTCAATCGATAAAATTGCGCCTACGCCGTCCGATTCCACGATGGCATCCAACCCGGCGATGTCGGTCACCACCCGAGCCAACCCGGGATACGTTTCGACCTCCAGCCAAAACTGGTCGAGAAAACGCAAAAGTTGCCCCAGCGCTTGCTCGGGCTTGTATTGTGGCTCGACCCAACAAGAAAAAAACTGGAGGTTCCAACCCGCTTCAGCCATTCGCGGCCAATCTAATTGCCCTAGTGGGCTTCGTTCTCCCAGATGGCGCTTGCCTTCCAGAACCTGGAGCAGACTGTCAGCATGCGTATCCACCACAGGAAAAACCCTTCCACCCCAGCGCATCAGCGATCCCACCCATCACGATTCTTCGTATTTTAGTATCCGGCGTATGGTCTCGGCCTTGCCGCTGGCATCGTTGATATCCACTAAGAGCGCACCAAACTGGCCCACGCCCACAGCCGTTTCAAAGCGAGTAGGCATTTGCGTGCGCAGCTTTTGGATTACCGATGGCGCCTTCACCCCAATCACTGAATCCCGGGGCCCCGTCATGCCCAAGTCGCTAATGTAGGCCATCCCTTGAGGGAAGATGCGTTCATCCGCGGTTTGAACATGTGTATGGGTACCCACGAGCATCGACACCCGGTCCTCAAGATACCAGGCTAAGGCCATCTTTTCCGAAGTGGTTTCGGCATGGAAATCCACAATAATGATCGGCACCTCGTGTGTCAATGTGGCTAACACTTGGTCTAGCGCGTGAAACGGATCGTCATACTGAAACGGCATAAAGGCGCGGCCTGCGACGTTAATTACCGCCACTGGTACCGACGCCTTAGACACCACCACATAGCCGTGTCCCGGAGTGCCCTTGGGTAAATTCAGCGGCCGCAACAACACGGGAACATCGTCTATGAATTCAAAAACTTCGCGTTTGTCAAAGATATGGTTGCCGGAAGTCAAAACATCGACGTTGAGACTTAACAACTCGTCTAGGACTTCGTGGGTCAGCCCATTCCCGCCGGCCGCATTTTCTCCGTTCACCACCACCAAATCGATAGCCTCTTGATCCACCAATTGCGGTACCCACTTGGCTATCATGCGGCGGCCAGTCTTGCCCACCACGTCGCCCACCGCCAACACTCTCATAAAAACCCCGCTTCTAGGTCTTAAATACGACAACCCGTCCGTCCTCGCGCAACGCCACCAGCTGACCGTTTGACCCTTTATTCAAGGCCTCTAGCCCCGCTTGAATGTTTTCCTCTTGAACCAACATTTCCTCTTCCAACAAATCATTGGGATCCGCGGCGACATCGAATTCGAAGCGGTCTCGCAACATCTCGATGAGCATCCCCACCTCTTCCACGGACAACGTTTTAGCATCCCTGGTCACTTCAATGACGGTCACGCTTTCCACCGTCATGGCGTCCAGTTCGAGCACCTCAAGCGGCGTCCGGGTCAGGCTTCGATAGGCAACTAGAATTTCCCGAATCGCATGGTCTAATTCGGTCCACACTGACGGCTCCAAATTACGACGAACGATAAAAGCCAAGGTCAGCGTTTCGGATTCCGGATTATACTGCATGCTGGACACTTCCGGATAACGCATTACCACGGCGATCAACGTTCCCAACCCACGGATGCTTGTTCCCCATCCTGAAGAGGGCATGTTCAACGGCGCACTCTCCTTCCTGCCAGCAACCCAAGCTCTACGCCGAATCATGCCGATCAGCCGAGTTCAGGGTCCTTTGAATGATCGGACTCGCAAATCCCTCGCGATGGAGCCTGCGCATCAGCCGAACCCGATCGCGTTCATCTTCTCTATCGTACTCTTGGGCGACTCGGAGGGCAATGACTTGCCAAACATCCTCACCTTCCTTTAGCATCTCGCTGATCAGGTCGGGCGCAAACCCCCGCCGAAGCAACCGAGCCCTTACCCCCAAGGGCCCGTGCTTGCCCCGTTCGAGGGCATCCGCTACCATATCGTGAGCGTAGGCTCGGTCATCTAGAAGCCCCAGATCGATCAGCCGATTTAAGGCCTCTTCACATTCTACGCTTTCCACTCCTCGGCGTTTCATCCTTTGCCGAAGTTCCTCGACCGTCAATCGGCGACCGGTCAAGAATTTTAAGCCAATAGCCATCGCATCATTCGGCACCGGCTGGTTCCGTACTAACCACCTCGTCTTCAACCACCACGATGGGCGCGCGCAGACGTTTTTCAATTTCTGCGGTAATTTCCGGATTTGCTTTGAGAAAGTCCCGACTGTTCTCCCGCCCCTGGCCCAGGCGAATGTCTCCGTACGCGTACCATGCTCCACTTTTCTGAATAATTCCGGTCTCTTGACCTACGTCCAGGATACTGCCCTCCCGGGAAATGCCTTCGCCATATAGAATATCAAACTCCGCCTGTTTAAAAGGCGGTGCCACCTTATTCTTAACCACCTTGACCCTGGTCCGATTGCCGACGACGTCATTGCCCTGTTTTAAGCTTTCTATCCGACGCACTTCCAAGCGCATAGAAGCATAAAATTTCAACGCCCGGCCCCCAGGCGTGGTTTCCGGATTGCCGAACATCACTCCAACTTTTTCGCGCAATTGGTTGATAAAGACGGCAATCGTATTAGACTTGGAAATCGCACCCGTCAACTTTCGCAAAGCCTGGGACATCAACCGGGCTTGCAACCCCACGTGAGCATCGCCCATTTCGCCTTCGATCTCAGCTCGCGGCACTAGGGCGGCCACGGAATCAATGACCACGATGTCCACGGCCCCAGAACGAACCAGAGCCTCACAAATTTCTAAGGCTTGTTCCCCAGTGTCGGGCTGAGAAATCAAAAGTTCATTTAAATTGACGCCCAGTTTTTCCGCATAAATCGGGTCTAAGGCATGCTCGGCGTCAATAAACGCTGCCGTGCCCCCGCCTTTTTGAGCCTCGGCAATGGCATGCAGAGCCACGGTCGTCTTGCCGGATGATTCCTGACCGTAAATCTCTACCACCCGACCCCTAGGCAGTCCTCCGACTCCGGTCGCAATGTCCAACGTAATGCACCCTGTGGATATGGCATCCACCGGCATTCGGGCACTAGCCTCTCCCAAACGCATAATGGACCCTTTACCAAATTGCTTTTCGATTTGGGCTAACGCCAAATCCAACGCCTTATCCTTCTCCATTGCCACAACGACCCCTCCCCATCACGTGGAACACTTCGAGTCGAGGGAAAAAAACTCCTGCTATCCGCGCGGTCGTGCTGGTTCCATATTCACCGATTTTCCTCGAATATGAATATCGGCTACGGACGCCAAGACTTTGGATGCCACATCATGAGGCATCTCCACAAAAGTGAAGCGATCGTAAATGTCAATCAAACCCAAAACGCTTCCCGAGATGCCCGACCCTTCAGCCAAACCTCGAACCACATCCGCCGGACTTACCCGATCGGCGCGCCCCAAATTCAAAAATAAGCGGACCATACCGGGTTCGGCACCCGTTTCGCCAAATTCATGCTCTAGCTGCGGTTCACGGCCTTTATCCACCATCAACCGGACCGCTGCAGCGGCGATGTCCACCGAATCGTACGATTCTGCCAGCGACATCACTAAGTCTTGATACTCGGGCAACACGCCGCGTTCGACTTCTTCAGCCAAACGCAGTTTTAATCCTTCCCGCTGTTTCTCGGCGACGTCTTGCGGCGTCGGCAACGGACGACGCGCCAACTTCACTCTTAGCACTCGTTCCATCTGCCGAATCTGACGAAATTCCTTCGGCGTCACTAACGTGATGGCCGTACCCGACTTCCCCGCGCGACCCGTACGCCCAATTCGGTGCACGTAACTCTCTGTGTCTTGCGGCAAATCATAGTTAATCACGTGCGTCACATTGTCAATGTCCAACCCTCGGGCAGCCACGTCTGTAGCTATCAGCATTTCGCTGCCACCCTCTTTAAATCGTTTCATCACCCGATTCCGCTGGACCTGATTGAGATCCCCATGAATCGCTTCGGCGGTATAGCCGCGCGCTTGGAGTCCTTCTGCCAGTTCGTCGACTCGTTTTTTAGTTCGGCAGAAGACAATCGTGCGCTCGGCTCCTTCCATATCCAGGACACGACTGACAGCATCTAACTTTTCGTGCTCACGCACCTCATAGTAGACTTGATCCGTCAAAGGTACGGTCAGACGTTCCGGACTAATGGAAATGTGCTCCGGAGAATTCAAATAGCGTTTGGCGAGACGGCTTATCGGCTCTGGAACCGTCGCCGAAAACAGCAAAGTTTGGCGGTCTGTGGGCACCTGCTGCAAAATAAACTCGACATCTTCGATAAAGCCCATGTCGAGCATTTCGTCAGCCTCGTCCAGGACCAGAATCTTGACGTTGTCTAAGTGCAACGTTCCCCTGCGAATGTGGTCCATCACCCGACCAGGTGTACCGATGGCTACTTGGGCACCGTGCTCCAACGCTCGAATTTGTCGATCATACGACTGCCCGCCGTAGATCGGAACGACTTTCACTCCGGCATGCCGGCCGATTTTCGTAATCTCTTCCGCCACTTGGATAGCGAGCTCCCGGGTAGGCACTAGCACCAAGGCTTCTACGCGCTTGGACCGATGGTCCAATTTTTCGATAATCGGAATCCCAAACGCGGCGGTCTTGCCAGTGCCGGTCTGAGCCTGTCCAATCAAATCTTTTCCGTCCATAATCAACGGAACGGTTTTAAGCTGAATCGGAGATGGCTCCTCAAAGCCCATCTCGGTCAATGCCTTAAGCACCTGCATCGACAATCCCATTTCTTTGAATAATTCGCTCGCCAATCGCACGACTCCCTCAAAAGATATTTTCCTCGCCCTTAGAACAAGCCCTGAGCCGAATCCCCATGCCGATCATGACACGCTATTCGGACCTCACGACTACCGATGGATGCGCATATTCTCCCTATGCCATCCAGGCTCAACTCAGTTCCAACAGTTCCCACAAGGCGGTTAATGATAATTCTACCACAGCTTGGCGCACTGCAGTACGCTCCGACGACATCTGGCGACGACGAACATCCACCGTCCGACCGCCGTCGACGGCGACAAAAAAGGTCCCCCTGGGATTTTGCGCGGTGCCACCGGTTGGCCCGGCAAATCCCGTCGTAGCGAGGCCTATATCCGCCGAGAAAACTTTGCGTGCAGCCGCCGCCATAGCTTTGGCACATTGGGCGCTCACCGCACCATAAAGCTCAATAATCGCGGGATCAACCCCAAATCGAATTTTTACTTCTTCAGTATACGCGATCACGCTGCCTTGCACACATTGAGAGGCGCCCTCAACCGCGATTAGGCTTGACGCCACCAATCCGCCGGTCAGACTTTCCATTATCGCTAAATGAAGTCCCCGGTGGATCATGGCCTCGATCAATCGTTCGACTCGCGACCCGGAAGGTGAATAGAGCTTGGACGGCACCTGCGAACGAGCCCATGCCTCCGCCCGTTTCGTGTTCAACGAGCCGTTTGGAATGTCCGCGGGGCCTTGCATGCGAAATTCCACTCGACCCGGGCTGGCATAAATCCCTACCAAGGGATGTTGTCCCCAGGCTAGATTCTCTAGATGGTGAAAGAGTTGGGACTCTCCCAACTCGTAGGACACCAGCGTATCTCGACGCGCTCCAGACTCTTGAATGGTTTCGGCGTTTAACCAAGGCTTAAGTCCTTCTTCGAAAATCGCTTGCAATTCGCGAGGCGGACCGGGTAGGAGGACCAGCCACTTCTCTCGATAGGCAATTAATTGTCCCGGAGCGGTGCCACGGGAATTTTCTAGCAGCAAGGCCCCTCCCACCACGGTGGCTTGTTTGAGGACCGCCGCCTCAGCGCCGGCGCGAGAGCCATAGCGAGCCTCGATTCGCCTGCGCACCCCTTCATCTATCACTAAACCCTGACCGGTCCACTCGGATATCGCTTCACTAGTGCAGTCATCATGAGTCGGTCCAAGACCTCCGCAAAATACAATGAGATCGGCGCGGTCTAGAGCCCAATCCGCGGCGGCCATGATGTCCTCCAGGCGATCCCCGACAACGCACTGTGAGGACACCAACACTCCCATAGTCCCCAGGGCCGCCGCCAACCAAGCCGCATTCGTATTGATGACTTCTCCTTGCAAGACCTCGTCGCCGATGGCGACAATGGCTGCTTGGCGTATGGGCATGCCGCCCCTCCTCTGCCACGATTTTCCGCTTTCATCGATAATGACACAGGAGATGGGCGATTACAACGTCCCCCAAACGCCGGCGAGGCGGTGGTGGCTAGGCTGAATGCATGCCGCCGTTAAACGTTTCCAGCCATCGTCGCACCTCGCTACCGTCTAGGGTCTCTTGTTCCAACAGGGCCTTTGCCAAAGATTCGAACCACGACCGGTGAGTCCTGATAAATTCATCCACTCGGTCCGTTTCCTCTGCCATCAGCGCAGTCACGGTTTGATACAAGAGCTCGGACGATATGGCTTCTTCCTGCACGATGCCCAGCGTGGACAGGCCAGAAAAGACCATGCGCCGGGCGATCTCCCACGCCTTCTCAAAGTCGTTGGCGGCTCCGGTGCTAGCCTGCCCCAGAATGATTCGCTCTGCGGCCGATCCAGCCAAACACACAGCAATATCCGCGCGCAGTTCGGCTACGGTTTCAAGCAGGCGATCATCCTCCGGGGACTGGCGCATGAATCCCAGAGCCATCCCTCGAGGGGTAATGGTCACCGAAGACACCGATCCGGGGTGAAGCCATTCGCTGATCAACGCGTGCCCACCCTCGTGGGTGGCCACCCGAATCATCTCTTCTTTACGCAGGTGGCGATCCAATTTCTCTCCCAACATCACCTTGTCTACCGACGACTTCAGGTGATGCATGCCAATTTTCGTTTCTTTATCTCGAAGGGCTAAAATCGCTGCTTCATTGCAGACGCTTTCCAGGTGGGCGCCCGAAAAGCCGAAAGTCTCTCGAGCAATCACGTCCAAATCCACATCCGCGTGAAGCGGTTTGTTTTGGGTGTGCAAATGTAAAATATGCAGTCTGCCCTCTCGGTCTGGTAAATCCACGCGCACCAGGCGATCAAACCGTCCTGGTCGAAGCAAGGCTTGGTCCAGCAAATCCGCTCGATTGGTCGCCGCCATGACGAGCACTTGCACCTCGGCATGCGTGGCGATCCCATCCATCTCGACCAACAACTGATTCAACGTTTGATCGTATTCCAGATGGCTGTGATGCTGGCCGCGCTTTCCAGCCATCACTTCGATTTCATCAACAAAAATAATGGCACTGCCTCGTCCGTCGCGTTTCGCTGCACTGCGAGCTTCTTGGAACAGTTGACGCACTCTCTGCGCTCCCACACCGGCATACATCTCCACAAATTCGGAACCCGAAGCCGAAAGAAAGGTCGAATCCGTATACCGCGCGGCCGCTTTCGCCAATAGGGTTTTTCCCGTACCCGGAGGCCCGGTTAACAAGATGCCCTGGAGCGGCCGAATACCAAGAACTTCGAACGCCTCTGGATGGCGCAACACTTCTAACGCCTCTTTGAGTTCGGCTTTGGCCGTGGTTTGGCCTCCAATATCGGAGAACTCCACGTTAGGAATCCTTCCTTCCGTCCTTCGTGCCTGACCTAGATTCAAGCGACTCAACATTCCGGTCGAAATAAGGGCTCCCGCGATCGCAAGGACAAAGACTAATGGCCAGATGTCTACTCCCCGCATAGCCAAAAAGATCAAAAATCCCACTGCTGCTCCCAGCCCTATTGGTTTAACCATGGCCAGCTCCTCCTAGGTCCAACGGCATCACTGCATCCACGTAGTAGCGCTGCCCTGATCTTAAACTTACGAAGATATTGTCATTACCTACGCTTATGGTCGCCTTCACTCCGTTGCGTTCTGCAAGGTTAAAGATTTGACGACTCATGTCCACGTATTGGCCTGTCGCTTCACCCTGAGCCACCATCAAGCGCACCTGGTTGGCCAGTCCTTGCAGCAATCGATTGCTCTCGTTTTGCACAGTGACTGAAGGCGTATGACCCAAGGACAATTGCGCCTTGGCCTCCACCGCTTGATAGGTCGTCATCAAATTGGCTGCCGGTCGGAAACGCACATTCAATCCCCCCAAAGCAGTCACTTCTGCAGACTGAACCCCGGGTACGGTGTCCACCGAACGAATGAGCGGACTTCGTATCGCCGAGTTTTGGTACAGTCGTTGGCCTCCCCACAGCACAGCCACAGTGGCAGCCGCCGCAAGCAACATCACCACGAACTCGCGAATCGAAAATTTCATGACGCCCATCCTCTCTAGCGCATTGCTTCAGCAATCCCCACGGGTAAAAACACGTCTTCGGCAACTCGTCGAGTTGCGTACGACCGGTCAACATCATGAAATCCTGCGTTTTTCCGGGCAATGTCGAACCGATCCTGACTCGGTGCGGCTTGGGGCATAATACCATGACAGGCCTTCTAAAAACCGCGTAAATCCCTAGCAAACCAGGAAACTCACGGAAAAATCCGATAGATTCGCCGCATTTGGAAGCCATAGGATTCATGGTACCCGATTTGTCGGGCACGATAGCTCTTGGAGGTGAAACCATGAACGGATCTTGGATACGACACATGGGTTGGCGAGTGGTCGGATGGGCACTGTTTACCCTGGCAATGTTGGTAGCGACGGGGTCCTTGGAGGCCGCCCCACTGCCTCTAGCCGACCGATATTCATTGCGCGACGTTTATACCCATAAAAAGGCGTTAGCGCTCACATTCGATATCTCATGGGGTCAAGTTATGCCGCAAAAAGTTTTTCACCTGCTGGTTCGAGATCGGGTGCCCGCCACCATTTTTGTCTCTGGTCCGTGGGCCAAGCAAAACCCTGCGCTAGTCCGTGCCTTTGCGGCTGCCGGCATGGAAGTCGAGTCGCATGGCTGGGCCCATGTAAATTATTCCGGTCTCTCCGCTGATGGCGTCGCCCGCAATCTGGACCGAGCCACAGCCGTCATTAAAGAGATTACAGGGGTCCAACCCACGTTTGTTCGCCCTCCGAACGGAGACTTCAACCGCACGTCCATTCAGGTGGCCCGAAATCTCGGATATACGACGGTTACGTGGGGCACCGACTCGCTGGATTGGATGAATCCCGGTGTGCAGGCCATCATTCAGCGGGTAGTGAGTCGCGCCCATCCCGGAGACATCGTCTTACTCCACGCGTCTGATACCTGTAAAGAGACCGATTTGGCCTTGCCGACCATTATCGCCAATCTTCGAGGTCAAGGATATCAGTTGGTGACCCTAAAGGCCCTGATCCACTTGGGCACCCCCACGTATCGGGGATAAGGTCAGGCACCCTGATTCATCCCTGCCCCATACGTCCTGAGGAAATGCAGATCCACTGCTTTCACCCTTCTTGGTCATTCGCCGAAACCATGCGGGCGCTGCCGTCCCGCGGTCTGTCTGCCCGCATGGTCCCCGTCGTGAGTCGGATCGCTATTCGCACGTCAACCCGACAGGCTGCCCGCATGGAGATCAAAACAGGCCTGTGGTAGGGAAGCGTGATGTTCGGGGGCTGACACTTTTAGTCTATGGACCCATGCATCGATCGAACCTTTTGGGTTTTACCCCGGGCGGGCAAATTAGACAGTCAGGATTTCCCCGACCTTTCCCGATTGCGGCGGCAACCCTCGCCCTCAGCCCCGTGGCCACTCTTGACTCCACGCTCACGCTAGGACCGCACGATCTATTCTGGACAGATCGGTGGCGGTGCTTGCCGAGAGCGATGAAAACCGTTCCATCCGCGATCTAAAAACTGTAAGCGAACAGAATTTTTGTATTCAAAAGCTAACCCCACTCCAATCGTGTTCCTGTCAAGACCGGCGATCCGCGCTGTGATCTAGGAACATTCGCCCGAAAATCATGCGTTTTTTCCCCGATCCTTAAGGTCACAACGCTCGTTAAGCGACGGATAGGGTTCGTTGGGCATGATAACGATTCCTGTCACGGACCCACTTGTTTGGCTGAACACGTCTTGATTGAAGGGACCGCTTCGAGAAGGATTCACTTGACCACCGGCCTAATTTCTCCAAAACCGAGGAATGCGGTTCAGCGGGACACTTTGCTGCGGCTCCACCGGGATGCGTATCGGCTGTTGATCGTCAGCAATCACGTAGACATAACCGACGGGCTTTTTCCGAACCGGTGCCTTTAGGCGGCGAGGAACCTGTTCGACCACGGTGACTTCGTCACCCTTAGGCAGAGACACTCTGGCCGAAGCCATCGTCACCAAGGGGACCCAATCGTCTCGACCGCCGATGACGCTGGCGTCGGCGACAGTTTGCCCTAAGCGATACACAGTCCGAGTGGTCCACGCCGAAAATCCATATGCAAGCAAAAGATTAGCGTCCTGCCATCGGTTTTGGCTCTTCAAAACGACTGCAATCAGACGCGTGCCATCGCGAGACGCTGACGCGATGACACACTTGCCAGCCGCCTGCGTCGTCCCGGTTTTGACTCCGTCGGCGCCGGGCACTTCGTAGAGCAACCGATTGGTGGTTCGAATCGTGCGTTTGGCACCACTTTTGCGTTCTGTGATTTCTTGTTCCCGACTCGCCACGATGGCCCGAAATTGAGGAAGGGTCATCGCCGTGCGAGCGATTAACGACAAGTCATACGCGTCGGTATAATGCCCCGACCCGGTCAGTCCGTTGGGATTTTGAAAACGCGTATTAAAGGCGCCAAGCGCTTGCGCTTGGGCGTTCATTTTGGCCACAAACCCTTCGACCGAACCGGCGTCAGCTTCGGCCAAAGCGATGGCAGCGTCATTACCCGATCGCAGCAACAATCCCCGCAACAGATCCAACACCGAGTAGCGCTGACCCGGATGAACATGCAATTTCGAGCCTTCGACATACGCTGCTCGCGAACTGACTGGGACTTCGCGGTCCAAATGACCGGCTTTAATCACCAAAATCGCCGTCATTATTTTAGTCAGGCTAGCCGGATCCATCTGCCGAAAGGCATTTTTCTCATAGAGAATCGTGCCGGTATCCGCATTAATCAAAATCGCCGCTTGCGCATCTACTGTCGGTGGATTCACCACGGTTTTCGCCCAAGGAGACGGCGCAGCAGCGAGAAGCGCCATCGCGCCCAGCCAAAAACACCGTCGCAACCACCCTTGGATCATGACCCAACCTCCTACCCGATTCTCAGGCTAGCATACCCAAGAACCCGAGAATCTACGAAGGCAGCGGCTGAGCAATGAGCACTCCGTGAGTCGGCGTGTTGGCCGTTACAAACGCGATATTTCCCAGCACCACGGGTCCGTACGTGTTGACGTACGATCCTAATGACTTACGAAACAAAACCTTACCTGTGGTAGACACCCCCTCCAACACGCCGTGTTGGCTCACGAAGAGGACTCTCCCTTGACTGAACGCCGGCGGGCGGGTCACCGGAGAGCCCGCATTGACGGTCCATAGCACTCTGCCGGTCCTGAGAGATAAGGCGCGAACGTTTCCGTTAAGCGCATTGCCTACATACACCGTGTGCTGGACTACCAACGGAGTTCCCGTTTCCTTAAAAGCGGGCACATCCCCCACCGCCACCTGGTGGAGCCACACTTCATCACCGGTCAGGGCGTTGAGCGCAAAGACAACCGCGCGAAAGCCGTGGGCAGCACCGGGTTTGGGCTTAAGCAGAGCCGCGCCCACGAGGAGATTCCCCGACACCGCCAACGTGGTATCGTCGACACCACCAATGGCGTCAACGACCGGGTGCTGCCAGACGATGTGGTGTGTACCAAGGCTGACCGCGACCACTCCGAGAGGCCCCGCCCCACCCACCACCACCAAGCCGTCGACGATCCGAGGACTCGACCGACTCACATAGTGTCCCAGATTGACCCACCACAGGAGTCGACCAGAGGCGGCGTTCAGCACATAGAGATCCCGTGAGCCTGAGGCTATAAAGGCGCGTCCGTGGTAAATCGTGGCCGGCGCTTGGTCGGCTCCTCGAGTCACAAACTCAAATGCAGGCCACCCATTGTTGACATGATAGGCATAGACCCCGCTAGGACCCACTCCACGCACCATTCCCTGTTCTAATGAAGGAATTCCCTGCGTTTTGGGAAAAAGCGCATTGCCCACGCCCACCAACACGTGCCCATCATTGATGATGGGTTCTGCATAAATGCTATTGGGTGTCGGTTGCGTCCACAGGATATGCCCAGTCTTGGCGTTCAACGCGAATACATATCCCGGGGCCGAGCTTTTGCCAGGCGGGTTGGCGTTTCCTCCCACCACAAACAGACGGCCATTAACAATGGGGGTATCGCTATTTAACAACACCGGAAAGCTGCGATGATAGGCAATCGCTCCGACATTGGCCGAGGGCAGCACCGCGTTATTGTTTTCTTGAAAATGACTCGTCGGCCATTGGCTGGCGCCGACGGTCCGCTGTTGGTTTACCGAGGCGGTCCCAACCAGCAGCAGCCCCATGGCGACAAAGCCTAGGCTCCTAATCAAGGCCACAGTCGGGTTAATGTACGAGGAAAAGGCGTCGTCTCGCGCACGTGGTCGAGGCCAGCGATCCACGCCACCAGACGTTCCAATCCTACGCCAAATCCGCTATGGGGCACGGTTCCGAAACGTCTAAGATCCAAATACCATGCATACTGTCCCTCATCCAGTCCCTGGGATACAAGGCGCGAACGCATGAGTTCGTAATCGTAAATGCGTTCGCTCCCGCCGATAATCTCGCCGTAGCCTTCCGGTGCCAACAGATCAGCGGCCAAAGCTAGCTCCGGGTCACGAGGATCAGGCTGCATGTAAAACGCTTTGAGGCGGGTCGGAAAATGGGTTAAGAATACCGGTCGATCATAGGCCCGAGCTAGGGCTGTTTCGTGAGGGGCGCCCAGGTCATCACCAAATTGAAGCTCAAATCCTTCGGCCGTTAGTTGCTCTAAGGCTTGCCGATAGGTGATGCGGGGAAAGGGTCGAACGACAGCTTGCAAATGAGAAAGATCTCTTTCCAAGGTTGCGAGTTCGACCTGACACTCTGCCAACACACCTTGCACAATCGCTTCGATTAACTGTTCTTGCCACCACAGGTTTTCTTCGAAGTCACAAAATGCCATTTCCGGCTCGATCATCCAAAATTCGCTTAAGTGTCGTCGGGTTTTCGATTTTTCCGCACGAAACGTCGGTCCAAAAGCATAAACCTTGCCTAAGGCCATCGCTAACGCTTCCATGTATAACTGCCCCGATTGCGACAAATAGGCGGGTTCACCAAAATAGTCGATGGCGAACAGGCTGGTGGAGCCTTCGGCAAAGGACGGAGTGATAATCGGAGGATCCGCCACCACAAACCCATGGCCATCGAGAAAATTTCGCGCCAATCGGATGATAGCCGCGCGTATACGCAAGATGGCAGATTGGCGGGCGCTGCGCACCCATAAATGGCGATGATCCATTAAAAAATCTACGCCATGAGCCTTCGGCCCGATAGGATAGTCATGCCCTGATCCAATCAGTTGGATTTGTTCAACCACGACCTCGACTCCTCCGGGGCTTCTTGGATCGATGCCAACCCTTCCCTCCACCACCACGGAAGTCTCCTGCACCGCCTGGGTCAGCACTTCTGCCAAGGCTGTTCGCGCCGGTTCACGAACTACGGTTTGCACTTGCCCACTGCCGTCACGGATCACTAAAAAATCAATCTTTCCCGACGACCGATGGTGTACCACCCACCCCTTCACGGTCACTTGCTCGTCGACGTGGAGATGCAACTCCTGGATTAACATCACGGCCATCCTCTCTATTCGGCTTTCGAGCCCAAGCTCCTGCGCCCGAAAAACGTCTCCCACAATTACCGATATCTTACCATGAGCAGAACTAAGCATTCAGCAATCGTGGATTGTCAAAGCCCAAGGCGCTATAATACAAAGTAATCGTTGATACTCGGTCATCGTCGAAGGGAGGCTCCTCCGTGCCCCACAGTCGTGAAACCGTTCAATTGCCCATTTTCCCCATACGTGGCGTGCTCTTTCCAGGCATGCGACTAGTCCTGAGGCTAGCGGGAGACGCTGTCGATCCGTGCTTTGAGGACTTGGTCAGACTTGATATGACGCTCTCGGTGGCCCTTCGTCGAGCCTCCGATGACTCTTCTAAACATGCTGTCGAACCTCATTTAATTGGGACCACGGCAAGGATTCTCGATCTCCTACGTAGTGGTTCCGGCAGCAACGATATCGTTTTGGTTGGAGTTAGCCGTATTCATCTGTTATCTTACCGCCACAACGGAAAGCACTTGGTAGGTCAAGTCCGCTATCTCCCGGATTTACAGGAATCGATTCCCACTTTGCTGGTCGATGAAGCAAGAGCGTTAGGCTCGGAGCTTAAAAGCACATTGCCGGGCAACCATCATGCGCTCGATCAGTCGCTTCCGAGAGACCCAGAGACCTTGTCCTATTGGATAGCTCAGAATCTGCCGCTAGAACCTGACGATCAACAGGAATTGCTCGAACTCCGAACCACCGGCACTCGTTTGTCCAAAGAAGTTAGTCATATTCGGGTCATTTTAGACGCGCTACGCTCTCACTAAGCTTCTGCTTGAAAGCGGCGTGACCCCTAAACTAGCCAATTGCGCCTGTTGGCTGGGGAGCCCAACGTCGATCGTATTCGTTGCCTCGGACGAGGTTTCTGCTTTCGGGTTGCCCCCTGAACTAATGCCAGCCGTTCTGCCGAGATTGGCTGAAGACTGGTTTAGGGGAAAGGATCACGATCACGACCATCAAAAATCTTCTGGTGCAGAAGACAACACACGCGGTGGTTATCTGAAAAACGCCAACCTCATTGCGTTAACGGGGGCGTATATGCCAAAAGCCCGGAGCTAACCATTCCCAGGCTTCTGGCGTTAACGGGCACGAGTGCGCCTTAAGGGAGTCCCGGATTGGCCGGAGGATGGCCGCCTTGAGAGTGGATTCGGAAGCGAAGTGAGAGACACTGCAAACCGGGGTTTCTGTAGCAACCGTGCGAAAAACGGGAATAAGCTCGAAATCCTTGTCCCACAATGAATTTGGGGAAACGACGGAGAACGTTTTGGATACGGAATCCGCGATGATTCACCGAAACCACCGCTTTTCAGCGACGTCAACGACTTGTCATGGCTGTTTTGCTCGTCCGCGGGGCTCTTATTCCCGTTTTAGGTTCCAATGATACAGAAATCCCATTTACTGCGATCGCGACACACTCACATAGCCTTGGAGCAACTCGGTGCTGTCTCCCCAACGATTTAGCACGGTGTTCAGGGTATAACTCCCGGTGGGAGCGGGTTGGCCATCGATGCGGGATGGGATGGTTTCGCGCACGCTGAATTCGCCGTTCTTGGCGATGGGGACTTGCCACTGCACCAACGCATTCGGTGCGCTCCAATTAAAGATGAGCGTCTTCCCGGCCATGGCCGGAATGCAGCCGACGATCGTCAGTGGCTTGCCCAACGTGGCGACTTTGGGATCGATGACCCAATACGGTTCCGTCGATCGCGACGGGACCGGCCGGTAGTAGGGATGAGGTCCTGCTACCAACACAAACGTAATGCCGGGCGTATTGCCGGCGACAAATCGCTGTACGCGATGGAGACTGACCACTTCGCTGGTGGTCACCACTTGAGACCAGATCCGATGCCAAGCACTGTTCCTCCACCAAATGAGGTTGACTTGATTGTACATCGGCTCGGAGGTGACCAAAAACGCCGGCCGACCACTCACGTTTCCCAGTACCAGTCCCGGGTTTTCCGATGCCAGCGGGTTCGAGAGTATGGAGGAAGTCGGTTGGCTGACCACTCCATGTCTGGTATAGGTGAGGAACTGCTGGTGGAAATTCGATCCCTTGAGCTCGGTGACCACGATGATCGGTAGACTCTTTGGCCGATCAAAAGGGACCACGGCTACTTGCGTCATCCAGACTGATTGCGGAATGGCTGGAAACCGCCGCCGCAAAAGCGGGATCAGCGTTCCAGACTGTGACGCCTTGGCGACTTCCGCGGCTGTCAACTGGTGCAAGGCTTGAATTGGCATGGGTCCGGGGTTGATCGCTGGCTGAAAACGCTCTGCCATGATGCCAACGCTCATCCCGCACCCCGCCAGGATGAGGGCTGCCATCCCCACAGAAATCCGCCCGCGCTTTGGTGTGCTGTTTCGCATGGCTCCTATTTCTCCCCCAACATTCTCGATACCGATGTAACGCCAGCGGCGTCAAAAAGATTACAAGGCGCATCCGAGAAAAGACCGAACTTGCCAGGATAAACGGACCTGAATCCCTCAGGGATACCATCGAAGCCAGGTGCCTGCCGGCGATCAGGATGCACATCAAAGCGGCGTGGACCGAATCGATGCAATACGTCCGCCGATTCTCGGACAAATCGGCGTCCGAGGAACCCATTCATTTATTCCGTTAATCATGTACTTTCGGGGGCGTATATGTCGCAAGGAAATCGTTCTGTAATTACCCCGTTATGGGATTAACGGGCAGGAATGCGCAGCGTCCGTTGAACAGGACGAAGTCACTTTGTGATTGGAAGAGGGCCCTACTTTCGCGAACCCATCGATAAGAACCAGCCTGAAAGGAGTGCGGGGACATGGGCTACTTCGTGAAGAATCCTTCCACCCACTTTCCGGTATACGCGTCGAGAACAATGTTGTCATGGGTCACCATGACCTGCGGAGCAGGCGCGCTAGGATAATATCCTCCTACCGCTACATTGACGGGTGCTGGCGCAGTAAAGGTAACAATCCAAACGGGGACATTTTGCACGATATTAGCCTTGCCGATATAGCCCGTCGGCCGGATAGTACCTAAGTTGGTATAATTCGCGAGGACGCTGGTCGCCTGATAGCCCGTCGTGACATACTTTCGTGCCATGCTTACCGCTGTTGGCGATGAAATTGGGGATAGCGTCGATGTCGTGGTATTAAAGGGCTTCAAGATCAGCTGTTGGCCGGTGATTTCCACGCCTTCTGACGGAATGACTTGAGGCACATCGGTCACCTGCAGCAATACTGGCACCGCTGGCGCGGTCGTTCCGAACACTGAAGGGAATACGAACAACGCGCATCCTATTCCAATGCTGAAAAAGACGCTCATGCCAATCCACCAAAACCGAGTCTGAGTGCCTGTTCGACTAAACATGTCTCCCACTCCTTCTCAGCGTTATCCCTCCGTCGAGTATCGTGTATCCCAAATCTCAAATGCGTTGCCGATCGGCCACGATCCACTGCCGTATGGAGCAGTATTCTTCTCTTCGGCAGTGGTATTTTGATGGTATCAGACGCCCGCTTGGAGGGAAGCGATATTGCAGAACTCGACCGGACGATCGAAATCCCCAGGCGTTTGCTCCTGGAGATAGTGGGTTTCGCCGAACCACTGGCCTTGGTTGGCGATCCAATTCCAGCTTAACGATTCGTCCGCTTCCTCAATGTCGTTGATCAGGAATTCTGTTACGGCGCTACCGTTCGTGAATACCGCATAACTGTCCCCAGTGCCGTATTCTGAGGCTGAGTTCATGGGATAAATTCGAATGGGCGATTCAAGCTTGTCGGCATAACCCTATTCGTAAAAAGTATACACGGTATTGGTGCTCCACGCCCCCAATTTTACCCACCCCCCTCCGTAAGTTCGTTGCTCTTGGTCGAATTATTCACCCTGGCTCATGCCCCGCTGAAGGAACCGGTTTCACCGGTACAAATCCTAGGAACCTGGTGCAAAACTC
>JAMCVM010000091.1 GCA_023475835.1 Bacillota bacterium | reverse complement strand
GGTTGATCCTAACTTCGGGGGATAAGAGCGCACGGGGCAGCGATCGCACGAAACGACCGCGTCGGGCATTTTGGCGATTGGGGGAAGCTGGGACACCTGCGGAAGGGCTCTAGTTCTCCAAGACCTGAGGCAGGACATGGGAACTGGCGGACGAGTACGCTTTAGGACGAAACACGCGGACTTTAGTCAAGAGACCGTCGCCAATGTTTTGCCACCGATAGGGCGCCTGCCATGAAAAAGGACTAGTGACGGGGGGGGGCGGAGGCTTGAAGCTTTTCCAAGTAGACCCGCTCTAAGACTTCATCAAAGCTTCGCAGTCGGTCTTCCCAGGTATGTTGTTTGGCTTCGACCACCCGGGTTTGGATCTGGTCGGCAGAATTTTCTTCGCGAGCGGCAACGATCGCTCGAGCGAAGGTTTGGGGCGTGTCGGCAAAGGTGACAAAATCGACGTCGGCGATAGCTGGTAGAGGAGTGGAAACGACAGGCAGCCCAGCGGCCAAATATTCATAAAGCTTCATCGGAAAACTTGACGTGGTGTAATTGGAGAGGTGGTGCGGGATCAAGGCGACATCAAACCCTTTCAAATAGGATGGGATGTCTCGGTAGTCGACCCAACCGAGGAGATGCACGTTAGGCAACGCCTTCAACTCCCCAAGATCCGTTGAGGGTTGGCCTTGCCCAATCGGACCGACCAAGACGAAAGTCCACTCCGGAAGGGATTTGGCGACATCGGCCAAGAAGCAAAAGTTCACCTTATAGGCATCTAAAGCGCCCACGTAACCAGCGACGGGTCGCGGCAAGTGTTTCATGGCAGAAGCCAACGGGATGTCAGGTCGCAAGGCTTTGCCAAAATGCTCGGCATCGGCGACATTAGTAAAAAGATAGGTATTAGGATTCGCATCTTTGCGCGCTTCAAATAAAGCCTGCGAAGTGGTAATGACGGCGTCGGCGGCGGTCAGAAACTTTTGCTCCATTTGTTTGACTGCTTGACTAGGAATCCCAGCAATCGAACCCAAATCGTCGACACAGTGGTACACAGTTAGTTTTTCGTGAAGATGATGCATCAGAGCATAGGCGTTCGGAATATAGCTCCATAAAATGGGCTGATCCATCTGCAGCCGTTTGGCGGTTCGACGCACTTCGCTGAGCAACAGGGCGCCATTGATGCGCCGCATCGCCCGAGACTGATAAAAGGGAATGACCAAGGGAGACAAGACGTATAGATTCTTTCCTGGCACTTTCCGAGGCCCTTCCGCGAAATGCCGAACGCGTCGTACGATGCGCTCCCGGTCAGATTGAGCTAAAGTTGGCCGACGCAGTCCAACCGACTCCACGTACAGAACGCGGTTGGATTCGGCCAATCGGGACATCAGATGCTGTTTATTGGTCCACAGTGGAGCATCCCAATCTGCGGACGAGATGCAGATGATGTCTTGTCCCTTAAGCAAGCTCTACTCCTTTATCGCCAAGAATGCGCTGATACAAGTCCAAAAGGCGGTCTACATGCCTATCAAATGCGTAATGCTCGCTCACAAACTGGCGCAAGGAATTGCGATCCAATGGGGAATCTAACGCCTCCAAAACCGCCTGTTTCCACACGCTGATACGACCGTCGAGCGCGACCAGCTTTCCCATCCGACCGTGTTCGGTCAACTCTTCAAACGCTGGAATGCGACTTAAGACGACGGTCGCCCCGCCAGCCATAGCCTCCAAAGGTGCCATCCCAAAACCCTCTCGTCTCGATGGTAGCAGAAAAACGTCAAATCGTTTAGTCAGAGCGGCAATATCTCGGCGCATCCCCAAAAACTTCACGTTGTCGGGGCCAAGCCACAGCTGCTGCGCTAGCTCCTCAAGCTCCGCTCGGAGCGGACCATCACCAATGACCAGGCCCAAGACCTCTGGATCTTCGGCGAGTACCGCGGCCAAGGTTTTCAAAAAAAGCCGGTGCCCTTTTTCGTCTGTGAGCCGACCCACGATGGCCACCGTGGGCCGACGTCGAAGTTCCTCATATAATGCATCATCAGGACCAGCAGTCACTTTCTGCGGAATCAAACCCAGTCGGATGGTGACTAGCTTTTCCGCGGACAATCGCTCTTGAGATATGGTAAAGTCGCGCACGGCGTTCGATACCGCCATGATCGCATCCGTGCGCCGAGCAAGACGCCTATCCACGTACTGCGCCCACCCTGGCTTATGATAATAGGTGGAATGCTCTGTGGCAATCACCCCAGGACGTCGCGGGAGTCGGATAGCGGCAAGGCGTCCTACCGTGTTTCCAATTAAGAGATGGCTATGGACAATGTCGGGCATAAATTCGTATTGCATAAAATCTTGGAGTTCTTTGACCGATGCCTTGCGAGGAAATTTCATGGCTCCACGACGAATAATGCTGGGAATATAATGCCAAGGGATGGATGCAGCCTCGAGTGCTTCTAACAACTGTCCATGGCCTGTCAAGACCACTAGGCTCACCTCGTGTCCGCGGGATCGAAGCGCCGGCAAAAGATGAGAAAGATACACTTGTACACCGCCAACTTCCATGTCATTAGTCACGTGGAGAATGCGCAATCCAATCCTCCTTGCGTCCGAATTCGTACGGCGGCTATTAGCTAATTATAGCGAAAATTAGGGAATGCGCAATTTAGCCGGATAAAATCTTCGCTGCTGAGGGGGATTTCGTGCTTCCTCTGTAACTATTCCTTGGTATAATGAATGCATAGGCTGCGAGTTCAGTGGGCGGAGGTGTGGCATGTTCAGAGGTTGGACCAATCGATGGGATGAGTTTGCGGTCTTTGTGGACACCGGCGCAGCGTATCTGGCGTATATTGCAGCCGTACACTTGTACCTTGATTGGGTGAATCCGAGAGTCGACACCGTGCATTTATTAGGATTTTATTTCTCTTTTTCGTTTGTTGCAATTTTAGTGTCATGGATCGCTCTCAAACTCAATTTTAAAGGGTACTCAAGACGATGGAACCAACTGCCGAGCGAGATGGGTATGCTCTTGCTGGCGAATCTGGGCGCAGGCACCGCTCTCGCCGTAGTCATCTTTGCTTTTAAGGCGACGTGGTTTTCTCGGGAAATTTTTGTTCTGTTCCCGGCGCTAGCCTTTGTATTTCAGACCACTGTTCACAGTGTGGTCAAGATTGGTGTGGGCCGCCTGCGTGTGGCCGGACGTGATCAGCGTCAACTCGTGGTCATTGGTCACGTGCGTCGGGTGGAAGTGTTCGCTCGTACGGTTGCCATGGTGCCAGAAGCTGGAATGCACGTCGTAGGGAAGTTTCCGTTGGATCTAGGCGATCATGAGGCCGGGGTGGAAGTGCTCTCTCAGTTGCGGCGGATGCTTACCGAGTCGGTGGTTGACTCGGTGGTCCTCGCATTGCCGGTCGCTGACGAAGTGATGATGGAGGTACTCTCCATTTGCCGTCGTCAAGGCAAAGAGGTGCGTATGATATTGGATGAAGTCGGGGCGCTGGCTCGGCGCTCTCGGCTGTATGATTTTTACGGGAACTCGGTGCTAGTGGTCGATTCTTGGCAACATGAAGTGGTCGCTCGAGCTGTGATTAAGCGAGTGATGGATGTGGTGGTGGCGACGATTGGCATTATTGTGGCTTCACCGATCATGGCGGCGATTGCGGTGGCGATTAAACTAGAAGATCGCAACGGGTCGATTTTTTTTCGCCAGGAGCGGGTGGGTTTAAATGGCCGTCGATTCCAGTGTTACAAATTTCGAACGATGGTTCCTAATGCGGAAGCATTGAAGGAACAGTTGAATCACTTAAACGTGATGTCGGGTCCGGTGTTTAAAATTCCTGACGACCCTAGAGTCACTCCGATCGGAAAGTTTCTTCGGCGAACGAGTTTGGACGAACTCCCCCAGCTCTTTAACGTGGTGTTGGGGAATATGAGCATGGTCGGACCGAGGCCCGCCTTACCGGCGGAAGTGATGGAATACGATGAGGGATATCGTCGACGGTTGTCGGTGAGGCCTGGGCTTACCTGTTTATGGCAGATATCTGGACGCAATGAAGTGGATTTTGCGGATTGGATGGAGTTGGACATGGAGTATATTGATTCCTGGTCCATTGCGTTAGATTTAAAAATTATGGCGAAGACGATTCCTGCCGTTTTGCAACAGCGCGGAGCGCACTAATCTGTCATATTGGACACGGCGATCGCTGACCCCAGGCGGGTGCAGGATCGTTGTGCCTTTGCTTTATTGATGACGTCTCCTTCGGACGCCTAGAGCCACCCTGGGGAGGATTCGGCTCCCGAAGCCTTTTATAATGCCAGCGGGTCAAATTTGACGGTTTGATGCCAAGGCTGTGGGCGTCTCAACACCTTGTTGCATAATGGTTTTCTAACACGATGGCGTTCTCCCAAAAACGAAAACTATGACCCGCGCGCAGTATATGAGGCGAAGGCTGACGAATGTCATATGCTCGGGCGCGGATATCGTCAAGAGTGACTTCAGTGGCGTATGGGAGTGGTCACTGCTAAATAGCCTCAGAATGTTGCCGTGCGCGGTATGGGGGTTGGCGCCTTAGGTCCGCGGTGGTCATCCGGGACCTAAGGCGGATCCAAAGGCAACCCACGGAAGGTGACGATGACGTCGGTGCCAACGTTGACGGTGCTGATAAAGGCTAAAGTGGCGCCGTGGGCTTGGACGATTTTTCGCGCAATCACTAATCCTAGTCCGGTGGACTCGGGAGCTCCTTTCATCTTTGTGCGGGTCTTGGCTGGGCTGGGCATGCCGTCGCCCGTATCTTTGACGTGAAGTTCGACGTGTGTTCCCCGCACCACCACGGCTAAGTCGATTCCCCCGCTTTTCGTATGCTTTTTCGCATTATCTAAGAAGATCAAGAGCAATTGACGAAGACGCAGGGCATCCGCCATGACCAAAGCATCCACCGGAATGGAGCGTTCAAGATACAGGCCAGCCTCCTCGAGCACTGGCCGATAAATCGCATCGACCGTCTCACAGAGATCACGCAGCGAGACCGGTTCGAGGCTGAGCGCGCTTTTGCCCTCCTCTAGTCTCCCAACGTCTAAAAGGTCGTTGACGAGGCGGGTCATGCGCTGGGTCTCGCTATACACCGTCTCTATCCACGGGAGATGAAGGCCAATCGGATCGTCGACATTTTGCAGGAGAAGTTCCACTCGAGCGCTCATCGCCGCCAGGGGAGTGCGTAGTTCGTGAGCGACGGTGGACAAAAAGACTTGCTCCCGTCGTCTGGCAGCGAAGATAGGCTGCAAGGTCCAAAGTCCCATTAAAAATCCTCCGACCAGCGATAGCACTAAGCCGATGACGCCGCCCCAGACGAAGAGCACCAAAAGTCTCGCGAGTCGCGACTGATCATCTTGAATCCCGTCAAAGAGTTGCACCGGTCGATGCCCACTGATCGTCCATTGTCTCACTCGATAGGGAATCCCGACGACCGTCATCGAGTAGTAGACGGGATGCGTGCTTTGGTGGGTGATCACGGAATGACGCAGGGCGGCTAGCTCTTGAACGGGAAACGGCTGGTAATACAAAACGATGGTATCGGTGGGTGACCACACCAAAAGGTGCACATCGGTCGGTTGCAGGTTGTCGTCCGGTGGTACCACCAAGGGCTTCGAGAACGATAGGGTTTGCGATAATTGATACAATTGATGGTCGACGGCTTGTAAGGTGCGCCCCTGCTCCATACTGTAGACAAACGTTGCCAGAACCGCCCAAATTACAGCCAGAAGGGTCATATGGAGCAAGGCTAAATGAATCCGTTGGCGGATGGCTCGGTGCTCTTGATGGCGTTGAGATTCGACCCAATCCTCGGTCATACCCGCCGTTCCAATCGGTATCCAAGTCCGCGGACAGCCACGATGTCTGGGCCGCCAGCGGCTAGGAGCTTCCTTCGAAGTTTGGATATATGGGCTTCTAGCGCATTATCTAAAATGTCTGAGCCGTCCGACCACAGGCGCGCCATTAACTGGCTTCTGGTTAAGACCATGGAGGGGTAGCGCAGGAAGAGTTCAATTAAGATCGCCTCTTTGGGCGAAAGTTGCTCGGTCTCGTCGCCAATGGTCAATTCCCGGGTAGAGCCACGATAGGTCATATTGGCAAAAGTTAGGGATTCTAGACCCTGAAACTCCGTGCTAGAACGGCGGATTTGGGCACGAATTCTTGCAAACAGTTCCGTGGAGGCAAATGGTTTGATCAGGTAGTCGTCCGCGCCAGAGTCCAAGCCTTGGACCCGATCAGCAATATGATCCTTGGCCGTGAGCATGATGATAGGCGTTAAGATCTTGTGCGTGCGCAGGGCCATGGCCACGTCGTATCCGCTCATCTTAGGCAGCACCACGTCAAGCAAGACGACGTCATACCCATCGGTCAGCGCTAGATCGATGGCATCTTCGCCGTTTTCGGCCACGTCGACTAAAAAGTGATCGGCGAGGAGGAGATCGCGAAGGCCTCGCTGCAAAGCAATATCATCTTCGACCAACAGTATTTTAGACATGGTGCCTCCTTTCGGGACGCGCTGACCCCCTCGCTCGAGCCCTGACGAACGGTTATACACCGCGAAAGATCTCTCGCCTGATTGGGCGCTCAGATCCACGAGCGTGGGCTGAGACCGAATGATGCTGTCTTAGGTGCTGCACCAAAGGCTCGATGCTGTCATTGTGACGATGTCCTTCATCTCAGTCAACTGGGCCGACGGGCACCCCTTGGCCCTTGGAATCCGAACGGAAGGCGACGGATCGTGTTCGCGAGCGGTGCGGGGTAAGGGGAATGCGCCGAGCCTTCATCTCTTGGGCCCAGAGTTCGAGCATCACCACAGCATACACCTGCCTGGAGATGGCCGTCTTGCCGGGAGCGATTTGACTGAGGAGGGCAGTGACCTGGTCGGGGAGAAGCCAGTGACGAATTTCTGACGAAGGATCGGTCAGCACTTCGTGTACCCAGGGACGTAGCGGTCCATTGAGCAAGTCCGTCAAAGGCGTGGGGAAGCCTTGTTTGGGTCGGGATACAATAGCGGATGGAAGGTGTCGTGAGGCGACGTAACGGAGAATGCGCTTGTCCACCTTATGCGTGCGCCGAAACTGAGGCGAAAGCGCCATGGCGAATTCGACGATGCGGTAGTCGCAATAGGGCACGCGGATCTCCAGATGGTGATGCATGCCAATACGGTCTGCCTTATGCAACACATCGTCGGCCAAAAACCAACGCACGTCGAACCCTTGCATCGCCTGAAGTTCCGGCAGCATGCCCACCTCCCCCCAATACCTGGCGACCGCCAGAGGGCGATCGGGCAAGCGGTATTCTGGACGAAGTAATTTTTCTTGCTGGACCCGGTCAAAGGTGAATCCTACCCCTCGGTAGCGTGCAGCCATAGGGACCAAGGAACGACCGACGGCTCCCGACCCCGGCCAACCTTGATCCCTCCAGAGCCTGCGCAATGTCGCAGGCAGTCGGCGCAGTGAGCGAAGACTGCTCGGCTCTCCATAACCTTGGTATCCTGCAAAAATCTCGTCCGCGCCTTCGCCTGACAACATGACCGTCTGCTCTTCACTGGCCGCGCGGGCCACTCCGTCTAAGGGCAACACGGTCGGGTCGGCCATGGGTTCGTCCAAGACGTAAGCCAATTCCCGCAGTCGTTCCGGCGACAGACTCCACTCGACGTCAATGGTGCGAAGACTGAGATGGAACCGGCGCGCGACCTCGGCCGCCCATTCGGTTTCGTTGTAGTTCGGGTGTCTCCGAGGAAAATGGGCCACCCAGGCCTTCATGGGAACTGAGGAGGGCAAACTGGCCAGCGCTGCCAACAAGCTGGAATCCAGTCCTCCAGATAGAAAGACGCCCAAGGGTACATCAGAGGCCAGATGGGCAGTGACCGTCTCTTTTAGCAACTCGTCCAGTTCGTCAGCCAAATCTTCAAAACTTTCGGTGCGTGCCGCGGCGGCGATCTCCGGCTGCCAGTATGTCCACCGTTTTGCCGGACCCTGGCTTTCGAAAATCACGACCTCTCCGGGCAGCAATTTTTTCACTCCCCGCACTAAGGTGTCGGGCGCAGGGACAAAGCGATGAGCTAAATAGGTCGAAAGAAAGCTAGGATCGTAAGCCCCTGAGAAGTCTGGAAGACAATAAAAGGCTTTGAGCTCAGAGGCGAAACTGAGTGTGTTGCCGGATTCGAACAGATAGAGGGGTTTTTGACCGAGATGATCGCGAGCCAGCAACAGGCGCTTTTGGGTGCGGTCCCAGAGCGCGATCGCGAACATTCCCCGCAAACGCTTAACAAAGTCGGGCCCCTCCATCTCGTAGAGGTGGACCAAAACCTCACCGTCGGTGCGACTGGATAATCGGTGGCCGTGGGATTGGACGCGATGCGCCAGTTCTGGGTAGTTGTATATTTCTCCATTAAAGATCGCGACGATTTGACCGCTTTCGGAGCGATAGGGTTGATGACCTCCGGCCACGTCCTGGATCGCCAACCGACGCATACCCAGAGCTAGGTCTCGGTCGACGAATCGACCCTCGTCGTCAGGACCTCGATGCTTCATGGTGGCCAGCATCATCGCCACTTCCTCCTCGCGTACGTCGCCTTGACGCCGCCAAATCCCTGCAATGCCGCACATACGGATGCGCCTCCAATGCCAATTGTCGAAACACCAAATCCCTGGCTAGCGTTTGCGAGAACCTAAGGATCGATTCCACGCGTTGTCAGCATAGCTTACCCCGGACGAATATCTAAACCCTTCGCCGGGAGAGCACGGCGCCTCGGGGCTCATCCAGAACCCGACGTTCGTCCTCGTAACCCCGGGTCGGTTGAAGGAGCCAATATTTTGTGATGGGGTCCCTCCACGGGGGTTTTCGTGCGTTGATTGACTCGATGCCACCAGGTGGCCGCCGCGGTCCACAGATTGGCGGTCAGCAAGCCCACCAATAAATAGGAAAGGCCGCCCACGGTGGCAAAAAGGACGACTGCGGTGAGTGCCGTCAGAGCTCCGAATTGAATCTGGCCCCGAGCCGACGAGGGACTGGTCGGGGGGTCGGTCAGCATGAAAAATCCCAAAAACAGGGCCGAGTTAACAAAAGGAACGCGCAAGGCGTCGGCTGGAGTAGACGAAGGCAATCCGAGGTGCAAGACCGCCATAATGAGTAACAAGAGAAAATAGGTACCCAAAAAGGTGAGGACTTGGGGGTATTTCTTCACGCGGATGGCGACGAAGAGGCCAGCGCCCAATAACCCGGGAAGGTACCATAGGGGGAGCAGGGATAGCCCGGCCCACCAGCTTTGACCGGTGGCGAATCCCCAGATACCGACCAAAAGACCTACCGCCGCAGGATTGAAGATGGGTTTGCGGCCCCGCTTTAAGAGGTGCTTGGAGCCTAGGGCTATCGCGGTGATCAAGCTGACTAGATAAAGCGGGGTAATCCCGCTGAGGACATCAGCAATGATGAGGCCGGTGATTAGCCCTCCCGTCGACCAGCCTACCTTTCGCCTTAGGACCCAGGCGACAAAAGCGTCGACCGCAAGCGCCGTGGCTTCGGCGACGAGGGCATGTAACAATCCCACCGGTCCTTGCCGAAACAATCCGGCAAAGAGCGTGAGCGGCACTAAGGCGCTTAACACGTGGCCCTTGGGAGTCTTTAGAAACCGCTTCCAAGCTGGCATCGCCGGTGGATGGGAGGTTTTGGGGGCCGTCATCGTAAATACTCCTTCATCGTGGACGTCATGACCGTCTGACCATTGTTGACGACTGCCAGGGCTGCCAGTCCCTGGGATTCGATGAACTCTAGCCCGGACCCGGGTCCTAAAAGAAAGGCAGCGGTCGCGAGAACATCGGCTAGCACGGTCAACGGTGCGACCACGCTCATGCTGAGAAATCCGGGGTCAGAGCGACCGTGAACCGGGTCATACAAATGGGGAAATCCCGGGTTCTTGGGCGCGATTCGTTTATAGTTTCCCGACGTACAGACGGCATGCTGGCTGAGCTTCAACCAAACCTTAGACCGGGTCGGATCTCTAGGATCTTCAACGCCGACGGTCCACGCTTCACCCGTAGGATCCCTTCCATTGACGTAACAGTCGCCGCCGGCGTCGATAGCGAAGCCTTCCCAGCCTTCGAGTTCTTTCGCCGCCAGATCCACCGCTAAACCTTTGGCAACTGCGCCGAGATCGAGTGCCATCGGCTTATCTAAGACTACCGAATGACTCGCCTTGCACAAACGAATATCCTTGTAGCTTGCGAACGAGTCATCAGCGCTCGGCGTGGAGACGGTTTGACCGGTCAAATAGTTTTGGTTGAACCCTTGAAGTTCTAAAATGCGGCCCACGGTCGGGTCGAACGCACCGGCGGTAAGTTCGCTAGTGGTGATGGCAATTTCGAGGGCGTGAAATAGAATCGGAGAAACCTCGACGGCCTGGCCCGGACGCTGACACAGTTGGCGCAGTTCGCTCTGCTCATCAAAGCGGCTGCAAGCATTCTCCACCCGGTGCATCGTCTCCACGGCGCGGGCTATGCTGCGCCTTTTTTGTGCTAGGGGCCCAGGACCCACGACCCAGACGTTGACGATGGTCCCCATGAGGACAAAGGATTCAGCCTCCATCGCCATTTCCATAGGTAGAGCGGAATTCTCTGCAATCATGGCTACACCTTGGCTTTCTTGAGCGCATAATATACGGCCTCGGCAAAGTTGTAGCTGCTAGCCGTAGCTCCAGAGACGATATAAACTCTCCAAGTTTGCATCTTGACAACTTCGTCGGGCATTTGTGGATCGATGAAGGATTGGGGATAGTGCATGGTGTAGCTGGTAATCCTCACCGAGGCAATTTTTCCTTGGGCAATGCGGACTGCCACCGTGAGAGTACCATAAGGGTTGGACCCCGCTCCGGTATACAGCCCATCGCGATAAGTGGAAGCCGGGAGGGTTTTCTTAGGGTCCGTGGCATGACCCTCGGACTTTGCGCTGTGGGCAGGAGCAGCGCCGGTTGATGCCGCATTCGAACGGGTAGGCGCATGACTGGAGGCAAGGGGGCTGACCGCGGCCGATGAATTGAGCCCACCCGCTTGAACTGATGGCTCGGTATAAAGATAGCCAGCGGAATAAATGGCGGTGACGGCGACCGTACAAAGACCAATCAAAGAAGACCTGGTAAGATTAGGCATCAGCGCTCCTCCTCAGGAAATTGATATTCAGAGTGTGCGCCTGTTGCCTGACCATAACCTGACGATGGCGGCGTTTTGGGCGTCAGGTTATGGTCAGCTTCTGGGACTACATTGTGGTCAAATCGGTGTGGGCGTCGGAGTTCAGGCTAGGGCCAACCACGGATGGTCACGGGATATGGGGGGCTTCGAGGACTCGATTGTCAAAGCCTGGGCGAGGCCTAGGATAGAGCCAAACAAGCCAGTTTTTGCTAGAGTGGTTAACAGGGCTAAGACAAGGGGAGGCATCAATCATCGCTCTGTTAGAAAGAACTAAACGGGGTTGGAAGATTGACTCGACCAGGGTGACTGGGATTACCGCGAATTCTCGCCAAGTGCGGCCGGGATACATTTTCGTGGCGATTTTAGGGGCGGATTTTGACGGCCATGACTTTATTCCCGATGCGATCGCTCAAGGAGCCATCGCCATCGTGGGCGAACGACCGAACCTCAGTCTGCCCGTGTTGTACGTTCCGGTCCAATCGAGTCGAGCCGAGACGGCGGAGCTAGCCGCGGCATTTTTCCGCCAGCCTTCGCACGACTTAAAGGTGATTGGTGTGACCGGTACCAACGGCAAGACATCCGTGGTCTTTTGGCTGACCCATCTGTTGAGGGCAGCGGGTATTCGTTGTGGAATGGTTTCTAGCGTGTTGAATGATTTAGGCGGCGAGTCGGTGGCGGCGACATTGACGACGCCTGAAAGCCCAGAGCTTCAATCCTATCTGGCTCGGATGCGAGACGGAGGCATGACTCACGCTGTCGTGGAAGTCTCTTCCCACGGGATTGTTCAACACCGCGTGGATGCGATTTCTTTTCACTTAAATATCTTGACTAACATTACCCGTGAACATCTCGATTTCCATGGCACGATGGAGCAGTATGTTGCGGCGAAGGCCAGCCTCTTTGAGCGATTGGCAGTCCATGCCGGCGGCGCCGTGTTGAATGCCGACGATTTTTACTTTCGTTCTGTTCTAGAGCGCCTGAAGCCCTCGATTCCTGTTCTGAGCTATGGCATTGACAGCGGAGAGATCCGTGCCACCATCGTCAAAAGTGATGGCTGGTGGACCAAAATTCAGTTAAGGACGCCTCAGGGGGAATTTGATGTTCGTCTCGACCACCCAGGACGCTATAATGTCTATAATCTCTTAGCGGCCGTGGCCGCAGCCAGTGGGCTGGGGCTTTCCATGGACCGCGTGGTGGAAGCAATCAGCACCTTGCCTCCTGTACCCGGTCGAATGCAGTTGATGCCGCATGGGGCCGACGCGCCCATCGTGATCATCGATTATGCGCATACCCCCGACGGCCTCCTCCAGGTGCTGCGTACAGTACGCCAATGGCATCCTCAAACGCTTTGGTTAGTTTTTGGCGCGCGTGGAGGTCGGGATTGGGGCAAGCATCCCCAAATGGGAGAGATTGCGGCCACCTGGGCCGATCGCATTGTGGTCACCTCGGATAGCCCGTATCACGACGATCCGACGGCTTTGGCGGAGTCGATCGTCAGCGGCATTATAGAGGTGGACCGGCAGCGTTTGATCACGGTGAACTTAGACCGCGCATCGGCTATAGCCACTACCATCGCTCAAGCTGATCGCCATGACGTGGTATTAATCACTGGCCGTGGACCGGAAACGGTCCAAACCTTTGGCGACATTCGGGTGCGCGCAGTCGACTCGGAGATGGTCACCCGTGCCTTGGAAAACCGGAGATAGCGCGCCGCTTAGGATCATCGGGTAAAGCGATGAAGCCTTGGGCTTAGGCCGTGTTGCTGGCCTCGGGCTAGAGCCCGTCGCCGGCATAGTTCCATAGATGGTGGCGAATCGGGTTTTTCCCCCCGGGGATCACCCCTATCGGCAGGAGATCGAGTCCGTCAGGAATGTTGAGGTAGCCCGGGGCGGTTCCAGGGACGCCTGTATGGCCGTATTGCCACACAATCCGCTGGGTTTTGGGGTTGATGACAATGACTCGGTCATTATGGTCGTCATTTAAGAGAACCATCCCGTTGCTGAGTTTCACTGCGAGCGACGGCTGATTCAGCTTTCCTGCCCCGTGTTGAACATGATAGGTCCATAGGACTTTGCCCGTAGGGCTCATCTCTACCACGGCGCCGGGGTTGGTATAAAACGCCACGATGATGTTGCCGTGGGGAGTAAAGTTGGCGTCCGATGGGTAATAGAATTGGGAAGGAAAATGCACCGTATATTGCACCTGATTTTTGGCGTTTAAGAGCACGGCGTCGTTGGCGTTGATTTGAGTCACCAGCATGCCATTGTGGGGAGCCGGGAAATCGCCATTGGGCGCGGAATACGTGTTCGGCGGATCGATTGCCATGACTCCAGTTTCTCCGTATTGTTTAATAATTTTTTTGGACTTCCGGGCGATAAAGAGAATGCGCTGATTTTTTATGTCGGCCAAAGTGATCACGTCGCCCGACGGCTTGGCGTATAAAAAGGCATCGTCAGGGGTGTTGAGATAACCCGGTCGACTCCCGGCAACGCCCGCGTGGCCATAATTCCAGACGATTTTCCGGCTGGCGAAGTTAAGGATGGAGACCACATTATAACCTTCTTGATTGGTGATGATCTCATCAAAATGAGGCCCGAAGAAAACATCGTCATCATCATGCAATCGAGAGGGTTGACCAGGCTTGGGATATTGCCAGACGATCTTCTTTTGTGGAGTGACCAGCAAAATGCGATTGCTGCCGGCGTCGGCAATGAGGACATCTCCGGGAAGGAACGGGCTGGCTTTTGTGGCATGCCAGGCAATGGACGATGGCGGTTTTGTTGAATCAGCGCGTTGGCCGCTGTGTAGAGCGTGTCTCGGACCACACGCGGTAATTGTGGTCGCTAGGCTCACCGTAAACATCGCCATCCAGATTCCTCGAGTCACGATAGGACCCTCCTGTCTATGGGCGTTGAGTCGAATTCGACCGTTTCCTTGGAACATGCCTGTTGGTGATGAATTCTGACTGAAGCAAAGACTTTCGGTCAGAGTGGACCACAATCCATACTCATCGTTGGCATGGCAACCCACCCCCTCACTGGGGCCCCCGGAGTATGGTCAAAAAATCCGGCTTCAAAACTTTGGCGGCAGACTGGGGACCGTCGCTTTTTTAGTCTTGACTGAATGACGTTGCCCGGGGGGTGATTCTTACGCCCGGAAGGCGCTGTGCGTGCCAAACGCTTGAGCCACCAGGTACAGCATCTACGAATAACCGGTCACGGTTCCTCAGGGTGATAAACCTAAGGTGGTCGTAGTATAACACGAGAATGGAGCGGGCATGCGGACCATGCCCCGATCTTTTCGGCCAAGTCCGGGGCTTTCGATGGGTCTCAAGCCGCGTTTGCCGATGGATGCACCTCCAATCAGGGAGTTCAGGACTGAAGCATCCCCAGTGTTGAAGGACTGATTAGCGGAATAGTCGGCGAAATCAATGTGGGCTTCTCTTGATGAAAAGATATCGATCATTTCGTCTAAAGAGGAAGGCCCTTGTGGTCCAGGGACAGTTTCTTTGTAGAGTATTTTGAAACCCACGAAAAGTGACAGCGACCCCAGCGGAAGACGATGACTGCCTTGACCTCGGCGTTCATGCGGAACAAATTTTTCGGTATTACTGCCATCGGCCAGCGTGGAGCGATGGCGCCGACCGCCAAAGCCAAACACGCGCTGAAACGGGTCGACCGCTTCAGGGGCAACGCCGGGGTGGATATAAAGGTCGCGTGTCGCGACCTAATCGAGACGGTCATTAAAAACGCTCGGCAAATCTGCTGACCTTGGATCAGACCGATCCCAAACCCAAGGTTGGCCGTTTCAAAACGGTGAGGATGGACGTGCGAGCCCAGGGTTGGGTCCTGCCCATCGACTGGAAACCGGTACGAACAACGGAGTGAAAACGCCGCCTGCGGGACGATGAAGAAGCCCTCGCTACGAATGTGGCCCCGCTCATCTCTATGGATTTTTACGTGATCTTGCTGGCCGATCGCGGCTTTGGCACGCGGCGGTGTTTCCGGTTTCTCGATGGTCCTGGCCGAGATGGGATGATCATGTGGACTATTATGGCAAGCGGACATCTCGAGGATCGTACGCGGGCTGGTTAGTCGTCTACGCGAATCAAGTCCATATCGATCCCTGGATTCTTCTGGTGTCGCCCGGCTTAGCCGGGCGCTATGGGGTCAGGTGGTCGCGCTGTAGGAGTAGCGCTTCACCGGTGAAGCAGCGGATGAAGATCAAAAGAATCCGCTCAAGGACGGATTCCCCATGAATTCGGTAAAATTGGGCCCCGCCGATCGGTGGGAGCGCATGGGATTCGTTTTCGCCTGGGCCTATGATTGGCACAATGTCGGCGGATGGGTGGTGGAACACCGGGGAGAGGACCGGGACTCGCGTGCCAACACCTCCGAAAAACGCACCCATGTGCGATGGCGCTTAGGTTCTTGGGGCCTCAAAGCCTATGCCACTTCTTTGAGCAACGTCTTCGTAATGGTTTACCAGAAAAAACTGGGGATGACTCAGAGCCCAATACGTACCGCTAGAGGGGACCCCCGGGCTTGATGGGCGGCTCGCCGGAGGCGGCCTCCAATATGGCGCCTCTCATCGTATTCTTAGACCGTTCTTAGAGAAATCCAGGATGATCAAATAGTATGGGCGAGCGTTGAACATAACGCTTTATCCTGAGCGGCTAAACGGTCAGGTGGACGGTATTCGTGTGCCTTAGCCCACGTTTCGCGCCCTTATATCTAGATATTGTAGGGTGCCATGATCATCAGCTACATAGTGATTGGAAATATTTGAGGAGCCCGATATATGGGCCTGGATCGGAATGCTTCACCCCAATGTATGGGGGTGGGAAAAGTGATTTAGCGATCAAGGAGGGTATAGCATGGATTCAGAAGTTCGATTTAACGTTCATCCTCAGGATTATGCCGACGAAACCTGGCACGGCAACGGAGCCACCACCATCCGCCAAATGGTGTTTGGGGTCAATGATGGATTGGTGGCCACCGTCGGGCTAGTGGCTGGCCTCATTTTTGCCGGATCGTCCAAAAACATTGTGCTGGGCGCAACCTTAGCCGCGATTATCGCTGCCGTGTCTTCCATGGCGTTAGGATCCTATCTTTCCACGCAAGCAGAAGTTGGTTATCAACGCGCCCAAATTCGCCGGGAGCAAAGAGAAATCGATGAGCAGCCGGAAGAGGAATTGCGTGAGATGCGGCAGATTTATCGAGGATATGGCCTCGACGAACCAGAAATTGAAATATTTTTGTCGCACTTTAAGCGTGACAAACGTCTTTGGCTACAGTTGATGTTGCGGGACGAATTGGGACTCCTGCCTGAGGCTTTTGAAAGCCCATGGAAAAATGCGGGATTGATGGCAATGGCGGTCGCCGCCGGATCACTGCCGCCTCTGGTGCCAGTTCTCTGGTCGTCGAGTCCGCGCGGAGCATTTGGCTGGGTTCTGGCCCTGTCGGCGATGACCGCCTTTGGACTGGGGGCAGTCACGGCCCGGAGCACCGGGAGACGGTGGTGGCGAGCGGGATTGTCGTTTCTCATGGTGGCGGCCATCGCAGCGGCCATTGGGATGGGGGCGGGTCATTTGATTGCGCCGTTGTTTTCGTGAGAGTGACGGGGAAAGCAGGGAACTCTTGGCGTGCGAAAGCGGCTTCGAGGGGGATTGTGCCCCGCTGTGGACGATTTGCGCATCGAAGCGATCTGCCAGGCGAGTGGCGGCTTTGGAGCTTCCACCATTTTGGGAATCCGGGCCGGGCGTTTTCAACTCGCCGACCGCGAATAATGCCTGATGGGTGATCCTGTCTCGGACGGAAGGAACAGAGAAAAGTCGCGGTCTCGACTCTATTCTCTATTCTACGCCCTCTTATCTCCTTCTTATGCCTCTCTTATGCCTCTCTTAAACGAAACGGTTATGGTGAAATCGGATTGGATGGGACGAGTTCTCGAAGCCAGGGAGCCCGATGGTCTGGGAGCGGGGAGTCGGTAGAGTCCCCTTGGACCAAGAGAACCCACGCATGGTGCTCATTGCCAACGACATCCGGGCTCCCATGCGCATAACCTTGTGACGGGGATTTAATGTGCGCCAATGTGCCGGCACTAAGGACAGCCATCCATTCACGAAGGTAGCGAAATTGCACTCTACTTCGGATATAAGGAGGCGAATCTTACGGAACTCAGTCAGCTAGTCGGAGCCAGGGAGATTTTGGATTTGGGTGTCGATTTGGATTTAGCCCGAATGCCTCGGCACATCGCGATTATTATGGACGGCAACGGACGCTGGGCGAAGCTGCGAGGGATGCCGCGAGTCATGGGCCATCGCCAAGGAGTGTTGGCGTTGAAGCCGATTGTCAAGGCGTGTGCCCATCTCGGCGTGAACGTGTTAACCGTGTATGCGTTCTCGACGGAAAACTGGGCTCGTCCAGCGACTGAAGTGGACGGACTGATGGATTTGCTGGTGGAGTTTTTACGCAGTGAAACCCAAGAGTTGAAGCAGGAAGGAGTTTCTATCCGCACGATTGGCGACATTGGGCCGTTAGCTCAAAGAGTTCAGCGGGCGCTAGAGGAGGCCGTAGAGAGTACGGCCCAAGAATCGCGGATGATTTTAAATTTGGCAGTAAATTATGGAGGGCGGGATGAGTTGATTAGGGCCGTCAACCGGTGGCTGAGCACTTTGGGCACAAAGAGCCGAGAAGGTCCGCTCGCGGTGACCCAAGAGGTCATTGCTCGGCATCTCGACTCCGCGGGTATGCCCGATCCGGACTTGTTGATACGCGCGGGAGGCGAAGCGCGCGTGTCCAATTTTATGCTCTGGCAGATTGCCTATACCGAATTTTATGTGACCGACACCTTGTGGCCCGACTTTGACCCGAGAACGTTGGCCATGGCGATTCGCTCCTTTCAATCCCGCTCTCGGCGGTTTGGTGCCCTCGAGTCCTAGTGCCGCTGGGCTAGGCCCGGAACTGGCCGTGATCGCCCCCTCGGGGCATGGCCGCTAAGTGCGTAGAGGGGTCTATAAATGCTCGCTTTCCCGTCGTGGTATGCTATAACTAATTGCGCAGTCAAGGCAGATGGAGTGCTTTTCTTCTCATCGGCAGTCACAGACGATGCGTTAGGACGATCGGTAATGGAGGACGATGATGACAGAATCTAGGTGGCCTTCGATTATTCAAGGCGGAATGGGAGTGGCCGTTTCAACTTGGCCCCTGGCGCGCGCGGTCTCTCGGGCGGGTCATCTTGGAGTCGTTTCAGGTACGGGGATTGACACGGTCTTAGTGCGCCGTTTACAAGATGGGGATGCCGACGGCCAGATGCGACGGGCCCTGGCGGCGGCACCATGGCCCGATCTGGTGCAGTCCGTCCTGAGTCGTTTTTTTCGCCCGGAGGGCCGCCGGCCCGGCCAAGCATACGTCAGCTTGCCCAAGTGGAGTTTGGACACAAGCCGCAGTCGAACCAGTCTTGGGGTCCTAGGGGGGTTTGTTGAAGTATGGTTGGCTAAAGTGGGGCACCCAGGATTGGTCGGGCTTAATCTCATGACCAAGCTTGCACTGCCAAATTTGGCCGTGTTGTATGGCGCCATGCACGCGGGGGTCGACGTGGTCTTAATGGGAGCAGGCATTCCTAAAGAAATTCCCGGGGCCTTGGATACTCTGGCTCAGCATCTCCCGACTCGTATGCGCTGTGACGTTGTCGGCATTCCCTCAGCTGAATTTCCTTGGATTGAGTTTGAGCCTAGGGATTTTGACTCTGAAGTCTCGGCACCGCTGCATCGGCCCGCCTTTTTCCCTATCATCGCCAGCCATAGTTTAGCCACGATGTTATCAAGAAAAGCGAACGGATCCATCGAAGGATTTGTGGTGGAAGGGCCGACCGCCGGTGGGCACAACGCCCCGCCTCGGGGTCCGAAACAGTTTGATGCCGAGGGCCAACCGATCTATGGTCCGCGCGATGAGGTGGATTTGGAGGCTTTGGCCGATTTGGGATATCCATTTTGGTTGGCAGGTGGGATGGGCTCGCCCACGGGCTTGCAATACGCCCAAGAGCATCATGCGACGGGGATTCAGGTCGGCACGTTGTTTGCCTTTTGTCGCGAATCGGGATTGGCCCCTACGTTGAAACAAAGTGTCATTGATGCGGTCCGCGACCAATGTGTCACGGTGTTTACCGATCCCTTGGGTTCGCCTACCGGATTTCCTTTTAAAGTCGCGAGTGTTCCGGACACGTTGTCGGATCCTCAGCGCTATCGATCGCGGGTCAGGGTGTGTGATGTGGGCTACCTCCGGGAGGCGTACCGAGATGCTAAAGGGCGTTTTCAATTTCGATGTGCGGCCGAACCCGTGGCAGCTTATATGCGCAAGGGAGGCACGGTCGAAGAGACCGAGGGTAGAAAGTGTTTGTGCAACGGTCTTATGGCCGCAGCGGGCTTTCCGCAGGTTAGTGGAGATACCGAAGAGGCGGCCATCGTGACGAGCGGCGATGGGCTCGATGCCCTGAGACCTTTGCTATCTGAAGGACATGAGCAATATACGGCCCAAGAGGTGCTCGACTACCTCACGCATACGACCCTTCAACAGGCCTAGACGAGTCGAGGACCGAGGGTTGTAGGAGCGCGTTGGGGACGGTCTCTATCATCAGCAGCCAAGGATGGCTAAAATGGGCGGGTCGGTCTAAGGTTCAGGAGGTCCTTCGGTGAACGCGGCAAGGCGGCTCAGCCGAGATGGAAAGAGGCTATATGGCGTTCCTACCCGTCGTGGAACGTTAATTGACTTACGATGGATCAAGCTGAAATGGCGGACCCTAGCCCTATAACTGAAAGTGACCTGGATCCGTGACAATGATTCCAGAATAATCGCACAACTAAATTTGGGGTCATAAAGCAAACGTTGGTTTGTAGTTGCGAGGGGTGCCCTTCCGGATTTGCAGAGTCGAAAGACTGAGCGTTTCCTCAGTTCGCGTGCCGTGGGACTCACCGGGCAGGCCAAAGCCCGGCTCGCATTGAACCGGTCAATATCGTGATATAGGGCGAACCGTTCGGCCGAATGGTCAGGACTCAAGGGCTGGCAAAGAGATCGTACAACCTGGCAATCGCAGGACCCCACGG
>JAMCVM010000126.1 GCA_023475835.1 Bacillota bacterium | reverse complement strand
GCACTTTGCTATGCTCTCAAAGCATAGACCATTGGACCTCACGACCACTACCGGCTCGAACATTTCCCATTCCGACGCCAAAGCTCAATAGACGCAATTGCAAGACAAATACTTTGACGGGACCTTGCCGTTGAACATGGGCTAAGTCGTTTTGATAACGGGCAATAGAAGATTGACGTAGAGCTCACTGACCAATCATCTGCGGGAACCACCAGGTCAAATACTCCCCGACCATTTCTTCGCTAGGGGGCTTGCGGTTCGGATCCTCCCGGTATTGGGCTGCCTCTTTTTCGGCCCAGTTCTTGGCGTCCTTCTTGGTATCGAACGTTTGCGTCATCTCGCGGCGTTTACCGGTGGGGGCATCATACACCACGACCCGGCCTTTCCAGCGTCCGGATGGGAGTTTGCGGGGATCCACGGAATACGGTTGTTTGGGTCCTTTGGGCATGATCTCACCTCATCTGAGAGGTTCGCCAGGGACCGAGGGAATTCCTGCTTCCCGCTGTCTGTCTTCCCTGAAGGGGATAAGAACGTTTCGGCTCACCGTATTACATAAACGTACCGCTATTCGGATTCTGGCTCATAGTATTCTTCGGGTTCATCCCGGCTGGCCCTAGGCAGAGCGTTGTGATGTTCCTCGTGCAGTGTGGTATATTGACGAATAATGACCTCTAACGGAGTGGCTTGTTGAAGTTTTTTGAGCACCCAATACGTTTCGTATTCCATGCGATCGTCTGTTTCCATGGCTCTTTGTTCGTCAAGGTTGGGAAACGCCCGGTGAATGACAGCCAGGTCGCGGGCTCGATACAATTGATCACGAGTGGTCCCGTCTGCGTTACTGGGAGACCAGTCCAAATCAAAACCGGCTTCACGAGCGATTTGGCGGGTAAACGTGTGCAAAGTACGGCTATTGCCTTCGCTATATACCCGGCAGTAAAGATCTGATACTGGTGCCGACCAGATTTGAGTGCCTTGGTCTTCTTCATCAAGGAGTACGTATCAATTCTTTAGGCCGAATATATATCTAAACTTGTGTTGAAGGATGGATGGATAATGGGCGATGCTCAATTAAGAAAATTTCGTGCGCTTTTTAAGCGGCATGGATGGGAGGGTTGGCTATTCTTATCCAATATAAGACGGCCGTGGCATCGGTTTTTCCGAATGAAGCAGATAGAAAAACCTGCTTAGGATGGTTCCTGGAAGCTGTTATTAAGGCGGACACTTGTGGCAGCCACAAGTGGGGGGCCTATTATCATCAACGCGATAACAGCATTCGACTTTTAGTCGGCAATCTCGTAGTTTTTAGTGTTCATACACGAGGAAGAATGTGGATGGCCCTTGATAAACAACTATTGGATGAACCTAAAGACCAAAAAGACTTGCTAACGCCCAGTCATGGGTGGGAATGGGATGCTGGACGATGGCATGAGTATAAACCTGTTCCTTCAAAAAATGGATATTACATGCCATCGGAAGGTGATCGACGGATCGAGTCTTATATCAAGGAGCTTCATTTTGCGTACATTGAAAGGGTTGCTCAAAAGTATTCGTGGCTAAACGTGAGGAGTCAAAAGACCCATGATCCTAATTTCCTTGACTACGTGTCCTCCGAGTTGATGCTTGAAGTTCCTAGACCCAATTACGGATACCCTTTACAAAGAAATATCATTGAAGAGTTAGAGGACTTCGAACAAGAACCAGAATACGCGGCTCTGCACGATACAGAGCGGAGGGCCATAGTAAAGGCTCGAATTGGCCAAGGAGAATTTCGCGACAAATTAATGGAATATTGGGAAGAAGCCTGTGCTGTAACCGGATGCGGGTTGCTCCTCAAAGCCTCCCATATTAAACCATGGAGCTGTTCCAATAATGATGAACGGCTCGACGTACTTAATGGCCTATTGCTCGTGCCATATCTAGATAGTGCGTTTGACGCTGGTATTATCAGTTTTGACCATAAAGGGAAAATACTGATAAGCCGTATGTTAGATAATAGGGAATTGAACAAAGTCGGCATCTATCCGGAATTACGTCTTCGAAAAACACCCGACGGACGTCAAGTCAAATACTTGGAATACCACCGTCAAAACATCTTTAAGCCATACAAAGTAAAATTGTGGTAGCGTATATTTTAAGAGACCTGGCACCCCGGGGTTGAAAAAACCGTCCTTGCTTTAGGCCAAGGATGAGACAATCAACCCAAAGAAAGGGTAACTATTTAGGTCTACCAATCGCAATGGTTGGGCTCCTGTAAGCGGCACGAAATTTTCGGTACGTCCAGCGTGGCAAAGGGCAACGCCGATGGGGGAAGGGGTCGGCCATCCTTGATCGGCGTTGTTGGGTGGGACTGCGCTATGACGGGTCAACCCGAACCATCCTTAAGAACAGTTAGCCCATGTTGGGTTTCCACGGCTCATCATGGACGACGGACTCCAACACCATCCACAAGGATTGTTCCTGCTCGGTCGCAGTTTGCAAATAGCCACGAATCACCGCGAAACGCTGGGCTCCGTTGTCTGACCGAAACGATCCGGAAATGTGCTGACGGACTTTGAGCATGCGCAGGTCGCGTTCGGCCATATTATTCGTAAAAGGCACCGTGAGGTCATCCAAAAAGCGCAACGTTGCCTCGCGGTCGCGATCGAGTCGTTCCAGTCAGTTTCGCGTCTTTCTGTGCTTTGGGCGCCGTCGGCGCCCTGGGGCAGGCAACTTCTCAGGATTGTCTTCGAGCCCTGGCGAATCAACGTATCCTAGCGCTCTCGCAAACGCTCTCTGAGGGCGGAGTCCACCGCGTTGGCTCGGGCTGCCTCGGTGGCATTATTCATTTCATAGAGCAGGTTTCGCAACTCCTCCGCCCAGGGCTGGTGGGTGCGTTCGTTGGCCTCCTCTAGTTCGCGACCGTGGTGCGCATGACCAAGCGAGTCCGTCCCCGGCTGTTTTCGATAGGCGGATAATCCGTCATGCATGGTATGGCTGTCCGGCGGCCGATTCGGCAGAATCCCGGCGGCCTCCATCGCCTTATGTCCCCAGTTAGGATGAGCGAATCACCACGTCCACTGGCTATTCGAGGCCACATGAAACTACCACCACTGGCCTCGGACGCGCATCCCGGTTTCATCCGCGTGGATGGTGTGAAGATCCTGCTGCAGAGCCAGTCGGACCGTCTCCATGATCGGTTCCCCGCGATCGGCCACCTGACGGATGCTGCGCATTACCGGGCCGGACCTCAACCGAATCTGCCATTCCTCGCGAAACCATGCGCCAATTCGCAGGATGGGAAGCCGTAGGTACCCCTGCAAATAGACGATGCGGGCGACAATCTCTGGCCCATATTGCACCGGAGCCGACACTTCTGGAGGAAAGGCGGCTTGCGTCTTGGCGTGGCCGTCCCGACAGATTTTAGCGTCTGCTCGATGAAGGGTGACCTCAAAGGGACGGTGCGGCCGATCAAACCCTGGGCGGCGTGATCTCTCCACCGCAGGCACCTCGCGTAAGTCTCGCTGGCAGTGCTCGCACTGCTCGACCGCATGCTGAATCACCACATCGGGATGGTCCACCGGCCGTCATGGGGTGCCCACATGGCCGCGTGGGCCTCCGGGTGTCTTCCCACTCGGCTGCCGTCGCGGTTTCGCCTTCCGCTTGCGAATGCCGTCACGGGAGGGTGGCTTCGAACGGTCGTGGCTATCCTGGTGGAGTGGGTGTTCCCATGCGTCGACGCGCTGACGCAGCACGACAGGGTCGTGCTATCATCCTCCCACCAACGCCACGATGGCCAGAATGATGGCCAGGACCGCTTCGGCGCCCCGCGCATAGAGCCCTTGAATCTGGGACTCATCTACCTGAGCGAGATCCCAGTCAAATCCCGGTCCATGAAGGATGGGTAGTTCAGCCGGAGTGACCTCAGCCTTCGAACCCTTGGATGCCATGACTCCTTTTACCTCCGCTTCGCAACTTGGGGGCAGGATATCACAACCTTTCGATTGGGTTCAGGGGGGTGCCTTATTTTTTCAACGGATTTGGCTGCTGTTCTACTTTAATTTAGACGAACCAAATTGGTATACCTAAATATATACCCGGTCGTAAAGATCTTAAATCGGGCCAACCCTAGCACTGGTAACTTTTAGTGGACAAAATTCCTCCCATGGAGTATCTTTGCACTATCTCTTGGAAACTAGGAGGAATGTTCCATGGTAGTCCATCCCAGTCAGGTCCTGTCCACTCAGACACAGCAAAGTTCCACACCCGCTTCCCTGACGAATGAACAAATGCTAGCCATCGTGTG
>JAMCVM010000064.1 GCA_023475835.1 Bacillota bacterium | reverse complement strand
TGCGCGCGGGTCAAATTTGACGATTTGATGCCAAGGCTGTGGGCGTCTCAACACCTTGCTGCATAATGGTTTTCTAACACGATGGCGTTCTCCCAAAAACGAAAACTATGACCCGCGCGCAGTATAAAGTCTAAGGAGCCTGGAAATATTAACCTTCCATTTGGGGCCAATCGCCTTTGGACATCTAATGTTACGGAGCAAATAATAAAGGGGCTCTTGCGCATCGACTGATAGACGCCCACGCCAAGTGGTTGCTTGTTTAAGGAGTCTTGGCGTACCGAAGCATGGGGAGGGGGTATAGCCAATGCCGAACCCATTCGTTCCAGCACCACACCAAGCGGAAGCCTCCATGCCGCTACCCAAGTGCCCTACCCGTCGGTACCCATATCAGTCGATGTGCAAGAGCCAATAAAGGTTCAGGGGTCCGGACGTCCGCAGGGAGAATCCCTACGGACGTCCTAGGAACGGAGCGGAAAAATGCCTCTGGGATTTGTTACGCTTCGTTATGACTTTGAACGAAACGGAGTGATACCCCTGGATGATGACCCTTGATGAAATCGCTGATCTCGATCGCTCGCGATATACGCGCCTCTTTAGCCTCTTGCAACCGCATTTGGACGAAAAGACAAAACGCTTAGTCGGTGCGGCCATGGCCGATTCGGTCGGGCGCGGAGGCCAACGGATGGTCCAAGAGATTACCGGCTTATCCTCGCATACGTTGAAACGAGGTCACGACCAGTTGACTGGTGTGGAGTCCGTCCCGAAAGATCGCATCCGGCGGGTTGGGGGTGGCCGCCAGTCGATCACGGAGACCTATCCGGATATTGAAACGGCACGGCTGGGTCTCGTGAAGAAAAGCCCTCAAGGAGACCCAGCATCGCCGTGATTGTGGACAAACAAAAGCCTCAACCATCTCGCCGAAGCCCTTACCGCTCAAGGGATGCCAGTGAGTTCTCAGACGGTCTCGCGATGACTCGCTGTTCATCACGATTCCATGCCAGCGAACCGCAAGCGGTTCGAACCGGGGTGTGATCATCCGGATCGGGATCAGCAATTCCCCTTGATCGCCGAATCAGCCCAAGCGTTTCAATCGGCTGGCAACCCCATGATTTCTATCGAAGGGAAAAAGAACGAATGAATCGGCCATAATAGAAACCATGGCCAGGAACATCATCCGGTGAAACCGCCCGTGGACGTGAATGGCCACGACTTTCCGGATCCCAATGTGCCCAAGGCCATCCCCGATGGCGTGTATGATCCCGTGCGCAACACGGGATGGGTCAACGTGGGCACGGACCACGATACCGGAACCTTGGCCGTGAAAAGCCTTCGGCAAGGGTGGCTCCATATGGGTCAAGAAGCCTATCCGAATGCGACGGAACGCTTGATCCCCGCCGACGGCGGTGATAGCAAGGGATCCCGTTTGCGGCTTTTCAAGCGCGAACTCTCAAAAATTCGCGGATGAGACCCCACGGGCCATCACCGTCAGCCATTATCCGCCCGGCACGTCCAAATTCAACAAAATCGAGCATCGTCTGTTTTCGGCGATTAGCATCAATTGGCGTGGTCGCCCGTTGATCCATGATGAAATCGTCGTGAATCTGATCCGGCACACCACAACCGAAACGGGGCTCAGGGTCCAGGCAGCGCTAGATACGGGCACCTATGAAACAGGAATGGTGGTGGACGACAAGGAGATGGCCAGCCTGAATATCGAGCGACCAGAAGGTCAAAATCAGCCATGGAACGATACCATCCGACCACGCGTCAAGACTTCGGAGCCAAAAATCGCAGGTTAATATTTGGCGGCTCCTAAGATCTTCTCATTGTTCTCAAAGCCCATGGAGGCGAGATGGCAATCGCCCCACTCTAATCCCCCATACCAATACCCGAGCCAAGGCCATCCAAGCTTTCGAGATAGACCTCATCGAAGTGAAGGGGACGCCTCGTCATCCTCCGATCTGGATGTTTTGGCCGTGTAGAGATCTTCCAGCGGCTATCACGACGTCCAAGGTGTCGAACCATTCGGTTACAGCCATGGGCTTCTTGGCCTTGCGTCTTGATACGGGTTCCGCCATTTCGGTGCCTTCTGCCAGGCTGATGGCTTGTACGATGATCGTGGACCGGCATTCTTCGGCGATGGCTCCCATCAAGGCGAGTTTACCGGCGTTCATTATCGGCGACGCGACACGCCCACCGTGACGGAGCAAAAACAATAACTGGCCATGACGCTGGCCGTTAAATCGTTTCAGCGCCACTCGGTTCAATTGATGGACGCTCTCAAAAAGTTTGCTGATGGCCTCTGCCAGTCCGATCGAATCTTCTTCCCACTGAGCAAATTCGTCCAACCCCTCAATGCCATGCACGACCAAATCGATTCCACCAAAGTCCTCGAAAGCTTTCATCACCGCCGTTGACGCATCCATATGATAGATTCGGCAGCGATCACCGTCGGCACAGTGCTTTTCATCCGCCGACCCCTTAGGGATGGTCGGCGAATATTGCAGACCGACATAATGCCCTAGGCCCAACCAATGTCGGGCGAGGTCCCGATTCATTGCGACCTCGCCGTGACTAAGAAAGATCCGCTGCTCAGCCATGCATCATCATGCTTCCGCTAGGCATCAAAGCATCGCGAACTATGGTCGGCCACTGCGACGGTACCGGGCCGTGATACGTCAACAAGGCTCGCGCCAAGCGTTCAAGTCCTACTCCCACGCATCCTGAGTGGGCAATCTCTCCGCCCGCCTCCAAAATCTCGAAAGGCTGACACAACTCCGTGCCCAAATCATTAAACGAGGCTACGGCGACCCAGTGGCCTTCAGGCACCGTCACCGAGAGTTCGTATTTGGCCCCATCGCGCAATTGATGGTATTGCTTGACGTAGTCCGCCTGGAAATAAAAGGGATCACTAGCGCTTTCCACCTTGCCCACCAACCCTAGGTTCGTAAACCAAGTCCAAACGGATTCCATCAATGCCTGCCGCGTCTGATCGACATAGGTCGAAGAGCCCATAAACACTATCTCGCGCATGTGAAATTCGCTCAATCGCCAGAAGTCCAGGCGCACCGGTGACTCATGTCTAAAACAGGGGCCGCTCGCGGTCAACGTCAAAGGCTGGCTCAGACGTTGACCTTGATATTCGGCATAGCAATGATAGCAAATCGCCGGAGCCATCATGACGGCCGTGGGACGAACAATGTTGGTGAAGCTTCTTAGGGTTTTCGCCATCGCTAACGTCTCGATATCATGGGGGCACTCATACACCATGTAGAGATCCTGAGGAAACTCCCATAGATAGTTGCTGCGTTCCATGACCTCATAGGAAATCATGCTCGGATACTGACGCAACCGCGCCCCAAACGATTGCGCCAGATTGCGCACCCGATCGTCCAAAATCACCAATAATCGAGCTTCTTCCTCTCTAAATTGAGAATCGTTGGCATTCACGATGGCAAATTCGTCCGGCAGATTCGCCTCAGATTCTCGCAGGCGGGTGCGCTTCGCCATCCGCATCACACTCGCTTCATCCATCAGGAGCGTGGTGGTGCGGATGACCTCCGCTTCGGACAACTGCGCGGTTTCAATTTCAAAGGCGCCCGTGGCCGCGTTAATTCCACAGGCCAAGATCCCTTCGATGCTATACCAAAGTTTGGCCATGACATACTCGGCTTGATCCAACGACAAGCGATCTTCAAATCGAACTCTGACTCTCTGAGCCATATCCATATCTCCTTTGTCGACGTTATCCATTTAACTCAAAAATCCGCCGTCGGCAATCCAGACAGCGCCCGAACTGTAGCCAGCCCCGTCCCCCAAACCCGACAAAATCAACCGCGCAATCTCTTCTGGTGTGCCCGGGCGTTTGAGATGCGTCTGGTCCAACAGGGCCCGTTGGGCCCGAGTTGGCGTCGCAGCCATCATGTCGGTCGCCACCAGTCCCGGGGCCACGGCGTTGATCCGCACCCCTTCGGGTCCATAACGTTGAGCCAACAACCGGGTCAGCCCAATCACGGCGCCCTTGGCCGCCGAATAATTGGCCTGGCTCGCACGGCCCTTGATCCCCGAGACTGAAACCACATTCACGATGGACCCTTGGCCGCGCTCCGCCATTCGCACCACCACGGTCTGGGCACAAATTGCAGTGCCATAAAAGTTCACCCTAAATACCGCATTCCATTCCTCATCGGTCATTAGGGCCGTCCAATTGTCACGAATCACCCCAGCATTATTCACCAGATAGGTAATGGGTCCCAACTGCTGTTCAATGTGGTCCACGGCATCGGTGACCGCAGCCGCATCATCGACTGAAACCTTGAAAAATGTCACCGACGCCCCGCGAGCGCGGTAGCGATCCGACAGTTGCCGCGCTCGATCATCCGATGTGGCATAAAATGCGGCCACTACCGCTCCCCGCTCGGCCAGTTGCTCGACGACGCTCTCACCGATGCCTCGCGTTCCTCCGGTTACCAAGGCCACCCGTCCTTGAAATTCAGACGTTCTCATGAACGATGGGCACCGTGATCATAGACGAATTGAGCGAGTTGACCCACCGACTGAAAAATTTCAATCTGACGCTCCACCGAGACTCCATCAAACCCGATGCCATACAATTGCTCCAAACTGACTAAAATCTGGACCGCCTCAACCGAGTCTAGACCAAGGCCTCCGTCAAACAGCGGCATGTCATCGTCTATGTCCTCGACGGTAATGTCCTCTAGGCCCAACCCGGAAATCAAGACCTCGGCCTTGATCGTCTCCTTAATCTGTTCGATGGACTCCGCGTTCTCTAGCCCTTGACTGGCCATAGTTAACCTACCTTTCTTTAACTGTCATCATCGCTGTCGGGATTTCCCAAAATCACCGCCACTGCGTTATCGTAGAGGCTGCCGCTGACCACGAGGATACGTTCAGGTACGGTCCGCATCCCCCAGTGGAACGTTTCCTCGGTTAACCGCAATGACTCATCGAAAAGGCTCGCTGCCACGGCCAGATGGGTCAGCGCAGTGTGAGAAAGGCCGTACCCCCCCAGTTTGTCAACCAGGCAATGGATGGGCGCATCGCTGAGGGAGGAAAGCGCCCGCCGGGCGCTCTCCAGTTCCCCGGGCCGGCCGAGGCTGCTCACTAAGATCAAATCGACTGACCGCTCGCCAGCCAATTGCTCCAGAGCGTTTCTACCGCTTCGAACCAAGGCATCGAGGCCATAACTGGCCGCCCAGGCCAAGACTCGCGCATACCGTCTCGAGGAATGCTGAGCGACCCACGCCGCATCCGCCAAGGCGACAAATGCCGCTCCCTCGCTCATGTGAAACTGACTGCTGTTCACCCCTTCGGCACCATCAATCTCCGACTGTAATGGCGACCCCTCATCACCACCGCCCACCAGGCAGCGCGCTTGCTGGCCTCCGACAATACTCTCATAACCCCAAGTCAGCGCCATCAAGCCTTCGTTGCCTCCGGTACTAATGGAGGACGAAAATCCGCGAAGCCGCAGTTTTTCTGAAATCTTACCTAGTGTGGAATTTAGCACCATGTTGGGAAAGTCAATGCTGCTCGCCAGCGCCGGCCCATTGCGATAGATGCTGTCGAGATAACGGGCAGTGCTGGCAAGGCTCCCCCGCGCGGTCCCAAACAGCACCCCGATTTCCCTGGACACCGTCTCTGAGATCTGCCAGCCGGCATCGTCCAAAGCCAGCTTCGCGGCCGCCACACTGAGTTGCGTCAAAAGGTTCATTCTCCGTTCGTACAGTTCGGGCTCAAATTCCTTCAGGGAAAACGGCGGTCCAAGTTGAGTACGGCCGCGCTCGGACCATGCCCTCAAGAGACTCCCTTGCAGCGGTCCCAGGGCTCCCACAAAGCCTAATCCGGTAATCACAACGGCTCGGTCCGCGCGCTTGGGCGCCCTGTCTTCGGGTTCCCATTTCGAATCGCGCACCACTCGCGATACCACCGCACAGTTATGTCCGCCAAAAGCGGAATTAGTGCTGAGAAACGTCGTTAACGGCTCTTTCGGACTCGAATCATTCACCAACCACACCCCCTCGGTACCCTCGCGACGGGGACCTGTAGGAATCGTCGGGACGATGCCCGACTTCAGGGCGATGGCTGTCGTCACATATTCGATCATCCCGGCGGCGCCGAGGGCATGCCCGAAATATCCTTTGCTGGAACTGACCGGGATTTTAGACAGGCGGTCGCCAAAGACATGGCGCAAGCCTTGTAATTCCGGCACGTCGTTCGCCTTGGTGCCCGTGCCATGGGTATTGATGTAATCCATCGCCCTGTCTTTCTCGGCGAGGCCCTCCAGCGCAATGCGAACCGCTGTTTCTACCCCTCGCCCCTTTGGATCGGACGCGGTCGCATGATAGCCGTCGTTACTCAAGCCATATCCCAGGATCTCGGCGTAGATATGCGCCTTTCGGGCGATGGCCCCATCCCACGGCTCCAATACCACAAACGCCGCGCCCTCCCCCAAGGTTAAGCCGGTTTGCACTCCATAGGGCGTGCAAGACTTCGGGCTGAGGGCTCTCAACACGTGAAACCCGGCGTATACCACCAATGACAAAGGATCGCTGCCACCGGCCAGCATCGCCTCGGCAGCGCCAACCCGCACCATGTCATAAGCCCAGCCCATGGCGGTGGCGCCGGCCGTACAGGCGGTATTCACCGTCAGCACCGGCCCAGTTAACCCGAGTTGCTGAGCCATGACGTCGCCCTGTCGGTAGAATGGATACTCCCGAGTCAGTTCCGGATCGAGTCCCGAGAGCGTCCACTGACGCTCCAGCGAATGAATCCCGCCGTTGCACGTACCAAGCCCCAACCCCATGAGAGTCGACCGGTTCCGGTCGAGACCGCTATCTTCCAGCGCCATGCGCCCCGCGGCCAAACCAAACAAGGCGGAGATGTCAAAGCGACTCCGTTCGTGGCTCGTACAATACTCCCCAACCACGGCGTCATCGGCCTCGGCGGCAATCCCATCCACGAAGTACTGGTGGGGAAATCGGGTCAAAGGCCTCGCTCCGCTCCGCCCTTCACGCATTGCGCCAATCACCCGATTGGGCTCCGATCCTAGCGCGCTAATGAACCCAATTCCCGTCACGGCCACCCGGTGGCTCGGCTTCATAGACACCTCAGTCTCGTAACAACCGGTCCACCACCGCGCGATAGGTGAGCGCCACGGGGTGATTGGGATACTTGAGCGAGAAGATCCCGCCACTAGCCAAAGCCATCATTTCGTCGGAATGCTGCAAGACGGCGACGACTTCCGAGTCATAGGCCTGGGCGACCTTGGCTTTGACCGCTTCCGGGTCCAAGCTCTGCGGGGCTTTATTCACTAACAACAGCAAGTCAGACACCTTCAGTCGGCGAGCGACATCTACGGTCACACCGGTTCCTTGATAATCCTGCTGGTCGGGGCGCAGAATGATCACCAACTTATCCGAAATAGCAATCGACAGCAGAGTCTCTTCATTCAGTCCCGGATGCGTATCAATCATCAACACATCCAACTTCAAACGCGAGACTAGGCGTTGAAAGCCTTCTTGCAGTAGCGCGACATCGTAGCCTTCGCGCAGCACCTTAGCGATTTCACCCGCCTTAATGCTTGACGGAATCAGAAATAACCGGCCCAACAAATCTCCGCCCAAACTCTGGGTCATATCAATCGCCGCTTCTTCCACTTGGCACTTTCCCCACAAGTAATCGTTCAACGACAAGCGCTCGTCATCTTCATCCAATCCAAAGAGCACATGAATTCCCGGTGATTGAATGTCGGTGTCGACCACCCCCACCCGAAGCCCGCGAGCCGCCATTAAGACTGCGATATTCGCTGTGCTATTGGATTTCCCCGTGCCTCCGCGAAACGAATGAATTGAAATGATCTTAGACATCTAAATTTCCCTTCCCTTCTGTACTTTCGATCCACCACAAAGCCTAGCCCTCGGCCATACCCGCGACGACAGCGCCCACACTAGAGGGGTGCCAGACTTGGGTGGAGGACGACTCTTGGTGTCCATGGCTACAAGTCCAACTGATCAAGGATGGAACGCCGTTTGGGACGGGCCATGCGCCAATTCAACAGGCTGCTGTCATAGTCGTTCCTGAGCCGCCAGGCCGCCCTGAGGGCGGCAAGGCTCGCCACCACCACCAAGGTTAACGTCGCCCAGTTGGCCCAATTCCCTTGCCCGACCAAAGTCCAAGTCGCCAACCACAACACCAAGCATCCTAACAGAGACCCTAAGGTAGAGACATAACTGTCGGCAAAGGCCGTAATCCGTCCCCGCCGCTGCTCCGGCAGCATGCCTTGAAACGCGGCATGACTCGGATGGTCCCAGGCCCACCGGGTCACTTGCAGCAACAACTGTCCACTGCCCACCCCCACGAGGCCAAACCCCAGTCCGGCGAGAATTCCAGAGAAAACCCCCGCCATCGGCAGGGCCAAAAACGCATGTTTCAAACCAATGCGCTCCAACAACCTGCCGCTCACCACCCATTGTATCCCAGTCGTAATCCCCACCGTACCGGTGGTAAAAAGGCTTAAGACCCGAGCGACGGAATTGAGCCCAAAGTCGTGATTCACGACCTGCAGAAAATGATATTGAATCACCAGCAACACAAACTCCATGAGCAAGGTCGACACGGCCAGGTAGCGAACAATCGGCAAGTTTTTCCAATAGTCTCGGACCAGTTTGGCGGTCACCACGGCCCCTTCGACCACGGAAGCGGCTGCGCTCGGGGTCTGGCTGTCATGTTGGACCCGTGTCACTACGAGCCAGCAGCCGATGCCCAAGGATACGGCCATGACGGCTAACAGCCCCAGAAGATGGGTGCCGCCAATTCCCGCCCCGTTCAAAGAGACCGCGTAGACAATCGCGTTGCCGGCGATTTGGGCGAGCACCGATCCTGATGCCACCACCGGGAAAGTACGTTTTCGCTCCGCACTAGGAAACACGTCGTTGGCCAGGGTCCAAAAGATCATGGGGACTAAAAAGTACTGTTGGTCGGCTACGAAATACAACAAGCCATACACCGCACCGCCGGCCATCCCCGCGATTTTGAACACGGCGATCAACCCATCTAACGCCATGATCAGCACCATCAAAATCATCAGCATCTTGCGACGAGGCACCCGATCACTGAGGCCTCCGACGATGGTGGTCGTAATTAAGGATATGACCAGAGTCACCGCCCACAACCACAAGAGGCTATGCGTCCCCATGGCTTTCAAAAACCCGGCCGTCGCCACGACGTCCGCAATCTGAAACGCCAGCATGTTGAGGCTCAAAATCCCCAAAAACACCATGGCACCGGACAGCGAAGCCCGTTTCAGACCCAAGAACATGAATGCTTCCTCCCCGTTAGGACGCCTTAGCAGGCTCACCGACCATGCGCGCTGGCTACCAATCCTTTAAGATGGTGCCTCCCCGCTTTCGCGAAACCATGCGAATCTGATAATAGGACTCGCCCTCGGAAGGCGCCACCAAAAAGTCTCGGGCCACCAAAATACGGAAAATTTCTTCTACCGCTGCTGAACTTAGGCCGGTGAAGGTTTGACCCGCGGTCACATTGACCTTACCCTGACGAATCACCCACGACAAAAGGGTCCGAGACGCTTCCGAAAGGTCCAACAAGTCCATCAATTGCAGACTATTGTCGGCTGAATACTCGCGCAATTCATCGGCTACGTGAGAAAAGTCCATCACGGGTCCTCCTTTGCCTGATTGTCGTCCTTCTTCTTTCGCATCTCTTCCACCTTCCTTTGAATGTCTTGGAAGTAGTCGCTTTCCACGATCCGTGCCACTTCGCGCTTGCGTTTGGTCTGATCGATTTCAATGCGAAGTTCTTGCACTTCTACCCGCAATTTTTGTTCCCGTTGCAAACTCTCTTGCAGACCGTTGAGCATGCGATTAATCGCTGACGACAACTCGCTGAGTTCGTCGGACCCGCTGACTGGCACCCTGAGCGATAGGTCATCGCGCGATCGAATCGCCTGCACGCCTTGGTAGAGACGAGTCACTCGGGAAAGAATCATCCGGTCGAGCAGCCCCAGAGTTAAGATCAGGAACGCCAGTCCTGCGATAATGAGCGCAATCACCAGAAATCTTAGACTGGCCACCCCTTCCAAGTAGATGGTGCGGTGCATCTTCGCTTCTAACACCGCCACCGGCCGCCCATAGATATCGGGGAGCAAGGCAAATCCCACAATCGTATCTCGACCGGTAGGGATGCTCGTATAGGCGTGTGCCAAAGAGAGACCGCTCGGCACCGGGGCAAAGGCGCCCTTGGGCGTCTTTGCGTGGTAAAGGACGAGCGTCACCGGAAGATCGCTGAGTTGGCGAAAGTTCGCAACCATAGCCGCATTGACATAGCGGCCAAAGACCAATTCCCCCCGCGCAGGACCGGTGGCGTTGCTAGTCAAGATGGAGGCCGCGTCGAGCAGCAATAAACGATGGCCGATAAGAATCAACCCCGGATTGTTGCTCGTCAGATTGGGAAACTGCAACAGGGGATTACGGGCGTTTAGTTGGCCCAGCAACCTCTTGGGCAAGGCCACCTTGGTTCCGTTCGCGGTATCGAAGCCGGTGCTGTAGACCACCCGGTGCGACGAATTAAAGTAGATCATCACGTTCAGCCCTAAGGAAGCGATCGAAGCCGTATTCAGATTCGAGCGCAGGTATGCGCTGTTGCGGTTCAGAATGAAGGCGTAAGTGGCGTTCCAATAGGCCCAGCTCGTCACCAAGGATTGCAAGCTATTCACCTGCGACCGATACGCAGTCACCACCCGCTCAATATTGGCTCGGGAGTTTTGGGCCTGAGCCCGTTGAAATTCCGAGTTCAAGGTCGTGGACATGGCCACGAACAACCCCACAATCAGTAAGATCAGCGTGCCCACAACGGCGATCGTGGTTTTAGGCCGGATTCTCATTATGTCCTCCTGCGTACTTCAGATTATGCCAACTGCCGCTTCATCAGATCTTGGAATAGGCCTTCAACATTGGCCAATTCCTCATACATCCCTGACTGAACGATGCGCCCCTTATCGACCACATAGATTCGATCGGCATTGATAATAGTGCTCAGGCGGTGGGCAATGACAATTCGGGTGGCTCTGAGTTGCTCGATGCTCTTACTGATAATCGCCTGAGTGCGATTGTCAAGGGCACTGGTGGCTTCATCAAACAGAAGGATTCGAGGCTTGTTGACGATGGCCCGGGCAATCAGGATGCGCTGGCGTTGGCCTCCCGAAAGCGTGCCGCCGCCCACCGAAAGATAGGTCTGCATGCCCATGGGCATCCGTTCAATATCCTCATCTAGGCCCACCATGCGGGCGGCCTCCCAGGCGTTTTCCAACGTCAAATTCGACGAGGCACCGACGATATTGCTAAAAATATCTCCCTGAATCAATTGTCCGTTTTGGAGCACGACGCCCATGCGTTTTCTCACCGCCCGCGGGTCGAGACTTTGCAAATCTTCGCCGTCGAAGTAAATCGCGCCCGAGGCCGGCTGGGCAAAGTTCAAGAGCATGCGCATGATCGTGGATTTTCCTGACCCTGACGAGCCCACCAGCGCAATAAATTCTCCCGGGCGGGCATGCAAAGAAACATCATTCAATATCCAAGGTCCATCGGCATCATACTGAAAAGACACATGGCTAATTTCAATCTCTCCGGTCAGGTCCCCCGGTTCCTTTTTCGCCCGATCGATCTCGGGATAGGTGGTTAAGATCGGCTGCGCGCGTTCATAAAGGGGCACCACTTGCACCGCCCCCATGACCGCACTGCTAATCCCCAGCAAGCTGCCGACGAACTGACCGTAGGCGGCGTTAAAGGCCAAGAACGCGCCCACGCTAATCCCGCCCGGTCCCAGCCGACTCACTACCCAGAATAAGACCAGGGAACTGACCACGGTAAACATCGCCATGACCGACGAAAGCGTATTGCTGATCTGGCGGGCTTGGATAGTAATCGCTTGTTGCTCCCGATAGCGTTCCGCCCATCGCGAAAAAGCCCGCGCTTCGGCCCCGGCGACCCGCAGTTTGGCCACGCCGGTGACAAACTGCAAGACCATGCCGGAAAGTCGTCCCTGCAGGTTGAGCAGGGTTCTTTGCAACCGCACCAGACGCAGATCGGCATAAATGATGATGGTGACCAAGACCAGCGCCAAGAGCGTGGCGGCAATGGCCAAAGACGCGCTGTAGTAAAACAGCAAGGCAAAGCTAAAAATCGAAAAGATGCCGGAAAGCATCGAGGAGAGGACCGCCCCTGTCAACACTTGGCGAATGGAATTGATGCCCATGGCGCGCATGACCAGATCCCCCGCGGTATAGCGCGAGAAAAATGGCACAGGCAGATCCAAGACGCGATCCCACACGGCGGATTCGACCGCGCCATCCATGTGATTTTCCACTCGCACCAAAGCAATGCCGCGGGTAATCTGAAACATCGCCGTAACGACCGCGGCCCCGGTCAAGGCGATGACCACTTCCCAGAGTTCCCCACGCGCCGCGCCGGGAATGATCTGGCCAAAGATTTTTCCCGTAAACACCGGGGTCAAAAGAGCCAATAGACCCGAAACCAGGCTCATGGTAAGCACCATGCCAAAATCGCGCTTGAGCCCCAGTGCCCCAAAGCGCACCAGTTCCAGTGGTTTAACGGCCTTGGCGCCGAAGGGTCGAACTAAGGCCACCGCATCTCGGGACAAGGTTTGAGCCAAGGCTGCCGTCAACCGTTCGCGCGTCCCCGCCACCGGATCGACCACCCAGACCCCGCCGCCCTCTTCAGAAATGATGGCTACGGGGCTAGCGTCATCAAGCCGGCTGCCCAACACCGACCCGATGTCATCATTCCACCAAGGTCCTCTAAGCGCAACGCTGCGGGTTCTTAGGTGAGACTGCCGGGCTAGCACCTCAATCCGTTCCCAAGGGTCGCGGAGATCCTGGTCTAGCGTGGCGTTCGGGGTGACATCCAAGCGCTCGGAGGCGGCCACGATGCGAAATGCCGCCGCCCACCCATCCTCACCTTCCCGGGCGGTTAGCAAAGCGGCCGCTGGCGGGACTAAGAGGGAGCCTAACTCGTTCACCGCATGCGCTACCACGCGCTCGTCGCCTGCTGCCCGTCCCGCTAAGCGCACCAGTTCGCTCTGATCATCCTGGCTGCGCTCCACCCCTAAGGCGTCTAAAACCCGGCGGTGATACGCCATTAAATCATCCCAATCGCCTGTCTCCGCCAACCATTGCTCCGAACTAATCATCTTCACCGTCGCAGGGCCACTGACGGTCACGAAAGCGCGGTCGGTCAGCGGCGTACAGGTGCCAACCCCCAGTGCCTGGGCAAAAGCCGAAAGAGTCGCCGCCCCGCTTTCCACTTTGAGCCAAGAAACCGCTCCATCTGGGGCACGCCCAATTTCCTCGGCATTCAAGGTGATTGGTTCCCCGAGGGCCAATTCCTGAAAGTCTTGCGGCGGCATCCGCGTTCCTTCCGGTTCCAAATTCCGGATCCAGGTATCCAGAACCCCGGCAATTTGCGAGCGGTAACGGCTGTCATCGACGAGTTCCAACAAGCGGGTGGAAGGTAGCCGCGACACCTTGGTGCCGGGTGTACCCAAGGCAATGAGTCCCAAAGGCAGCGCTTTTCGCTCCATCCCGAAGAGCGCTTCACCCACGCTTGCGCTAAACATGAAGCGGCGGCGCCCGCTGGGCTCCCCATCCACGAACTGGACCGCAAATATGTTGATCGCCCCCGAGCGCACCAACCAGATCGACTCACCGTCTGAGAGATCTAAGGGGTGGTTGCCCTCAATCGCGAGACTCTCGCCTTCACTGTCAAACACGTCTGCAATTTGTTCATAGAGCACCTGCCAAATCTGTGACGACAAGTGTCGGCCTGGTCGACTATTGAGTTGGCTCACATATTCCACAACGTCGCCTTCGCCAGGGATGGTTCGCAAGTACCCGCCTTCAACCAACTGGTCTAATAACGTCTGCAGTTCATCCAGTTCCGGGGTATCTGGCGATTCGGCCAACCGTTCTGCCGTCATCCGTCCTTGTTGCAACACCCGATGCACGAGATTGCGTTCGACATCCGACAAGAACAAAATATCGGTCATTTGACGCGACACGGACTTTTTTCCGGGCTTTTGCCCCCCCACGAGGGCGTCCCAGTCGACCCCTGCCATGAATAAATCCCCCACCCTTCTCGATTCGGTCGTTTATTCCGCCGTAATGAGGCGGTAATAATAGCGCCCACGGGCCATCAGTGCCTCATGGGTCCCCTGTTCCACCACGCTGCCCCGATCCATTACGACGATAAGATCACAGTCGCGAATCGTACTCAGGCGATGGGCCACAATCAGACACGTGCATCCTCGCCGGCGCAGGTTCGCGTCAATTTCGCGCTCGACCACCGGATCTAAAGCACTGGTAGCTTCATCCAGAATCAATATCGTCGGCTCCGTCACCAGCGCCCGCGCGATCTCTAACCGTTGACGTTGACCACCACTGAAGTTGCCTCCACCTTCGTTGACCACGGAATCATAGCCACCTGGCCGCGCCACGATATCCTCATGAATACAGGCATCTTTAGCTGCCCGAACCAAGGTGGCATCATCGATGGTGCGATCCCACAGCGTAATATTGTCGCGAATGGTCCCTTCAAACATGAAAATATCTTGGTCGACGACAGCCACTGAATTGGACAAAATCGAAAGCGGCACGTTATCTCGATCCTGGCCCTCGAGGCGAATCTGACCGTCCCAGGGATGATAAAGCCCTGAAACCAACTTGGCCACGGTGGATTTTCCACTGCCCGATCCGCCGACAATGGCCACCCGATCTCCAGGCTTGAGGTTTAACGTGAAATCCGACACCAGCGGCGGATCCAATGGACTAAAACCAAAACTCAGCGCACGCAACTCGACCGAACCGTCGAGTTTTGCGGGAGTGGAATGGTCGTTCAACACGGCTTGGTCTTCAGCGTGGTCCCGGTCTAAGCGGGCGTCCACATGCGCTCCCAAGACATCGTCGAGCCGATTCATTCCGCCTTCAATCGTCTGCAAGGTGCTCCCTAGCGTCACCAGTTGACTGACCGGCCCCGTAAAGTTGGCCATCAGCATCTGAAACGCGACCAAGGTTCCTGCCGTCATCACCCCATCCATCACCCGAAGGGCCCCAATCCCTAAGACTGCGACCGTGCTCAGCCCACTAAGCAGGGGCGGTACCGCATCGAGATAGGTGGAGTAGATCGCTAAACCTTGCCGCACATTCAACGTCTTGGCTTGGCGTCCGGCCCATTTGGAAAAAAAGTCCGACTCGGTCCCGGTCGCCTTCAAGGTTTCAATAATTTGCAAGCCGCTCATCGAAATCCCCAATAGCCTTCCACTTTCCAATTGATATTGGCGACTTCCATCGATCCGTTTGCGCGAGACATAACGCAAAGCCACCGCGTTGATCAGCGACATACCGACCGCAATGGCCGTTAGCAACGGGCTGAAAATAATCATCACGACCATATAAAAGAGGATTTGCACGAAACTGAGCACCGTAGAAGCCAACTGGCCCGAAAGCAACTGCGCCACCTGGTCGTTGATCTGCAGCCGGCCGCCAATCTCGCCCGCAAAGCGTTGGGCAAAAAATTCCACCGGCAAGCGCAGAATATGCCAAAAAAACCGACTGGAAGCCCCCACTGCAAGTTTGGTCTGAATGCGCATCAAATACGTCTGTTGAACCCAGGTCAAAGCCCCTTGAATCACCGCGGTCAATGCCAAACCTAAAATGATGGGCACGAGCCAGCTGCGCATGCCTGAGACCAAGTAATTATTGACGAAGACTTTAACAAAGAGCGGGGCGGCAAGCCCAGGGATGACCAAAGCCAGCCCAACCAAAATCACATAGGTCAGCGCCTTCTCCGACCCGACCAAACGACGGGCCAAGGCCGGGATGAGTTTAGGCGCCGCCCCTCCGGGCTGAAAGTCCGGCCCCGGTTCAAAGGTCAAGACGACGCCGGTATAGGCCTCATCAAACTCTTGCTCGGTCACCGTCCTAGGACCAGAATCGGGATCATTTAAATAGACAACGCCTTTACCGTAGCCTTCCAACACTAAAAAATGATTAAAATTCCAGAACAAGATGGCTGGGCGTGTCAGCGTCCGCAAATCCGCCACGTCCTTCTTGAACCCCTTAGCCACGAGCCCATAAGTGCGAGCCGCCCGCAATACATTTGACGCCTTACTGCCATCCCGCGAGACTCCACACGCCACTCTCAATTCTTCCAACGGAACGTAGCGTCCATAATGCGCGAGCACAATGCCTAGTGCTGCCGCGCCGCACTCGACCGCCTCGATCTGCAATACAGTCGGAGTATGGACCCGCTCGACAGATCTTCTCACCGCCATGCTCTTCCTCCCCATCGACTCGCTTTCATTACCTTAACTTTCCGCGGGTGTTACTTAAACAACAGTCCGATTGGATGCTGTTCACTGACGATAAAGGAGCCACTGGCGAACGTCCCCGCCTCTAAGGGCGAGGATGGCCCCGCTCCTGAAGACCAGGCATAGCCGCTGGCACTCTTGGGTCGACGCTCCAAATCCACCACCACTTCGTAGGCGGTGCTAGTACCGACCAGCTGACTCGTAATCGCCGGGTTTTGAAAGATGGCTAAGGCCGATTGGGCCGTTGCGGGATACGCCGACACTTTGGCTACGATGCCCAGCAAATATCCGTTGCTTTCTTGATTGGCCGACAGCGGCTCTACGTGCACCGGAATACCTGGCTTAACTAAGGTCACTTCACTGGCGGGCAAATAGAATACGGTTTCCAAGATTGGGTGAAGCGGCTCGACACTGGCGATGGGCGACCCGGCGTCAACGTAGGCTCCGGGATAGGCGGAAAAATTCAAAATCCGTCCCCCGTGGGGAGCGACAACGGTCAGTAGGGAGTGGCCTGAGCGCATGGTTAAGACCGGCTGTCCGGTTTTCACCAACTGATTCGACTGAACCAAAACCGAAGCCACGGTTCCCGAAACTGGGGCAGTCACCCCAGTCATGCCGCTCACCGGCACAATCATGCCGGAACCGGCCACGGTGGTGGCGATGTTGGCGAAGAGGCTCCAAAGTATCGCCAGGACGATAATCAGGGCAAATCCGATCAGCGCAAACCATCCCTTCGGTGTCGTGACCTGCATCAACATGTCTAACTGTTCCGGGGACGTGATTTTGTCTAAGGCCTTTTTGCGATACATTTCTGTTGCCATAACGACCTCCTAACGTTTCGACGCGGTTGACAGAACCTTAAAAGCGCTGCGCTGTTCCGTCACCGCGAGGGCATACGGCTGAATCCACTTCTGCACGATCCCGAACATCGGCAGATTGCTGACCAACACGGCAAAAAGGCCGTACGGTATGTTTTGACTCACCTGGCGGTTGACCGATTCGGCCACCAAAGTAAAGGCGTAGCCTAAGTGCTGGATACTGGGATGCACGACGAGACTACTGTAAAGCCTGGTATCGTCAGCAATCCGATGGGCCATGCACCAACCCAAGGGCTGATGGTCCTCGAAAAGCACGACACTCAAGTTTGGATCGACTCGCTCCTCGTCGCGAAAAGGGGATAAATACGAGGGATACCATGCGTCTTGGGCGGAGGCGAGCATTCTCCTCTGGTCTGAACTTAAATCTATCCATCGCCCAATCCGCGCATTTTGAGCTAAGCGGTACCGGGCAAACCAGGGAGCTTTTCTTAGATTCGAATCCAGACGATAGATTAAGGTATCGACCACGGGCTCAGAAAAATGGCGTTTTACTAAGGTGCGCTCTAGCGCCCGAACCGACGATCCTACGGGATAGGCCAAGGAAATTCTGGGACTTCCTGCTCGCATCCGCTCTTCCATCGCAGCCAGCAAGGCCGTTCCGACTCCCAACCCGCGATGCGATGGGATCACAAAAATCGACACGACTTGAGCCAGATTAGCATTCCTCTGCGCGTAAATTAAGCCCACCGGGCGACCGGAATCTAACGCACCGATAGCGACATCACCGTCGGTCATCGTAACCAAGCGAGTACGCAAGTGGGAATAGGTAAATTTCTCAAAGCCACCCACCATCGATGGCTTAAGTTCTAGCAATTGGACGGATTCCAACGCCGTCCTCCTATCCTTTGCAATGAAAAAATAAGCGGTGATTGCGATATTGACTATTCTTTGCCATTTCCGAACCCAAGAAACCCACGGCGGTGAGAGCGGCAGCCGTGCTGCCGTCACTGCGGGGGCAAAGTCCTTCAACTATCATTAAAAGACTCCAACCCCCGAGGATGGCAGACACCGTTCACACCCGCTAGCTATTCAACAGCAGTGTGTGCGGCAGTTCCGATGGCGGTTCCAGTAAGTACTCCCACGGGAGAAGCTATGGTGTTTAAGACATCTCCGATGTCGCTAAGTCCGCTTAGAAATTGTCCCTGAGTCACTCCACCTTTGCCACCCGCCACTGCTTCTAATTGCTGCTCTGAAAGTTCGTCCTCGCTGACTTTCATGGGCGGCAAGACGACGGTCAGATGCGCGGCACTTTGGTCGACAAATTGCAATCGAACGGCATCCGGAACAATCTCGCCAGTAGCTTCCTGAATCGCCCGGTGAGGATGAGAAACTAATTCCTTACGAAACTGAGCATCATTGAGACTCCGGTCAAGCACGGTCTTGACAACTTTTTCCTGCTTTTCCTTAGACCACTCTGCCATTATTTGTCCACACTCCTTGTCAACCATTGCGAGAAGTCAGGAACGACGCCAAATCTTCTCGCGTATCGATAGCTACATTTAGCTACCAAGCGTCAAGGGCCAAAAGCCTCTAATTCCCTTTCCCAAGCGCCATTATAGCAAGTAGTCACGACCGATTCTAATATTAGTCGAACTTTTCTTTATGGAATTTCTTACCATGCCGTCATCTTTGATTGCTGCTATCACAGGTAGCTAGCTGCCAGCTCAGCACATGGCTCATGCCGCAGCCTGATGATCGCTAGCGGTTCCCCTCAACCAGCCGGTTGCCTGACCGAGCCTACGCGCTCGATCCCCTTGGGAGTCGGTTAAAGTGGATGCGCTCCTTGGTCTTCAACGATTCCATCGCTATTTGGAAAGCTAGATCTGGGGAGCGCAGGTATTGGATGACTTCATTCCCAAAGGGTAAAAGAACGATTTTTTTTGCGGTTTGGCTCCGGTAGCGCAAATGCCCCCCACGGAATAAAAGACTAAAGCATGACCACATCAGTGAAACATCTCACGGTGGAGTACTGGGCTCAGCATGACTCTCAACAATGGCCCCTAAATGGCCTGATACTCTGTCCTTGCACTCTGATGGCCTCACATTTTCATCTATTTTCGACAAACGGTGCTCAGTGGATCCGCGCAGAGCATGCTGTAACCTTCACCCGCATCAAACAGTCCCTGGGAGCCGGCGAACCCCTCGCCCCAGGATCCACGCATTCATCGCTAGCACGGGTATCGCAGGTATAGCGGGTCTGCCGAAAATGTATACTGCGTGCGGGTCATAATTGATAGTATGCTGCCCAAGCTGCCCAAGCTGTGGGCACCTTCCACCTCGCCGCATAATGGGGTCCCAGCACGGTGGCCGTCTCCTCAATCGGAAACTATGACCCGCACCCAGTCTCCATCCGAAGACTGTCACGCCAATCCCAAAGAAAGCCCCAGGTCTCTTCTAGACAACTCCGTCGATAACATTCGACGAACGTGGGCAGACCTCAGACCGAAAGGGGCCGACAACTTTCACCCTAGCTCTCCCTTAGACAGTGGCATGAAAATGGGATTTGCTAGCCTTATGATTACACCGGAACCTTGATTTTGTGGTGGCAGTAGGGGCATGTTCTTATGGGACTCCCTTGTTGCCCACTCATCCCTTTGCCTCCGGCGACAGTTTCCAATTGCTGCTCTGAGAGTTCATCTTCACTCACTGCCATTGGAGGCAAGACAATAGTCAGGGCGCGGCGCTCTGATCAACAAACTGCAAGCGCACGCTATCAGGGACGATCGCTCCCGTGGCCTCTTGAATCGCCCAGTGAGGATGCGACATCAATTCTTTACGAAATTGCACATCATTGAGGCTGCGATCTGACACCCTCTTGACGACCTTTTCCTGCATTTCCTTAGTCCACTCTGCCATTACTTATCACCACTCCTATACTGCGCGCGGGTCACACTTTACGCTTTAAGTGGTGATGGCAAGAGGGCTGGGTGAGACGGGACATCGCGGATTTTCTGTGCTAACCTGGGAGAAAAATCGGAACTGGTTCCCAGTGCCCTGCCAGAGGAGGCCCTTCGATGATCCAGATTCCTGGCAGTGCCGAAGAACTAAACGCGTTACGGTCTGAGCATTTCCATCACCCCCACCCGCGAGTTCAAATGAAAATGGCGGCGGTGCAACTGACCGCGCTCGGTGCGGATCGCTCCCTCGTCGCGGCCATGCTAGGCTTTACAGAGACCCCGGTTCGGACGTATTTGAAGGCGTATCGCG
>JAMCVM010000004.1 GCA_023475835.1 Bacillota bacterium | reverse complement strand
AGCTTTTAAGCGCATCGCCAGCCGCTGTGGTTTGGCGGCGAAGGTCCATCCCCATGTGCTTCGCCATACGTTAGCCACCACATTACTCAACCAAGGGGCCCCCCTTGTGGCCGTCCAATCCATTCTCGGGCACGAGAAACCGGAGACGACCCAACTCTATGCCGTGTTGAGTGGCGAAGCCCGCCATCAGGCCTATCAGCGGTACTTTGTGCAGTAAACGACGGTGACTGACGTATGGCGGACGTTCTGTTATCATAGGCTCCAGAGCCAGCACCTCTGGAGCCGAAATGGCGGGGGATAGGCCGTCGGAACGGCGTGGGTGAGGTGCTGGTTGTGGGATTAACAGACAAGTTGGGCCTGTATGATCGTGAAAACTTTGGTAACGGCGGACCTGTTACATGGCTGAGTCCATGAATTTTCAAACACGACCGTGATGGAAAAAGGGGCATCCTCTTATGGACAAATTAAGAACTGTTCTGGAACAGAGCGGCGTTCAATTCGAAATCATTCACCATGAAAAGACGATTCGTACAGCGCAGGAAGGTGCAGACTATCTCGAGATCGCAATCGGACAAACAGCCCCCGTATTGATTCTCAAGTCTGAAAATGGCTATGTTTCGTTGATTAAGTCCGGAGATCGTGGACGGGTCGATTTACAAGAAATTGGGGGAATTCTAGGATGCGATCAGCTAAAACCGGTAACTCCAACAGAAGTTTGGCAGATCACTGGTTACCGTATCGGTGCTGTTCCTTTAATGGGGCTCCCATTTCCCTGCATTTTAGACCGAGGCCTTTTCCGTTATCCATTCATCTATGGAGGCACGGGTCAGCCAGAATCAACGCTGAAAATTACTCCTGATGCGTTAGAAATGCTAAACCTAGTGGTTGGTTTTATTTGATTGATTAACGGGCAGGATAGCGACCTAGCATAATTTTCTGTGAATACGGCGCGGGCGTCACACTCGGGTTTCCCATATCGCGTATACTATAGACGAGATCTGAGGAGGGATGACCTATGAGCCACCCGGTACGATTGACGGCAGCCATCACCCATGAAGGGGATTGGTACGTCGCTCGCTGTTTGGAGGTGGAGGTCGCCAGTCAAGGTTCGTCTCTCGACGAGGCCATTGACAATCTTCGGGAAGCGCTGGAGCTCTACTTTGACGACATTCCAATGCAGGATCTTCCCGTGACGCCCATCTTAGCCCCCGTGACCATTGAGATGCCGCATCCATGAGTCCTCGATTGCCCGTATTGTCCGGGCGCCAGGTCGTGACGGCGTTGACGCGGGCCGGATTCGCGATGGTGAGCCAAAAGGGCAGCCATGTCAAGTTGCGGCATCCAGATGGTCGGACGGCCATTGTTCCCATGCACCACGAGCTCGCGGTGGGGACATTGCACTCCATTTTGCGTCAGTGCCAGTGGACTGCGGACAATTTAATCGAATTTCTATGAGATTAACGGGGGCGTATATTCCTTAAAAGCTCAGAGCGTTAAGCCTACGAATTAGGAGCGGATCATCAGGGGAAGATCCAAACGACGGCTTCAAGCGTTAAGCAGCTCTGAAGCATGATGTTGCTACCCCTTGCTAGGCAAGGGGTTCCAGGCCTGGGTCAAAAAATTTAGACAGGCTGGTAATCATCCGTTTATAGCCTACCTATGAGGTATTGAAACTCAACAGCACCCATCATCTCAGACCAAAACAATCGAGGAATTGCCTCGGCGTGTAGACAGTCAGGTACTCGGCAATTTCCAGAGTATGAAAGTCTTGGTCCCCATTCACAAACGCATCCGGTTGAGCAATGAGCGCGGAGATCAGAATCGGGCGGTCTTTGGCATCCCGAATGTCCGGAGCCGCCACGATGGCCAGATCGGCGGGCGTATGCACCATCTCGAAATCGAGCGTGACCAAAAAGAGCTCCCACTTAGGGAGCGCCTTCGGGAACTTCCGACGAATAACCTGCGCCATTTCGGTCAGGCCATAGTCCCATAAAACGAGACGATGGGCGTCCAGCACCAGCGTCAGAAACTGGCTGGCGACCGACGTGGATGAGATCAGTGCCGAAATGAGGATATTAGAATCCACAAACACTCGGAGGTCTCGACTCTCCTCAGGAGTGCCTTTCATCCCAGCGCTCTTCCCGGACGCGCTCCAACTCGCGCAAGAGATCCTCTTCTACCAGCCTTTGGGCCTCTGCTTCCTGTTGCATCGTCTCCTGCAAATCGCGTAGGGCCAACACAGTGGCCTTAGTCAAGATCACCCTTCCACTTTCCTCGACGAAAGCGACGCGATCCCCCTCCCGTAGATTCAATCGTTCCCGAATCGCCTTTGGCACCGTAAGTTGGCCATTGGCACTCACACGAGATAGTTCCACAGCCTTGATGCTCCCTGCTTCTTGATTTTCTTGCCCCCATTGTACGCCAAACTACGCGCCAACGGGAACTGCGCCACCGCCTCTCGCGGCAATCCGCTTGGGACCCGGATGTCCGAGATCACCAAGGTCTACGGCGCAGCACCTTCATTGTCGTCTCGAATCATCCTCCGTATACCCCCCTCAATCTGCTGCTGGCGTATAAACCTTAGAATGCGCTCGAGCGGCTCTTACGCACTTTGGGATATGGACCTTGGAATTTACACTGTAAGAATAGAGAGAATACTGCGGTTTTAGTGCTTGACGCTATGACCTGCGCAAAAACGACGAGAATGATGTGCTCGGACTTCTGCGATGGCTTGTTCTATATACCCAGCAATAAAGATTCTTAAGTTTCGCACTCCCCATATTACACCGAATTTTGGCACCGGAGATCGCGTAATCTCTTGGCCTGCTTGACTTTAGCAACCTTCCACTTTGGCCGTCTAGCCGCCCATATCGAGACTTCGCGGTGGATTGCCTAAGAAGAACTTTTCAAACAGCTCTTGGAGTGCAGCCTAGTGCGGCGACTGTTGAAATGGCTGGAGATCCATCGGGCCCGACTCCGCGACGGAGCTAAGGACGGCCGGCAAGCGATCCTCAAATCAGGCCCACCAGCGTTCGGCCACGTTTTTCTCGCGCAACTCGGCCACAATCCCCTCGAAGAGGAGGTCTAAGGATTCGTAGGCATCGACTCGGCGGAGGAGTAGGCTAGAAAGATGTAGGTGATCGCTGGAAGTCTCTAACTGCATCGTCAATAGCCTTGCATAAGTCTCCGGCCTAGGATTGTTCAAGGCGAGAACAGTCAAGCCAAACGCTACCCCCATCCCAAGAATACACCCTGCAATCTTCAATAATTTCTGGGTCACGGCATTCGTTCCTTTCGGCAACCTACCGAATCAGTCTCCTCGACGATTCATCGCCGATCTCCTCCCGCAGTTCAATCTCCGGCGATTAAAACGGGGCCCCATATTTCGCTCTCGGGTGCGTCATCGGGAAAGTTTTCCCAGAGAGAGGCTGGCCCATCGAACAGCCAATCGCGGTACGCGGTCGCTTCGGAGACGTCTTCAATCCCTGAGGTAAACGCGATAGAGCGATCGCACGACACCAGCGTTGCCGTCCATGTACTGACCGGATCGGTCCACTGAACCGGTCCTAGAGCGGCTAGCAACACCGTCCAAAGATGCTGAGTAACCTCGGGATGATCCGTGAGGGTACTCCCTTCCACGGTCACCATCGCACCGCATCCACAAGGACACGGAATCCGTTTGGACATTCGCCAGAATCCCCACATCGAAGGATGTTCTGGGCCGCGATGGGCCGTACAATATTCCGCAAAAGGAGCACTAATCCCATAAAGGAACATCTGCCATTCGTAGACATGCCGTTTGCAAGGGCTTCCGGATTGGGTGGTCCCCAAACAAGGAAGCTCTTTAGACCGCAGGCGGAACGCATTCCACCAGCGCTCTGGCAACGGCGGTAAGGGGACGGGCACGACCATCACATCGGGTTTATCGATCCATATCCAAGCTCTTGGTGCAGGCTGCCATTCCATTCCATCACCTTCCCAAAACCCATGTCCGTATACGGGTTACTTGAATTTCGCACCCCCATATTACGCCGAAATTTGGCACCGGAGATCGCGTAATCTCTCAGCTCTGAAGCATGATATTGCTACCCCTTGCTAGGCAAGGGGTTCCAGGCCTGGGTCAAAAAATTGGTACCGACGATATAGAAAGAGCTTTTTAGGCAATAAGACCCGAATTAATGATCAACATTCAGCACGCGGCAGTCGTCGGTAGTATGATGAGAAATCGGAGGCAGGACATGACACAACGATGGACACACACATTTGGGCACACCTTGCGGTCGATCCGCATGATGCGCGGATTGACCATGGATGCCATAGCAGAAAAGTCTGGCCATAATCAAAGCTCGT
>JAMCVM010000136.1 GCA_023475835.1 Bacillota bacterium | reverse complement strand
AATGCTGCTACCTGACTTATCTGGGGATGCATGTTAGAAGATAGATGGCCGGATAAAATTGTTAGCAACGTATCGATTCATGCTCTCGCCATCCGCCACCGTTTTACCGCCGTGTCGCCCCACGAAACCGCCATTCGTCTCTACCAAAGCCTTAGCATCGGCTCCGGGCTTGATTTCTGCATCGTCGGGCCCTGCGACGGTATCCCGATTCACGCTATGGCTCGATCGTCAGTCAGATTTTTCACGGGCACCGTGATCATCAAGCGTTATACGGACACCTGACTTCATTAGTCCGTATTGCCCTCATCCCACCCCGATCCGGAGCCCTCGATGAATATCAGGGATTTTTTCGAGAGCTCAAAGAAGAACATGTGCTGTTTGATGTGATGGCGGCCGACGCCCCTCAGTTGGAGCGACTCGGAGGCTATCGCCTGATTATCGCTCCAAGCTTAGATCGTATCCGCCCGTGCCTGGGGCAGGCAATCGAGCACGCGCTTAGCGGCGGTAGCCGCCTTTTCATGACGGGGACGCCTCCGTTGTCTAATCCCAGCGTGGCCGCGTTCTGGTCCGAATGTCTCGGCATTCAAATCACCAACAATGGCGACGCTGCGTTCTACGTCTTGCCCCAACCCACCTCAGTTTTTCAGCGCCCCTCGCTCACGACTACCTGATCCTCGATAATCCGGTGGCGCCGATGTCTCTTGCTGAAGGCGGGTTCTTCCTCTTGTCAGTAGCCAAGGCTGACGTGTTCGGCCCACCAAAACGGGCCTCAGCGCCACAAGTCACCGCACAGATGGGCGCGGCGATACTTTCCCATGGCATGGGCCGAGCGGCCTATGTCTCCTGGCAACCCGCTCGCTTATATCTAACTTCCGGTTCCCGAGATTATCAGGCGATGATCATGGACCTTTTAGACCACCTCATCGATGAACCTCACCCGGTCAGGACCGACGCCCCCTCAGCGCTTGAGCGCTTTTTCCACCGGCTGTCGCCCCAGAGGTACCTTCTGCGACTGCTTAATCCATCGGGGTTCAACGGCACTACATATGAACCTCCGACGAGGTTGACGGCGTTTACGATCACTCTGAACCTATCTGGTCGAGTGGAAAGCGTCACGAATCTCACCAGCGACTGTCCTGCCCGCACGACCGCTGTTCGAACAACTCCGGTCTACGCTTGGAATACGCTACATCCTGGACATCATTGGAAAGGCGTGTTGCGTGGTCCTAGCGAAGCATTGCATTGGATTCAAAGCCTAGGTCTCGGACGCAAAACCAGTGCAGGATTTGGATGCCTCGTCCCCCAACAGGTCTTCGTTTCCGATAACGTCTAGCTTCTCCCATTTGTCGTCGATGGCCAATAGCGTAAAAACCCCGGGGGATCGACGACAGTCCCAAAATCCCAGAATCGCCCACGCCGTGGGCGATTGGCAGATTTTGTGGTTTCTATTCCCATCTTTTGCCAGTTCATAAGTTGGTTATCGATCCTTCCCCCATGCGGTCTCCACGAGTTTCTCGGTTTCTCGCTCCCCTTTGTGGGTTTGAAACATGGGATACGATGCAACGAAAGCACAACCAAAGCCGTTTCTCGCTCCCCTTTGTGGGTTTGAAACCTAGACAACTTAGTGCCTTTTGTGAACGAGGCGAATCGTTTCTCGCTCCCCTTTGTGGGTTTGAAACGATGATATCAGTGTGCTGATTGGTCGGTTGCTGATGTTTCTCGCTCCCCTCTGTGGGTTTGAATGAAACTCCAACGAAAGTCTGTTTTGATCGCACCTCTTGTTTCTCTCTTACCCTTTATGGGTTTGAAACATTTGATATGTTCTGGCACGAAGGCCCTCGTGCTTCCTACGCATGCTCTATACTGAAGAAAAATCCCGGAGGATTATACATGGATATCGAAAAGCGGAAGCTCGCCGACTGGATTCTCGCCCAATTAGCCCTGCACCCCACCGCGTCAGACACAGAGTTAACCACTTGGTTCGATCAACTGCCTCCTCACCCTGCATCTTGGAATAGCGGGATTGCCCAAAGCGTCTTGCAGCGCTGGTCGCACGATCACCCCCCATCTCCGTTAACTACGGCTCTTGCCGCACGAGCGATCGCGAATCTCGATCACGCCAATCCAGACACGCTATCCCCTTCGCGTAAGACCGAACGCAAAGCTCAAAAACTTACTCGAGCTCAACAAAAACGTTGGAAACGGACTTATCTCCGACAATGCGTGGATTGGTTTCTTGCGCATCCTTCTGCAGGCACCGATGCACAGGGTAGAGTGCTCTTACCCGCCATTCGCGCTGCCCTGCCGATCCCGTTTGTGGATGGAGCATTCCTTCCTGTCGGCCTAGATGCCATTCGGCATGCCCTGGAAGAACGAAAGATGGCAGTTTGGGATTCCGAAACCCAAACACTCTTGACTTCGAAAGCCTATGCCCAAAAACAAGCCGAACGACAGATAGCCCGCGAAGCTGCTCATCAACAATGGCACGATACCGCTACGGTCGCACTCAATCTACACCGTACCGAATGGCTTGAGGGACCGGGAGTGCCAGAAGCCACGCTCTGTACGATCGCCCAAGCTCACACCTCCAAAGAAATCAAAGCTGTACGAAAATGGGCGACCCAAGCCGGGCTCGTTTCGTGGTCACTCCAATTTAACTCCTTCTACGGTAGCGCTGAAGCTGCCGAGAAAGCTCGACACGAAGCCGAACAGGCCGCCTATCACACGTTTCTTAGGCGACACCATTCCACGGTTGCCCTCACGCAATCCGCATGGCAGGCCCTCGGCCTCCCAGGCGATCCGCCGCCATCTGAAGCGTTTTGGGCTCCAATGGATGACCTTCCCGTTTTTACGGAAGATATTCATCCGTTCGAATACGGCCTTGTCACGCTCGCTCAAGCAGGATTACACCGAGTACCACGTGATATTTCCGCGATCGCCACGTTACAAACCGACACGGGATGGGTTTACCACCGTTATATCCCCTTATACCGCGCCACCGATCTGCAACCCTACAGTACGCAACTCTTGGTGCGCCCGGAAATCGCTGCCACGCCTTTCCGGTTTTCCCCTCCACATTCCCGTCAGGTCTTTCTCCATGTCGGCCCCACGAACGCCGGCAAAACGTACGCTACTCTGCAGGCGCTGACTAACGCCAAACAAGGAGCCTATCTTGCCCCACTCCGCCTTTTAGCTTGGGAAGCCTACGAACGCCTCAACGCGCTGGGATGTCCGACTCGATTGCTGACCGGCGAAGAATCGCTGGACACGCCAAATGCCCAGGTGGTGGCCGCTACCATCGAAATGTTGCCCCTCGCTACCTATGATACGGTAGTGGTCGATGAAGCCCAATTGATTGCCGACCCATCTCGGGGTGGAGCATGGACCCGCGCTCTGGCTCTCACCGATACTCACACGCTCCATGTCTGTTGTACCCCAGAAGCCGCTCCGTTCTTAACCGATCTCTTCAAGCATTGGGGCGATACCCTAACTATCATCGATTACGAGCGACTGATGCCACTAGCACCCGAATCGGAACCAATGACGCTGCGCGCTCTGCCCCCACATTCTGCGGTCATTGCCTTTTCCCGCACGGCGGTTCTGCGATGGAAAGCCGCGATTGAACGCGCCCACCCTAATGCCATCTGCGCCGTCATTTACGGAGCCTTACCCCCCGATGTTCGCCGTGCCCAAGTGGAACTGGTGCAGTCGGGCGAAGCCGCCTATGTTGCGGCCACGGATGCCATCGGGCTCGGTCTCAATCTGCCCTTGGATCACGTCTATTTCGCCGAAGCAGAAAAATATGACGGCACCCAGCGCCGCGCACTCACCGGTGCAGAGGTTCGACAAATTGCCGGCCGAGCCGGGCGCTTTGGCTTAGCTACCGAAGGAACCTTTGGGGGATTCGGCAATTCGGTGCATCACAAAATATGTCGATTGGCCCTCACTGCTCCTGCCCCCGTCGAACACGGCGTATGGCATCCGGTGTTCTCCGATCTCGCACCTTGGCCCTGGCGACTGGGCGCTCGTTTGCGTGCATGGCGTGCAACCATCACTCCGGTTCTTCCAAACTCCATCCACCTTGCCGATCTCGACGACATGCTACACTTAGCCGATCTTCTCCCCGCCGCGATCGAAGCGGCAGACCCCCGCCGAGCCTTCCGATTACTCACGGCTCCAGCCGCCAAAGACACGTTGCCTTATTGGACCGACACCGTTCGCCGCAAACGCTTACTCAAACCTCCGTCTCCCTTTTCCCAGCCCATCATCGACGATGCTAGTTTGGAAGCCGCCGAACGTGCGCTCCACGAGCACGACCTCTGTTTATGGTTCGCGCGCCACGATCTCTTTCAATCCGCCCCCGAT
>JAMCVM010000027.1:20457-20802 GCA_023475835.1 Bacillota bacterium | reverse complement strand
CAAGATGGCCTCGTTCGTTTCATGCTGCTCATGATACGTCAAGCAAGACAGAAAAACCAGCCCCTTGGGCCCGTTTTTCACAAAAAAATCCTCGAAAATTTGGTTCTTACGCACTCTTTGTTATTTATGTTTGACTGTTTTTGATACATGCAGTGTTAGATAGGTTGTTACTTCGTTTTTTCTGCTAATCAATGCGGTAGTGTTCCGCATCTCACTAGCGAAGCGAGACCCTGAGCTTTCACCGCCGTGTGGGCGTGGTTGACCACGCCTAGCTCGTCCTGCCCTCGGGAAGGAAAGGCTAGCGCGAGAAGGTTCGATGCACGCAGAAACCTGGCTAAGCCACCT
>JAMCVM010000027.1:0-20447 GCA_023475835.1 Bacillota bacterium | reverse complement strand
CCATGGGGCCGTTGCTGATCGCGGGGTAGCGGAGGCAATTTTTCACGGCCTCAAGGTCCTTCGCTAACCCCGAGGCGAATTGGGCTATGGGTTCGGCGGGGTCCTGCTGATAGGGTTCAATGAAGTCATCGAGCGCGGTCTCGTCGTCTCGTCGCTGGTGTCTAGAGATCTGGTGCATAAGTCCCAAAACACCGGATCGAGACCCCTGAAACCCGCGTGGTTGTGATCCCTGAAAGATGATTTTTCGGGTTTCGCACCAGGCTCCTAGGACGGTCATGAAGCGGGCCAGGCACTGCCGCAGCCCCGCCACCACCGGAAACGTGTCTTCCACTTCGGCATACACTTCCGGGCTCATGCCAGGACGCCGCTTTACTTCGCGGGTTCGGGTATCGAACACCAACGCAGCGACGAGATCATCGTAGAGGCTCGGGGGGATCGGAGCGTCGACTCCGGCCACGATTTCGGGAGCCTTCGCGCTCTCTGCCTCCGCCTCGGCCACCGCCATGCCCGGACGGGCCTCAATGATCGGTGCTCGGTCCTGGGCGACTTCGTGCAAAATACGGCGATAGATCGTGCTGCTCGCAATGCGCTGAACGCCAATGCGCGGTGGCCGCACTTTGGGTTCCTTTTCCGACGGAATCTCCCCAGCTTGCGCCTGTTCGTGGCGGAGTTTGAGCAGATATTGATAGATGGCATTGGGACTCCCGTGAAATCCCTCTTGAACCATCGCCGCATGGATCGTTGGATGTCCGTGCCCTTGGGCGGCCAAACGCACGACGGTGTCGTGATAGGGAGCGACAATGGATTCCGCCGCCGGGCGAGCTCCCGGAGCCAGGGTTTTTATCGGAGGCGCGGCGGTGGGGGTTGCCTCCGCCTCCATCCAGGCATCGAGTTTGGTTTCGACCTGGGCGATCGTGGCCGGGGCGACCTTGCGATATCGCCGCAAGGTCGCCCGGGTAATGCCCAAACGCTTCGCCACCGTCGCGGAGCGGAGGTCACTATCCGCGAGTTCGAGCAAAGCGAGCGTCGTCCGATATTTGCGGGCTTGCCGGGAGGTCAATCGCGCGAGCCCAATGCGGCGCTCGCGATCCGCAGGAGACAGCGTCCACCGGGGCCGCCGTTCGGTGGTGGCCGGGGTGGACGCCTCAGCCGACCGTTCCCAGCCGTCTCCCTGGGGCAAAAACACGTCGGATCCGAAGGTGAGCGCCAAGGTGTCTTTAATGGCTTCGTGCAGGTTGGCCACTCAACGAAACGGGTCGGCGACTTGCGTTTTATCGTGGGCGGCGGCATAGGCACTCCCCCGGTCCCGACTGACGATCTCGACGGTGGGACACTGGGCCATCACCTTCTCCGCGATGGCTTGCGTCGTCCCTTGGACGACGAGCAGAAACCGATGCGTTTCGCCGTCGATAAAGACGGAGTGTCCGGATGAGGGGTCTCCTTTGCGCAAATTGGCATCATCGACGTCCAGCACCCGCACATCACATCGCGCCAGATTGTCTGCGATGACGATCGCGCCCTGGGCCTTGACTAAACGAAGCAGGGTGTCTCGGCTCACCACGATGCCCAAGGGCTGTAACGCGGCGGGCATTCGATTGATGACCGAGGGCAAGCTCAGGCGAATGAGCAGGGTTTTCAACCGGGTCGACAACCGGGCTCTGGGGCAGGCAAACCCTGCCATGGGATCCACGAAGATATAGCCCGGACACTCCGTCTGGTCACAGACAAACCACGGCGGGATGACCGTGTGATACACGGTCATCCCATTCCACGGGAGATCTTGCACTGTATGCGGCGTATATCGATGGGCCAAATGTCGACTGACGACGTGGCAGCGGGGGCACGAGGCTTTCTCCGCGTGCGACCGCCACCGAAAATGCCAGGCTCGTTCGTCGCGCTCGATGTCCAGCAATCGCCAGACTGGGAACGGCCAAGCCACAAAAGAACTCGGCCACAATCTGCAGGAGCCGGGTCACGCTCTCGAGCCCCGCATCCACGATGATCTTTTCGGTGTGAAAAAACTCTTGCAACTGTTGGCTTAAGCGGACAGGTTCCATGGTGAGGGTGATCCTTTCGTCGGCAGTTTCTCTTCAGACTAGATCACCGCAAGCCGAAAGTCCAGTTATTTATTAGGCATATGAGAGGTATGTTATCCATTAGATGATAATAATTTATCAAGCGGAGATATCATACTTGATTAATGGACAAATGGTAATAACAGAAAATGCGTAAGAACCGAAAATTTGGGACGAATCCCCACCGTGCGTATCGGGTTCACCGAATATATACGATTTGAAACCATTTTACGGGTTGGCCAAATTTACCTGACTGATCTGAGGATGTATGTTTTCGCATCTTGGATCTCCCTTTCGGCCGCAGGAAGCGATTCATCTCGACCACGCCACCTGGAACCTTTTATCTTCACGAAACATATGGGAAAAGGGTAGCACACTTGTGAAACCCCGAGAGGAGCGCTTATCTATATGGCATTGTTCGACTCCACCTTTGCTCCCTATGAGCCATTTGGCAGCAGAACTCTTAGCCTCGGCAACTCCGGCACCGATGTGGCCGTGCTCCAGGCAGTTTATGATCTGATGCTGAAGATGATGACCCCCCCTGGGGGCCCGATGGGGGATCCCATCTCCATCAGCGGCATCTTCGACGCTGATACCAAAACTGCCGTCGAGAACATTCAAAGCTATTTTGGCTTGGTCGTCGACGGAGTGGTCGGCGCCGAGACGTTTTTTGTCTTTGGCCAAGGGGTCGGGCCCCATCAAACTTACGGCGGACCCGTCTTCGGTAGCCGCGCCTTGTCCGAAGGGATGGCTGGCGGCGACGTCACCATTTTGCAAAACCGTCTCAACTGTTTCCAATACGCCACCATCCTGGATGGACCCGCCACGGGGACGTTTGACACCGCGACCGGTGCCGCCGTCGCCGCCTTTAAAGCCTCGGCATCCTCCAACGGTGACACCGGATTTCCCAACAACCAAATTGCTGGATTCGGCTATTACGATGCCCACTGGATCTATACCTTTGCTGGCGGTCGGGCGATTTTTTCTGGTCGCAACGGCTTTGACGTGGTCTTTATTCAAAGCATCTTAACGACGTTAGAGTACTACACCGGCGATATCTCTGGCTACTACGACAACGCCACCGAATCCGCCGTCGAAGCGTTCCAGGCCGCACAAGGCATCAGCAACGACGGGGTGGTCGGCCCCGTCACTTTCTATTACCTCGGTCTCAAAAACCCCAAACCCGCCCCGGATCCTTTGGGGATAGCCTGGCCGCCCACCATCGTGACCGAATGCTCCGTAGCGTTAAGCTCTATCGCCAGTGATGTCCATGCTTCCTTTGGAGTCGCTTCCCTGGCCGCCAGTTCCTACCAAGCGGGCCAATGGCTCAATGTCGTCGGCGACAACCTTCCCAGTCCCGATATATTTGGCAGTAATTTCACCACCTACGCGTTTACCTTATCCGACGCCGCCACCGGCGCGGTGAGTTCCGCCCAAGTCATGTTGGTCGTCCCTTCCGGCCCGGGAACATGGGCTGGCACTATGGAAAACGCTAGCGGCGATTTCACTCCCGGGCTGGTCAACGTCTATCCCAGTAATCCTACCGGTTCCCTGTTGGGCACGGCGATCTTAGAGGGAAATCTCGTTAACTGTCAGTAAGGGTTTAGCCTCCGGCGGGGTACGTCCACCCCGCCCTTAAACAAAATTGAGCCCGGCCGTATCCGGCAAGGGCAAATTTAGTCCGCTATCGGTAAAAAACCAGGCGCCCAACGATGCCACGCTCACTGGCCCCGGCAATTGGGGCACGGCATTCGCAGTCTCCCCCGACCAACTCAAAACGAATTTGCCGTCGGTATCCGATACGACCTTTAGGTCCTGACCCGTGCGTTCCCTCAGCACGGGATTGACTTCGTCCACCAGCCGCTTCACATTCAAAATTAACAGCGTCCCCTCATTGGCCTCGTCATGTTCAGCGATCCCATGACTGGCAAGCATTCCACGCAGTGTCAAATCATCGGGTTGCAGCAACCACTCTGCTGTCTTGGCGCCAGCCGCCTGGCCCGCCCTATTCGCCAAGGCCATCAACTGAGCGCGGTCGCCAGCCCATTCCACCAAATCGACCCGACTGCCATCACGACTCGGCGCCGCCACCACATAGGCCAACGCTCGTCCCGCGGATTCGGCGACAAAGACTCGGGTGGGGTGCGGACGGGCTCGATATCGCTCTGCTTTCGTCGCCTGCAAAAATGCCGCCATTTCTTCCAACGTCCGCAAGTATCGATAGGGCTCGCTGCGGTAAACCCGATGCAGTTCAGCCACGTCCTTGGCGAAATCCTCAACTTCTCGAATCAAAATGCCATGGCCAGGACCTTCACTGTGGACCGGCCAATCTACCCGAATCAAATGGCCAAAAGGCACGCAGCCCAAGCGCAGGTACAAATTACGTCCTCCCGAAACCAGCATCAGAGAGTGATCGGGCCTGGCGTCTCGCATCATGGTTTCCAAAATTTGGGTAGCATACCCATAGCCGCGATGTTCGACCAACGTAGCTACCGAGCCAATGGAAATAGCCGAAATGAGCGCTCCATTAGCCGCGAGCACGCTTTTGTAAGTCGCCACCAAACTGACCGGACGGTCTTGGTCGTCAGCAACATAATATAAGTTCTGCGCATTGGCAGCATGAAAAAGCCGCGGGAACTCCTGCGGCATCCCCGTGCCTGGGGTCAAATTAGGTCGAAACACTCGATCCGAAAGTTCCCCTAAGATTTTCACGTCTTCGGGCCTGCCTCGTCGTACCTCGCTCGCCATCTTACCATCTCCCTATTCCGCTAATGCGGATAATGTCATCTGAGAATCCAGTCCTCTGATCATATCGTCTCGGCGTGCTTCCGTCTACGGAGAGAGCCGGCTTACTGGCATAGATTAAGGGCACTACCCCCACTCACATCCGAAAATCCAGGGTCAGTGTCCGCATCGCCGCAGTCAATGATCACCATTTTTCAGGTTTCCGCATATATAAAGAAACGGCGCAGCCCAACAAGACTCAAGAGCCTTATTCGTCCGCGCCCAATCATCATCCTGAGAGACAAAAAAAGCCTGATTGGGCTAAGGTTCGGCAGGAAAACTCTTGTCCCGACACGAATTTCTTGTTAAGGACTCTATAGGTACTCTAAAATCTTGGGGGCGATCGAAAGCCCATCGAGGAACGTTGGCCAAACAAACCGGAGAAGGGATAAAGAGCATGTCCACAAACACGAACCTCGACCGTGCCATGCAGCGGCTCTTAGATGCCCAAGACGGCATCCCCAGCCAAGACGAGGTCAACCCCGAAGCCCTGTGGCTTCAAATCAAGTATTGCCTGGCACCAGTCGCTGACAGCTTGGTGCCGGACTTTCATCGGTACGCCAGCGGTTCCTGGGTGTTGGCGGTCTATTTAGCAGATGGCACTGGCTATGGATCGGATTGGCACCCAAACAACGACGCTTGGCACCATTTCTGGCAAGCGCAGAGGAAAAGCTTAATCGCTGAGTTCTATTTGCCCTACCGAAGCCCGCTGCTCTTGGCCATACCAGGGACAAAACCTCTGCCGTCGACAGCCGAGATCCCTGAATCCGATGCCGTCCGTTTGCTGGAACGAGCCGATTTTATCCTACGCCAGGGGCAAGGGGCCCCCGTGGGCGCCATGCCCAAAGGAAGCGGTCGCAAATAATGCGTAATAAACTCATCGCGGGTCTTTTGGGCATATTCTTAGGAAGTTTCGGAGTCCATAAGTTCTATTTAGGAAAAACCGGCATAGGCATCTTGTACGTTTGCCTTTTTTGGACCGGTCTTCCCGGATTTATCGGCTTCATTGAAGGAATTTTTTACCTCGCCATGTCCGAAGAAGACTTCAACCGGCGATATAACCCCGGGGCTACCGTCGGCGGGATCCAGTCGGCCATGAACGACTTAGTCCGCCTCAAAAGCTTAATGGATCAAGGTATCATTACCCCATCGGAATACGAAGAACGGCGTGAGCGCTTAATGCAGAAAATCTAGTTGGCCACCCAGGGGTTAAGCTGACGAACTAAGCCTCCGGGGTTAAGCTGAAAATAAAGCCAGCCGTCTCTCCATCTAGTGCGGCCTGATTCAGCCGCCTCGATGACTTCAGCTTGACTGGTTCCGGCGGTCGATGGCAGTGATCCCGGCAACAGGCGACGCAAACGAAGGTTATGGATCAACGACGATCATTCCCAGCCAAATTGCGCAAACCAAATCCCATTTCTATAGTTACTCCACGCTTGTTGCACGTAGGGAATCATGTTTGCTGGAAGCGCCTCCCAAGCATACCAGCTTAAGTCGTCACATTTGTGCGGTTCCATATTGCGGATTTCACCATGCCAAGTATTCGGTCTTAGAAAGAAATCAATGCGCTCGCTGTCTGATCGTCGGTGCATAACGCCAACGACCTCTATTTCGTCTGAAGGTATGTCGATGCCGCACTCTTCCTTCGCCTCGCGAATTGCTCCCGCGATCACTGACTCCCCACCTTCTAAGTGCCCTGCTGGCACACTGTAGCTCCCATCCTCGTAGCCCGTGTTGAACCGTCGCAACAGGAGGATTTGTTGATCTCGCACTAAAAACAAGTGAACCGCACCGAGCAGCTTAAATCTCTCCATGGATACCATCCTCTCTTGTCGCTTACCCGAGTGTCCGCATGACCTCAAAGTCTTGGCAGCTTTCCTTGACCGGTCCTTGGGGCGGAGCCCCCCCGCCGCAGGCTTTGCCGACCGAATATCCCAGGGGCGCATTGTCAAATATCAACCCAATGGCGCCTAGGCTCCCTATCCACCTTGGCCCACGAATCGTCAGGCGAAAGAAGTTTTGAGGCTGCTAAAAAGCCAAAAACAAAGCCCCCTGTGCACAACTATCGGAACGCTGCCTACTGGCTGCATCGTGGTCTGAGACCCGGATAGGATCTGGGCTTAGACTATCCTTTGATTGAAGCCTACAATGCGCCAGGTTTTATTCTCATATGCAACAACACTCAGACTAGCATTGGCCAAAACTGTCTTGCCAGTGCCGATCTCCCCACCAGACAGAAGGGAAAGCACCACATTGATGGTCCCCCCATGGGCCACCACTACGACCGACTGTTGCGGATAATTCTGAGTCAGGTCCTTGAGCGCACGCCCCACGCGAAGTCGCATGGCCTCCATGGGCTCAATATCCGATGCGCGACCGTTGACAAAGCGTTGCGCACGTTCCTCCGACGTCAGTCCTGAGCCTGACCCATAGTCTCGCTCCTGCAAATCGTTCATCCTTATCGGTCCCTCAATCCCCGTGATTCGGGAAATGATGACGGCCGTCTCCCAAGCCCGAGACAAAGGGCTAGCTGCGATCTTGTGCCACGTCGACAGGGCTAAATACTGTCCCACGGCCTCCGCTTGGATTCGCCCGCGGGAGTTTAAGGGAATGTCCTCACGACCTTGCAGTCGTCGCTGGGCATTCCAGTCCGTCTCACCGTGACGAACCCAACACAGCGTCGTTCCCATATTTCTCTCCCATCCGAGCCGCTGCTTGGTCTCTGAGCCAAGCTTTGGCGAATCGTCAAACCCTAAACTGCCATCCACGCGTTTAGTGAAGGGAACTGCCGGCATCGTTGACCGATCCTCGCCACTCGTCATCGTCAGCTAATCCAATGACTCGCGTCTTTATCGCACCCGGCTCGCTGCCAAGCTAGTCATCTACTTTTCCTTGATCTACACTAACGGATATGAAGCGGAATGGGAATACGCTTGGGCGTGCAAGCGATTTGGCTCAAACTCACTGAGGAGGGTCTGTAGTGAAGCTCGAAATGCAAGGGAAGTTCTATTTGGTGATGGGCGCGAGTCGCGGATTAGGTCAAGCCGTGGCTCAGGCCTTGTCCGAAGAAGGCGCCATGGTCTTCTTAACATCGCGTAATGCCGAAATCGCAGCGAAAGCAGCCCAACCCTTAGGAGGGGTTGGCTTGTCCCTCGATACCAGCGATTCCAACAGCATCGCCAAATTTTTATCCGAGTGGCATCGTCATCCGCTCGACGGCATCTTTGTCAATACCGGCGGGCCCCGCCCGGGAGACTTGGAAGACTTGGATATGGAGGCCTTTACCCTCGCTTATCAGCAACTGCTGGGGGGACCGGTGCAACTGATGAAAAGCCTGAAACCTTGCCTGCGGGCTGGGGCCTCGGTCTTGTTTAACACCTCAGTGTCCATCCGCCGCCCGATTCCCTCTCTGCTGTTATCTAATGTCTTTCGCCCAGCCGTTGCAGCGTTGGCAAAGTCGCTGGCTTTGACTTGGGCCGAGGATCATATTCGGGTGAACGCGATTGCTCCGGGCAGGATCGCCACCGAACGAATCCAAGAACTGGATCGAGCCCAAGCGGAAAGGACCCACACCCCGATCAGCGACATTCACCAGGCGCAGTTGGCGGCCATCCCCTTGCGGCGCACCGGAAACCCCGAAGAATTCGCGAAACTGGCCGCTTTTTTACTTTCCCCAGCCGCTAGCTACATCACAGGTGAAACCATCGTCATTGGCGGCGGGGTATAACCTCGGCATCGGCCAATGCCGGTCCTATCCGAACATCGTTGACTTATGGGTGCTTCCTGTCAGAAAGCCAACCGCTTTGTCGATTTGCTGACGGCGTGGGTGCTCCGTCCCGATCGTCGTACCCCGAGCCGTCGCATCCCCAGGATGATCGGTCTCGGGTCCATTTTCGGTGGTTGGCAGATACCTTGAAATATTGATTCAATGGCTCCGGTCCCGAACAGTGCAAGGCCAGGAACGGCCGCTGCGGAGATTTCAACGCGTCATGACCCGTCTGACGCGCCATATCATCCCAGTGATTTTGGCCATCATTACCCCCCAAGAAAAAAGCGCGGCCGAACGAACAAATTGGTGATCCCATGACGTCGGGGTTTGGGACAGCGCCGCCGCATCGGGCTCTTGCACATCGACTGATAGACGCCCACACCAAGCGGTTGCTTGTTTAAGGAGTCTTGGCGTACCGAAGCATGGAGAGGGGGTATAGCCAATGCCGAACCCATTCGTTCCAGCCCAACAAGCGGAAGCTTCCATGCCGCTACCCAAGTGACCTACCAGCCGATACCCATATCAGCCAATGGGCAAGAGCCCCGTATCGTTCCGAATTTGTAACCCACAGGCCAAGCCCTCTCACGCGAACACAGGTTCCACCCGCAGAGGGCCCCTACGGGCTGCCCCTTCGGAGCAGGTAGACTTGTCTGATGCATCGGAATGGCGATAAAATCCGTAACCGCAGCAATGCCAAGCCCCAATCAACGCAGGATACCTAACCATCACCCCAAACTCTGCAATATTCGTTAGCAAACACCCATTCGCTTTCCCCCTAACCTGACAACATTGGGGTCCACCCCTTTTCCTTGGCTTTTGGCCCCCACCCCTTCTCGCCCAAGGCCCAACCGTCTCTGCCCATGAACGAAGCCAGCGCCGACGACGTCAACGCCTGCCATGGCAAAAGGTTCACACAAGTCGGTGCAATCTCCTGTTTTTGTGATACATTGACCATGCTGCGCTTCCCAAATAAATCATGCTGCCTAAGTGATAAGAAGGGATGGAACCCTCATGGTCAGCCTGAAGTCTCGGCCCAAATTTTCGTCGTCGGGACCTCCCATTTTAACCTTAGAGTCCGACTTAGACGATGGCGCCAATTTTTGTCGGCGATGGCTCGTCATCGATCCAGAGAGGATGACTCTTTATGACGAACAGGGTGCAGTCATTCGTCAGTCGGAGGTATCGCGTCTGAAAGCGGTGCGCCTGGAGCAAGACTTTGGCGGAGGACATCTCTTATTTACCTATCAGTCAGAGCCCTTCGACGAAGCCTTTGTCCGTTTCAGCGCCCCACTGGCCCCCCAGTTCGCCTACGGCTTGAGCGTCCTCCAAGCCCTCATCGACCAGCAACCGATTCCCGAAATGTCAGTGCGCGACCAACCTCGTGCGTGCTCCCGATGCGGTCGCACGCTTCCTGACGGTACCGATGTCTGTCCGCTCTGCGTCGATAAGAAAAAGGTGATGGGACGCCTATTGGGCTACATCCGACCTTATCGCCTCCCCGTTATCTTTGCCATGGTCGTGTTGCTCATTGGCACGGGCGTTCAACTAATTCCACCATATATCACCAAAATCATTATCGATCGGGTTCTGGAGCCTAAAGCCTTCTCCTCAGATCTTTTGAGTCTGGTCGCCCTGTTGTTTGCCATGAACGTCATTCAACTGGGGATGCAGGCAATTCGCGGCTATCTCGGGGTTTGGTTTGGCAGCCGGATGATGGGCGACATCCGCCGCAATACGTATAACGCCTTGATGGCCTTGTCGCTCCGATATTTCGACCAACGCCAAGTCTCCCAATTTATTGGCCGCGTCAATAGCGACGCCGTATCCATGCAACAATTTATGACCGATGGGATTGTGATGATTACCGGCCAGTCCTTATTGATTGTGTCCGTGTTAGCGGTCATGCTAGCCATGGACTGGCAGTTGGCCTTAATCACCTTCGTAACCATGCCCCTGATCGTCTTGGTCTCAGTAGTGGTATGGCCGTATGTGCGCCAACGCTGGTACCGTCAGTGGCGATCGATGATGCGCCTCAATATTTTGGTGGGAGATTCCTTACAGGGCATTCGCGTAGTGAAAGCTTTTGGTCAAGAGCCCACTGAGCGGGAACGGTACCATGGTGCCAATCAGGACTTGGTCCTGCAAAATGTTCGCACCGACGGCATGTGGCAAGGCATCTTTCCCCTCTTTTCCTTCCTGTCGGGTATCGGCGGCCTGTTAATATGGTACTTCGGCGGTGAGCAGGTCCTGCACAACCGCATTTCCCTGGGAACCTTGGTGGCATTTACAGCCTATATTGCGATGCTTTTGGGTCCCTTGCAATGGTTCAGCCAATTGATCAACTGGGTCACGAATGCCATGGCCGCGGCCGACCGCATATTTGAGATTATTGATGCTCCGGTCGATGTAGACGATGTCGCCGATGCCGTGGCGATGCCTCATATTCATGGGCATATCCAATTTGACCAGGTCAGCTTTGGATACGAGCGCCATCGACCGGCGGTCAAAGCCATCAATATGGACATCCAACCCGGGGAAATGATTGGTTTAGTCGGTCATTCCGGGGCTGGCAAGTCGACCTTAATTAATCTTTTGGCCCGATTTTACGATCCGGATGAGGGTACGATTTACCTTGACGGCGTGGATCTAAGACGGGTCCAACAATCTGATCTCCATCGTCAAGTCGGCGTGGTCTTACAAGAAACGTTTCTTTTTGATGGCACCGTGGCGGACAATATCCGATACGCCAATCCCGACGCCACCCTAGTCGATGTCATTCGAGCGGCTAAGATCGCTAACGCCCACGGCTTCATCATGGGCTTGAAAGACGGATACGACACTCAAGTCGGCGAACGCGGCCATCGCATGTCAGGCGGCGAAAAGCAACGAGTGGCGATTGCCCGCGCGGTGCTCCACGATCCTCGCATTTTAATTTTGGATGAGGCTACAGCCTCTCTGGATACGGAAACCGAACGTCAAATTCAAGAAGCTTTGGCACGATTGGTCCAAGGACGCACCACCTTTGCCATTGCCCATCGCCTGTCGACGCTGCGCCATGCCGACCGTCTTATCGTGCTTGACCATGGCCTGATCGCGGAAATGGGAAGTCACGAAGAACTCTTGCGCAACCGTGGGGTCTATCATCGTTTAGTGCAGGCCCAGCGAGAATTATCTAAGATCCGGGGGGTCGAAGGATGAATCGCAGAGAAAATGACAGCGCCCAGGCGATGACCCCTGCCCACCAACGAGATCCTTGGGAACTCTATGAGATCGTGCCCGAGGCGCTGGTATGTCGTCGTGGTCCCGGAAGACTTTTAGAGATCGTGCTCGATGGTCAGGTCTATCCTGGAGCGACCGTAACCCAAGCCTTTCCCCGGTCTGCGCCTGGTCGCTATTTAATCTTCGCCGATACCACGGATAACGAACTCGGCCTCTTACACGACCCGACAACCTTAGATCCCGCCAGTCGTGAGGTTCTTGACGCAGAGCTTCGCCTGCGCTATGTGATGCCAATCGTCACAAAAATTGAACGGGTTCGCCAAAACCCAGGGTCGTGGACGTTTGATGTCATCACTGACCGCGGTCCACTGCGACTTTCGGTGAGAAACCTCCACGAACACTTAGAAGGATTGGGATCGGATCGCCTGATTCTCACGGACGTGGATGAACGCACGGCCGAGATTTCTTCGATCCAAGCCCTCGATTCTCATAGCAAACGGGAACTCGCCAAGGTGCTATAGGACAAAACGGCGTGAAAAATGCTGGCTGTCGATTATCGCCAGCTTTAGCATTTTTATGCGCCCAATCGGTATCAACTGAGGGGCTCAAAATCTCTCGTCGCTCTATGAATCCTCCTCGTCGCGGGCCAGGGCTCGTTTCCTTCTATGGTCGAAGCTAGCCACCAAAAGGCGCCGATTCCTTCCGATTATTCCTTTATTTGCGGTATCGAGCCTTCGCGGTCGTTGCCTGAATTCACTTAACCATCGGTCTTCGCCCCACCGAGGTCACCAGAATGAGGGGCCAATGGTGCTCCGGTCAACATGGTCGGTGATTTACTCACAAGTAGGCTTCGATAAATGGACTGTCTCATCGCCAAACTGTTTGCCAACAGAGAACAGGTCGGCCTAAAAATTGACGCGAATCGTCCCCGACCGGAGGAATCCAACCAGGCCCAAGCATAGCCGAAATCGATGCGTCGGGTCCACCGACCAAAAGAAAATGTCAGTGAATGCAATCCCTGAGGGTCTGGGCGATCCTCCTTATGGCCATCCTGGCGGGAACTGCAGGTCAGTTCTCATGGGCTCGCCAACAGCATCAAGCCCCCGCCATCGGCGGGCGCCCAATCGACAAAGCCCCCCGCTTCTTGAGCGCTACCAAGTCTTCGCGCATCTTCTGCCTGCCCTCCCGAAGCCGGGACTTGGACCGTTCCGGCCGGTGCAGGTTCCCCCCCTCGCGATCTTTGCCCGCCTTGGGAGCCACCTCGTCTCATAACCTCTGCAATTATTTCCACGTCCGCCGATTGAAGTCATAAGGTGTATGGTTAAGTCACTGAGCTATCTGTCGTTCGGTCTCGCCCGGAAGTAGCACTTGACCCTCTGGATGCTCAAAACGTCTTTTGTGTGGGAGGTGTTTAGTTCGTGTCGCGCATACTCGCTCGCTCGCTGGCGGTCTTGGCAGCGATGGCACTCCTGGCCCTTCCGTTCTTCGGCTTGGCCGGAGAGTCCAATCCCCCCTTAACCAGTACCAACTGGGCTGGCTATTTTATCCCAGCTGGGTCCTATCAGAGCGTTGGCGGACAATGGACGATGCCTCGCCAAATCTTAGATCAGGCCCAGGCTGGCACGCTTAGCATTTGGTTGGGACTGCAAGCATCTCCACATTTGATCCAAGGAGGCACCGCTCAAGTAGATGGGTCTCTCACGACCACGTATCTCTTTTGGGAAAACTATCCAGCCACGTTGCCCGAAGACAATCTTCCAGGATCCGATGGGCAAACCTTCGCTAACAATCAAATTGCAGCCTACATTCGAAAAGACGGTCTCCATTCCTGGGCCTTGTGGATCGAAGATCTGGCTACTGGTCGGGTGCTAACTGCAACGGTCAACAGAGCCCATCTAGGGCTTTCATTGCAACCCGAATGGATGGTCGAGGACAGTGGCAACTCGCCCTATCCCCTACTCCCGTTTACCCCCATTCAATTCTCTCGACTCACGGTCAACGGCGCCGTGGCTGGGTTAAACGCAGATGACGCCGAATCCGAATCCATGGCCCAGGGGACCACCACCTATGCCACCACATCCTCGCCGAGTTCCAACGACAATGGTTTTGCCGTGGGTTTCTCCGCCGACAAGCCATCTCCAAAACCCGGTCCCGCTCATCCACAAGCCGCTATCGATGTGGCCGCTCCGCTTACTCTTAGCACCGGTCAAGTGCTAACCATCTTGGGCGGCGGATTCGGTGAGCATAAGGGCCAAGTGTTGCTGGAGGGGCATTCGGCAAGAATCCTAAATTGGCGTCCAGGAATAATCCGTGTCCTCGCCCCCAAAGTTTCTACCCCGAGACGCGTCGACCTCGCCGTCGTTTCCCGAAGTGGTATCCAGGTCCGATTTGATGGCATCATCACCCTCGACCCGTAACTAGTCAGTGTGCCACGCCGGACTGTCCCGCTGCACGCCGCCATGCCGTTTTGATGGCACTCGCTTCGTTAACATGGTAGACCCCGGGTGTTTGAGACATCCGAACAGTCTGACGACAATTTGAGAGCTCCTTGTTGGGCCATCCATGGCAAAGTCTCAACACGGTTGCCTAAATCGCCAAAGGGCAATCAGAAGAAGTCAAGGAGCCCAAGAGTTCGCGGCATCGATGGCAGGGAGACCTATTTTGGAGAAGATACTGCCTGATTAAAAAACCTATGATAATCGCTGTCGGCTTTTCCCGGTCCCTTGCGAGACCCGCAGTCCTTACAGGATCCCCAGAACTCGCTGTAAAGCTCGTGATCTGCTTGGGGCTGGCTTCCGCCCCATGGAGCGAGGAAAAGGTTCCCTCGCTCCGCACCAAGGAGCCCGCATGGCGCCGAACCCGGGTGTTACCCCGCTCTCATCAAGATACCCCGTCGCTCCTTTCGCCCTGTGGTGGCGACGGGGGATGATCGGTCCGTTATTCGGCTAGGATGGTCTTGCGATAGGTTAACCCACCACCTGCTGCATGCATGGCTCAAGCTGAATCATGTCATGGAATCCGCCCGGTTTCCGAAGCGATCACGATTACAAGTGCCGACGTCGGTGCTTTGCGCGGGTTCTTGAATGGTTGAAGGAAAGTCCACAGCGTCAAACTTTGGTCCGCATGGCTAAACGTCCGACCGTTCGTGGCGCTTGGTCTGGCCCAGGGTTTATAGTTGGCGCCACGGCTTCATCCATTTAATCACCCTGCCTCAATCAAATTGAGGCATCCCGAAAACGTTTGCTTCACATCGTTAATCAAGGATGTTCGAGGACGAAAATTTCCTTACCGGGAATGCGTCCGGCTCTAGTTCGCCTGTGAACACGGAGAATCGTGTACTCCCCTTGCTGGGTCGACGAGTACTCTAGCGCGATCACGCGCACGGCGGAGAATGATCGACTGTCCGACAGGTTTAATAGAAACGGCACGACGCGCTCCCCGGGCTGTTGATGTCACGCACATCACACACCTACTTGCACTACCGAGGAAGCGAGGGACGTCTCTATTGTACTGCCATCGTCATGTTCGCAAGAGTGCCGTCTGAGATTGGACATCGCCAAGCAACTCGGTGACGCTTGCCCCGTCGAACTCGGCCAAGAGATCGTGCTGACGGGATCCACTGCACGAGGTACCGCCGACCGGAACTCCGATGTTGAACTGAATTTCTGGGTGAATCAGATGCCTGATAGGGACATCCGACGACAGTGGTTGAACTCCATGGGATGCACGGATATCGTCCTCGATCGGGAATACGCGGGTGATGGGTCCGAGTGGACTCACTTTTGTTTTCAAGGGGTTTTGATCGAAATCGAATGGCAAGCCCTTCATGCAGCCTCCGAAGACGTGACCGCGCTGGTACATGATGAGGTGATTGACCATCGGCGATTGGTGAAAGCATGGGTCATAGAAAGTGCCATCCCATTAAGGTGCCGGCGGAGGGGATGGCACGTTAGAAAACTCCATTGGCGGAGTACCCGAGAGGTGTTCAAGTCGCGCTCATTTCTGACGCCGTACGCAAATGGCGACTTTCCCATATTATGAACTCGCGATGGTCACTGGTTCAACGGCAGGAGCGATTCGCTGTCACTCAGCAAGTTTCTGCAGACTTGCAAAAGGGTCGCCCGAACCCTCTTCGCCGTAAATCGACGGTGGGAACCGGATTGGAAATGGCATTAGATTGGATGAAAATCACCCATTAATTCAAGGCGAAACCAACATAGCGGTTCAAGAATTAACAAATCAAAAAGGGATTCAAGACATTATCGTCTGAGAAGAAAGCGTTTGGAATACATCGTACACTGGGCTAGGCGAGAAACTCATTCATGATAAGGAAAGAGACCCTGAGTCACTATACCTTTACGGAATTCACGAAAACACTAAGCTTTTTAGCGGAGCCCGGATGTACATCGAGCTAAATACATCATTTGTGACCTTGTGAGGGGGTTCCACGCTACAATCATTCCGAAAGAAAGGGTGTTACACAGCACTTCTTGAGGCTCGTGCCAAGAAAGCATTGGAAACTGATCATTTATTTTTAACCGTGGATGCTCGCCCCCTAAGCCGACCTATTCTTCAAAAGTACGATTTTGTCTGTATTGCTCTCGCTTTCGGGTGTCAGTCGCCTTAATTACTGTCCTATGAACGCACATGTCTCCGATGTAAACGCTCTTGGCTTCGGCATTCCACGTGTATACAGTGGATGAGGTAAAAAGAGAGAGCCATCAGCGCCCCGCGACACTCATCCAAGGGGGTATCCAGTCATCTGTCCGCATAAGTACTCTCGTCTTTGAAGGCGGCTCACGCCGATTTCGGGCAGTCTAGTAATATGGCACAATTTTCTGTTATAATTGTGTGTAGCCCAATAGAGGTTGTCCATAGATTGGTAGCGGCTCGCGCATAAGTTGAGCCAGATTTTGTCATCGTCAAAGATGAGAATGACTGTAAAGGACGGCACAGGACCACGAAGCCATGAACTGCGATGACGCAGAGACCGTCGGGAACGGTTGTCAGGTCTCTTGCGTATAGTGCGGGAGGTGAATGCTATGCCCATGTCGACGTACTATCAAGAACTCCGAGAGAAAATTGGCACGCAGCTTATTTTTAGCCCTGGGGTCGCGGCGATTATACGCAATGCCAGCGGCGAAATCCTCTTTCAACGACCATCTCGCGACAGCGAGATATGGAGTCTGCCAGCGGGAGCGATCGAACTTGGTGAGACACCTGCAGAAGCTGTGAAACGAGAAGTCTACGAGGAAACCGGGTTACATGTCCGTCCCCATCAGTTGCTGGGAGTGTTTGGTGGCGAGACCTTCCGATTTACATATCCCGATGGAAACCAAGTGGAGTATATCGTATTCATGTTTGAGTGTGTCGTGGAGTCGGGAACTTTAGAAGCTGTGGACGGGGAATCGGACGTGTTGGAATATTTTGCCGTGTCATCGATACCCCGGCTCGCTCTCCCATACCCAAAAGAGATTTTTCGTGCCGCTTTGTTGGAACGCACAATTTTCCAATCACCCTAACTGACCATCTCTTTTCAGCGCGGCACTGTCGGAAAGGCGGATATCCAAGCTGAATGATGCATAGAAAAAGGAACGGTTTGGGGCAATCGAGCGCGAGGAGAAGTCATGGTCATGGTCATGGTCCGTATGAAAAGCGAGTACGCGGTCATGGGTGACCCCCAATTCTGGCCGGGTTTTGCGTGTTATTAGCCTATCCGAAAGTCAAGGCGCTTGAAGATCGCGGAGCAGCCGAACGCAATCAATTTTTGGCCGACATGGGTCTCCTAGGGCAAGCGATAGCCGACGTATGCGATTCTTGACGCGTCAATTATGCAACTTATGGGAACTCCGACGAATTTCTTCATGACCATGTGTTTCCGTGCGTCCGGTCTGGCGGTACCCGATCGAAATGTGGCACCTGCCGACGACGCAGTATAGCGATGCCCTGTATGGCGACATGCGAGCGGGTATCACTCAGCGGCTGGATATTCATAGACAACTTTTTGGGAAGCTGTTAAAACCCTCCTTAGCGATACGAAGAACGTCCATTCACGGCTGGAACAAGTCGGCCACGACGAGTGGTGAGCCCGGGAAGAGGCAGCTTTGAATCGTCTCGCCCCGACGAAAGGGACCGGACACTTCATATCCCTCGGGTGTCAGATGATATACCGAGAGAGTTGCTATCTCCGGATCAACAACCCAATATTCGCGGACACCAAACCGGGCATACAAGTGGGCCTTCACTCCGAGATCCCGTTCCCGAGTGCTAGAAGACAACACCTCAACCACGAGGTCCGGTGCTCCCTGCACATTAGCCTCTTTGATAATGTTGAGGTGCTCGGTCCGAATAAAAAGCACATCCGGTTCGGTGACGTTGTTGTCATCAAACACGACATCAAGGGGGGCGGTGGCGACTTTGCCAAGTCCTGCGTTTTCTCGCTCGGTCAACCACAAGTGCACATAATGTACAATTCGTTGATGCTTCCAACTTGGCGACGGGCTCACGGCCAGGTCTCCTTCCAAAACTTCATACCGCTTGCCATCGTCAGGAATCTGAGCTAAATCATTTACGGTGAAAATGGGTCGAATGACATCCACGGCATCGCACCTCCTAATTTGAATTATAGCGATTTGTTGGGCGGTGCCAACTGCCAACAGGGTGTAACCCCTCTCTGAAGAATGAAGGCGTAGTTTGAAGCCTCCACCGAGGGACATTCCTGTAAATTCTAGGAGAAGGAGGGTTCGGACGGTGGCGCACCCACCTCCGAAGTGCTGGATGACACGCTTTACACGAAGTGCAGAGCGATGATGGACGTAGGCAAGCAACCAGGCGGGATCGACGTCATTCCCGAGGTGAAACCGTCATGCTTTCTATTCACTTGACTATACTGCGCGCGGGATACACTTGACGATTTGGCCGCGAAGCCGGGATCACTCCAACATCCCACTAAACAACGCTTTCGGGGATTCGATCACTCTCCTAAAAAACGAAAACTTTGACCCGCGGGCAGTATAGTACCCGACGACGTAAGTCCTTAATCACTCCGATCCATTCCGTGGAGTTTGCGGTTTTTTCTTCAACGCCGCTGCGGCTTATCCCGCCTCTGATAAAATCCGGATAATTTCTGGGGTGATTTTCGAGGAAATGGGGCCAGCCGCGGTTTCCCCCAAAATTCGATCGGCCCACAAGGTTATCCGTAGCGTTGCGAGGGCATCGATGAATGAGGGCACATGCTTTCGTTGGTACCACGGCTGTTTTTCGAACGTGGGATGGGCCCCTTGCGTGAGTAGATACATAGGTAAACCAAGGGGTTTTCCGACGCTCTTTTATAAGAAAATTCGAATCGCGCCAACCGGTCCTGGTATTCCACCGCCACGATGCCCGCTTGGTGCTGCTGAGCAAGATCTAACAATCGATGAAGAACCCGCCGTTTTTCATTCAAGCCGCTCGCGACATCGGTCAGAGCAGCCGCCACAGTCCAACGCTGCTCCGCAGCGAATGCGATGAACCGCCCGAGTTGGCGGTCCAAATTCCCGGCCTCTTACTGTTTTTTCGTGGAGACTCGGCATCGAGGATGCAACGGGTGTCGTGGGCGAAATGTTGCTCCGTCTCGTGCATCAGGGCCTTCAAGTCCGCCATCCGATAGCGACGATGATTCGTCACGGTGCACACGGGAATCAGGCGCCACTCGCGTTCCCACTTCTGGAGTCCGTCGATGATCATCCCAAGCATCTTGGCCATCTTGCCGATGCTGACGAATTGTTCCTCCATGGTCCCATCACCGGATATTATCACACAGTATTATACTGCGCGCGGGTCAAACTTTGCGTTTTAGCTGGCCTTAAAGTGTTGAAAATTCAAGGTTAACAAGGTATCGAGTTGCGGCTTGTAGTCGGTGGCCGTCTTCGTTAAACAGTCATCCATGGCTTGCTTAAATGCGGCAAAGGTTTCGTGATAGACCGAGTGGAGACATTGCGCTTTCACAAACTTCTCCAGGCGTTCTATCAAAGTTAGATTGGGCGAGTACGGGGGTAAAAAGAGAAGCTGAATTGTAAACTCAGCCGCCGTATCTCGCACCAACGCACAGCGTTGGTAGACTGCATTATCTAAGACGAGAGTCATCGGGAGTTCGGAAAATTGGGCGCGGAGCTTCGTGAGCAGGTCGACCACCGACTGCGAATTGATGTACGCGGTGTTGGTGATGGTCACTACCTCATGCGAAATGGCATTGAAAGCACCGAGCACGTGGTACCGCTGGCGCCCCGATTCAGTGGGCAGAAAGATCCGTGTAAAACACCAGAGGGAGCCTAAAAAGGCCGCGAATACAAAGTGCGAGGCATCGACAAAGAACACGTGACGCTTGCCGTGTTTGGCTTCCTCCAGGACCGGATTCAATTCCTCGGCGAGAAATTGTTCCTGGACCTCGGGCTTCGCTTTCGCGAGAATCGGGGCCACTTTGCGGTATGCGAGCCCCAATCGCTTGAGGTAGGACCGTACTGAACTGGGGCTGTGACCGAGCCTGGAGAGGAAATGGTCATACCACGGCCGAGCCCCGTCAGTTTTGTGAGCCGATGCTGCGCTTCTTTAACGGTACGGAC
>JAMCVM010000022.1 GCA_023475835.1 Bacillota bacterium | reverse complement strand
GACCCGTGGTCTCTTCATCCGTTCCGGGGTGGCCGAGCGTGACTGGTTTGAGGGCCAGGCGCTCATGAGCCTAAACCCAAAGTCGCTGGCGTGATCCGATGATTCCTAGCGAATATCCGTCCCCCAAACACGATGGCCGACGGTCGGAGACCGCTCCAGATCGGGCGGTTCATCACGCGGTGTCGAGTGTGTGCGGCCACTCCCGCAAAAAAACCCTGAGTAGTTACCCTAAAAGAACAGATCGAGAATCTTGAAATCCGTGCGGTTGCGATCTTGGAAAGACAGTTGGTCGGATTTCGCGTCGGTCGCCTAAGCTGTCAGCGTTTTTGGGGTTCGGGTAGGTCTGGGCCAGAACTTTGGGCCGAAAGCGGTTGCCAAGCGCTCACCTGAAATCGACTCCGGGCTCAGAATCCTCCCTAATTGGGCCGCCCTAGCCACGACTTGCCTCTCGTGCGCTAGGGGCGAATCGTAGCCTTGATTTGAATTTTAGGCGCGGTCAATTCCGGCGAAAATCCTACTTTAGGAGTGCACTCGGTCGGTTGTGCTGCGAGTGACGGCTAAGCGAACGAACCACAATTCCCAGACCGTGGCGAAGAGAGCGGTCAGCCTCTCTAACAACCCCGCCGGGCCTCCGATGCCCGCTGCGACAACGAAGGCAGGCAACAGCAGGAGGATGCTGACCGCGGTGGCTCTACAATAACGCCAAGCGGACTGCCAGGATGGCCGTTGGGGTAAGGCGCGCATGACAGCTATGCAGGATGCCACCGCGGCGCCGTATAACAGCCCAGCAGCGATGATATGGATGACGCCTACTAAGGTGAGGGCACCCCATGGACTGGGAATGCGAAGCCCCCGCTTGGGAGCCAGGCCCTGTTGAATGAACGCACCGGTCAAGAGAAGACCGACTCCCGTGGCGGCTTGCGTTCGTGCCACCTCTCGTGAGTGCGAATGATCCCAGACTTGGTAAAGACTCCAAGCAAACACTAACATGAGCAGGCCCCCTAAGACGAGCCCGAAACGTTCGACATAACCATGAGGGCCTTCGCTTAACAAAGAGATCGACTGTCGCCAGGGATTGACGGCTTTTCGGACGACGCTTTCTTCGATAATCGAGGCGGCTACGACGAGAGGCGCCAAGGCGCCACTCCACAAGAGCCAGCGCTGGGCGTCTCGTAATGGCCGGGTGGGTTCACCTGTTGAATTTACCATGATAGCTTCCCCTTTTTTCAGACCGGTAGGACTCAACGGATGGATCCGATTGACGATGATCTAAAACTTACTCAGAGGCAACCGCCGAGCCCAATGTGTCAAGATAGTGAGTGAAGAGGCCCTAGTTCCTTTCTCTAGGGGGCGAGCGTCAAGCAGTGTGTGGAACCCAGTGGCCAGCGCTGCGCCAAACGCAATGGCTTCCATGACCCGTGCTGGATGCAAAAGGTCCCATGATCTGTGCCCATCGCGTCAACGCCTCCGATGGAGTGGACCTTTTCAGCGAAGGGGTTTCGGAATACCCCAAGACCAAGGCGGCTCCAGCCAAGACAGCAAGCGCACAGGGGACAAGATCCAGATCCCAGCCACACTGGCCCATAGCTTTTTGGTGCCCACCTGCGATTGAACCTCGTGTAGCCCGTAAGGTCGCCCCTGTCCTTCATTGGCCGGTTCCACTGAAGATATCGTAGCACAGAGCAGAGAAGGAAAGCCGTTCGCACCGGATTCGATACGGCCTTCGCGGGAAGCTAGTACCTAGGATGTCACTAGCTTCCCGCCACCAGGCCCGATCTTGCAGCCGTTTGTCCACAGTAGCGAGTTGGCGCGCGGAATAGACGTTCCGTGCCATCGGTCATGCGGAGTCGTCGTACCGGCCACTGTGGGTGGGGAGGCGTCGAGACGACGTTCAGCCAGCCTAATGCACTGGATGCTGGGTATTCAAGAATTGAGCTTCAGTCTGAAGAGAATCTAGTCTCCGACGTAGCGTGAGAAATCGGTGGGCATTGTGCCCGTGTGGGAAACGTCACTGCCAGAGCGGCGGGTCTTCAAGGCACGTTGAGTAGCCGGATCCTCTGGTCGTTCATGGGCAAGACGCTGGCGGAGCATCGTCGCATGCACGCGTTTGAGGGGAATTTCGATCTTTGACAACCCGGACTGGGTTGGCCGTTGATCATTTGCAACGAAGGCGACTTGACCATGGCAGTGGTGGCTGCCAATTTGAGGTCCCGATCCAGGATTCGACGGCAGACCGCGAGCGCGAAGCACGCCGTTTGTGCTGTCAATTTTTAAAATTGTTCTTTGCGATGGCCACATCAGCGAGGCCGAGCGCAACTCGGATTGCTTCTGCGAAAACAGAAAACAACGGCTAAAGAACCCCCCGGTGATGAATCCGGGTCCAACCCAAAGCTCGATGATTCGCTCTGGCGCTTTGTGCGATGGACAAAGGCTCTCGCTTCATCAGATGACGAGGGGTAGAGGATAGAATTTTGCCCAATGGGTCGGGCAGGCAGCGACTAGTGGCCCCGGGGTGAAAAATCGGGGCACTTTGAGATTTTCAAATGGACGCCTAAAATGACCACCAAGGAGGTGGAGCGAAATGCCTCCAATATGGAGAGCAGAGATTGATCTCGGTCCTGCGCTGGTCGCTGGCTTGTTGACAGAACAATTTCCCGAACTCGGTACCGTTCGGGTTCGGGAAATGAGCTGGGGCTGGGATAATTGGCTTTTTCGGGTCAATGACCGTTATGTATTTCGCTTTCCGCGCCGCCGGATTGCGGTTCCTTTGATCGAAAAAGAGTTGAAGGCGCTTTCGGTGTTTCCACGGAGCTTGAGCTCGATGATCCCTCAACCGATTTATCTCGGTCAGGCTAGCGCCGACTTTCCGTATCCGTTCTATGGATATCTTTGGCTGCCCGGGGCGATCGTCAGCGAGGCCGGCCTCTCAGATATCGGGCGAGGCCGGGTGGCTCGGGACCTGGGCCGTTTTCTCAAAGGGCTTCACTTGGTGGACAGCCATACCGCCCGCGCGATGGGTCTTGGGGGTGTGGTGCACACCCGGACCGACATTAATGCATTGAAGGGGCGCCTCATGGGCTACTTGGACCAGGCTTCCAGTCGAGGCCTAATTGTCGATCGCGCTCCTTGGTGGGATCTTTCCGAGGTGTTGGGCCCCGCCCACGAGACGATTTTGTCCCGGGGGTTGGTGCACGGCGATCTCAATTTTCGAAATCTCTTGGTCGATGAAAACTTGGGCTTAACCGCTGTGATCGACTGGGGAGACCTCCATTGGGGATACCCGGCTGTGGACCTTTCGCTGATCTGGGGAATGGTGCCGCCCGAGCAGAGGTTCCACTTTTTCCAAACCTATGGATCGGTCGATGCGGTGACCTGGGAATTGGCTCGATTTTTTGCTGTATATCTTAATATCATCATTTTAGTCTCGGCGGCGGACCTCGACTTGCCCTCTCAGGTCCATGAGGCCCAAAAAGAACTCGCTTGGATCCTAGTGGGAGAATAAAAGAAAAGGCTCGTAGGGGTGAGAATTCTTCATGGAGGGGCGGGCGCCGAGCCCGAGACGACCGTTAGGGTGCTAGACGCTGGTAGGCGTCGGATAGGGCGTGGAGCAAATCATAAAGGGTTGCGACGGCGCCACGGTAATCCTGGAAGCTATAGCGATTCCATTCGGGCTCCCGTACCGTATGGAAATGCACTTGATTGCGGAATTGCCGTTGAGCATGCAGGGCGGCTTCCAACGCGTCGGGCAGTTCAAACCGCTTGACCGTGGCGGAGATTAACTGCTGGAACCTTGGATGGCTGGTCCGGCCTAGACGCTCTTGCGTCCACACTCCTTGCAAGATAGCCTCCACGATGCTGACGATGGTAATCGTGGCTTGTTTAACCAATAGACTTTCGGCCGGACCGCGCAGATCAAATCGGGTCATGACCCAGAGGTTGACGTCGTTCACTTGCAGAGTATAGGCAATATTTTTTCTCAAGTTGTCGCTTTGTAGGAACCAAACGCTCTTTTCGTAATAACTGCGCGTGCGGATAAACTTGCGGGGAAAGCGAATCTGGGTGAGAGCCTCACGATCCCCGACCAATTGGTCTTCCAGCCTCTGCAAAAGGAAGCCGACGCTCTCAGTCAGTTGTGGAATGTTTTTGTCCATGGATAAGATCCTTGACCCCATCGTTGGCGATTTGGTTGAGGTTTTTATTGTACCACGGAGCCGAGGCTTCGATCCGTCGCTCCGGTAGAACCCTCCATTGCAGGCTGTCTTGGGGTGTCGGCAGGTGAGCGGACAGGGGGGGCCGTCGGCTTCGGTGGATCCATGAGAAGGGGGAGTCAAAGATAGTCGAAAAGACGAACTCGCGGCTACCCAGAAGAGCATCTCGGGTGTATGGTAGGGGTATGAACGAGAACGTGGTACG
>JAMCVM010000191.1 GCA_023475835.1 Bacillota bacterium | reverse complement strand
CCAGCGGGACCACCGACACATGGTGCTGACGCGCCCAATTCACCAATGTGGCATTATATCCCAGGTCCGTTACCGACCCATCCGGATTTACTTGAAACCAGTGGGGACTAATCGAGTTAAGTTGACGCCAATGGCTTTGAAATGACACCAAGGAGCTGGGATTAGCGCTGCCTGGAGTTTTGTTTTCATAAAACCCTACGACTTGCAATCCCTGACTGGTTCCTGATGGGTTAAATGGACCGTCATTGCGGTGAGGCCATATAACCCAAATCAAAATCAGCAAAATCACCGCCGCCAAACCCATTGACAAACCTTGGTGATTGCGAATCCACTGGCGCCAGGCATTAGAGTTCACCGCGACACCTCCTAGCTGGAACGTATCGCGATTAGTATGTGTTACTCAGTAAGTTATGATGAACGCCAGGCCGGGGGTGGATAAACGACCGAATTTTTCCCTTCCGCCATGTCACGCCGTTTCAAAAGACGCCGCAACCGACGATTTTCTAACTCCAACTGTTGCAGCTTGCATTGGGATTTTTGAGACTCCGCGGCCAAAAGTTCCATTAAAAGACGACGACTGACCCGTAATTCTGTAATGCGTTGTTGCAACTCCTCTACCCGCAATTGCAGGCGGCGGGCATCGGCATCCGATTTTTCTCTGCGTCGAGGATGCATAATCTTCCTCCTTACTCTGGTCTGTCCTAGTATACCAACCAGGGTGGGATATTATTCCATCTGGCGCGCATGAAATCCCAGATTTGGTGACATCCTCACCGTGACTATACTGAGGAGGTTGTAACTGCTTCACTAATTGCTCGTAAAGCATCATACGTAATGGTATACTATCTGCGGGTGAGCAGAGTATGGATGATCAATTTGTGAGTATCGGAAAAGCGGCCAAGATGATCGGGATGAGCATTGAGGGTTTGCGCAAGTGGGAATCCGCAGGAATTTTGATTCCGGTGCGCACCTTGACCAATCAGCGACGTTACCGCGTGGCGGACTTACACGCCCTCATGCACGAGGATGTGCCCAATGCTGCCAAGGATACCCGCTGTATCCTCTACGCCCGAGTCTCGACCAAAAAGCAACAAGACGCGGGGAACTTGGATCGTCAACTCGGGCGGTTAACCGCGTTCGCTGCGGAGCAGCGATGGACTGTGGTGGCTGCTCTTACCGATGTCGCGAGCGGATTAAACGAAAAACGACGCGGTCTTCACCAACTCCTCGACTTAGCCCGGCAAGAACCCGTCGGCATGGTGGTCGTCGAATACCGGGATCGCCTCGCACGGTTTGGGTTTGCTTATCTCGAAACCTTTCTGCACGCCTTCGGCGTGCGCGTGGTCGTCATGGAGCAGACGGTGAAGGATGACCCACAGGAATTGGTTGAAGACTTGATCGCGATCACGACCTCGTTCTCCGCACGGATTTACGGCAAACGCGGGGGGAAAAAGGTCGCGGCAACCGTGCGTCAAGTGATGGCGACCTTAGCTCAGGAAGGAGTCCCTGAATGAAGACGACCATTTTTGGTGTCTTGCTCGATGTCACGCCCGATCAGGACACGGTGCTGCGCCGTTTGATGCGCAAATATGGGTTCATGCTGCGGTTTGCCTTCCAGCGCTTGGGGGAGGGACTTCTGAACATGGGCGCCTTGGAACGGCATTTGGCCAGCGAAACCGCATTGCCCCTGCGCTATGCCAAAGATGCGGTGCAGGAAGCGCAAGACCTCATCCGTGCCCGCCATCAAGCGATGAAAGAGGGTCGTGATCTCTGGACGCAACGTGTCAAAAAGACGCAAGAACGGTTGACCGCACTCCGGACATCCCCGCATCCGAATGCCCGCCGCATTGCGGGACAAGAGCGGAAGCTCACGCATCAAGAAGCCCAGCAAGCCTTTTATCAACAGCATGTCGACGCAGGCACCTTTCCTCCCGTGGTGTTTGGCACAAAAAAACGGTGGGTGGATCGGTTCAAGACTCTCAATGACCCCATCGCCGAACAGGAACGCCAGCAGGCGTGGCGGGAAGAATGGGACGAGAGCCGGAATGGTCGGCTGTCAGCGCGTGGGGATCGCACCAAACGGGGTAACCCCCTCCTGCGCGTAAGCGAAGGCCCCGACCATTGGATTTTAGAAATCTCGCTCGATTGCCTCAAACCGGGCAAACCCGACGCCAAAGTCCCTCGGTATGAGAAACTGGAGATCCCTCTCTATATTGCGCGGAAGGTGTCCAAGAAAACCGGCCAAGTCAATGGCCGTGATTATGAGGGGCTTCTGCGTCGGGTGCTCGCCTCCGGCGACCCCTATCAAGTCGAAATTCTCCGACGTCAAGGACGGTATCAGGTCCGCGTGACTGTCGAAGAAGTCCCCGCGCCCATACAGACCGATCCTCGTCATGGCTGGGTGGGAGTGGATACCAACAGCACCTTTTTGGCGCTCTGTCACGTGTTGCCGAACGGCAATCCCCACGCCTTCGCGACGATCGGGGACCCCCGTCTCTTCGATGTCCGATCGACCCAACGCGACGCGTTGGTGGGAGGTCTCGCGGTCGAGACCGTTCAGTGGGCTAAGGCTTGTGGAGCGGGACTGGTCGTGGAAGACTTGCAGTTCATCCATGATCGGGATGTGAGCGCCAAGTTTAACCGCGTGACGCACCAGTTTAATTACCGGGCCTTGCTGACGGCGGTCGAACGACAGGCCGCGCGGGAAGGCGTCGCCTTGCGGAAAGTCAAACCGGCTTATACCTCGATTATCGGGCGGTTCAAGTATCAGCCGCAATACGGGATTAGCGTGCATCACGCCGCGGCCCTCGTGATCGGACGACGAGGCGGACTGAAAGTCCGCCGGGAAAACGTCCCTAAAGCCTTGCGGCTCTGGATGCAAAACCACGATCAATGGAACGACCCCACTTATCGGAAAAATGATTGGAGTGCGTGGGCCCGGATTAAACGGGTCATGACGAAGACATTGGCATCACACCATCAGTATTTGAGTGCCTGGTTAGGGTATCGCAAGACGTTATTCTCCGAATGACCCACATCTCATTCCCCGTCGCCACCACGTGGCGAAAGGAGCGACGGGATATCTTGATGAGGGCCCAGTAACACTGGGGCTCAGGGCACCACCGACGGGACACCGATGGGAGTTTCCTGCCATCCTTCTCCTGCCGGGATCTTGAGCGGTGCGTGGGGGAAAAACATCCCCACGCGATGGGGCGGAAGCCACCCCCGAGCAGACGAATCCTGTAAGGACTGCGGGTCCCGTGTGGGGCCGAGAAAAGCCTCAATTACAGTATTGTAGGTTTTTCTAACCAGGAACCGTATGATCCGTCATCCTTCCAAAACCCGTTGGCACCACGAGTCGCATAGAATTGGATCCGTGGGCCTCACCGGTCTTGGCATCGGCGGTATTATTGGCGCCGGATATCTTTTGGGCAGCGGGATTAGCATCCGTCAGGCGGGCCCGGCGGTGGTCCTCACTTATTTTCTCGGAGGTGTAGTGATGGCGGAAGTGATGGGTGCTTTGACTACACTGGCGACACATGTGCCACAAACCACCTCTTACCGCGAGTATATCGCCCGCTACTTAGGCGGGTACGCCGGATTCTTTCTGGGATGGGTAATTTTTGCCTCGGGTATATTGGGTCTAGGATCGGAAGCGGTGGCCGCTGGCGTATTTGCGCATTATTGGCTCCCCGGTATTCCGGTTGCGATTTTAGCCTCGGTAATTGTGGCATTGGTTCTTCTCATCAATTTAGGCAGTATCGGCTGGCTGGGATTGGTGGAATCTATCCTCTCGCTCATTAAAGTCGTCGTGATTGCCGCCTTTATCGGCTTGGTCCTCGTGGTGCTGATGATTGGATGGCCAGTGCAGCATGTGTCCACCGCACATCCTCTCATGCCGTTTGCACCCCACGGGTGGATTGGAGTGTTTAACGCCGGACTCGTGGTAATTTTTAGCTATTCCGGAGTAACCGCCGTCGCCATGGCGACGGCACGGGCAAAAAATCCGAAAACCACTATTCCCCAAGCAGCCTGGGGAACTGTTCTCGGCGTCACCGCGCTGTATACCCTCGGTATTTGGGCGCTCTTGCAAATAGTCGGGTGGCACCAAGTCTCAACAACGGTATCCCCATTTGTATTGGCCTTGCACCACTGGCATATTCCGACCGGGACAGTCATTCTTACCGCGGTTTTGCTGGTGGCCTCATTTACGGTGATGGTGGGTTCTTTTTATGCGACCTTATGGGTTTTGGTCAGTTTGGCCGAAGCACACGAGGTTCCATCCTGGTTTGGTGCCCCCAAACAGTTAGGGAAAACCGTACCTTCTCACCTGCGTCTATGGCTCTGGTCCTCCGCGGCCGTCTATGTCTCCCTGTCGACCGCATATTTACTGCCCCGGTCCGCCTATACCGATCTTACCGCCGCCTCCAGCT
>JAMCVM010000021.1 GCA_023475835.1 Bacillota bacterium | reverse complement strand
AGTCCTCGGCCTCGTTCTCTTAAAATTTACAGAAATGCCCCCGGGTAGAAGTTTCAAACTACGCATTCATTCTTCAGAGTTGTATCTGGGTTTAAATATTTGATTTCCATAAATAAATTGCGTATGTTTACTTTATGTCAGTAAATCCTGTTCGTGAATTTTTTTCCAAGTGAACCGCACATAAACGAAAGTTCATCCGATGAACCCGTGTTTAAAAAAGAGGAACGTATGCCAAGACCTTTACAGATTTGGGTAATGGAAGATTTCTCGGCTCATCCAGGGCTTATTGAGGATGTATTAACCGAAGGCTTTCGCGCCAAAGGCCACTCCTGTCCCTCGCTTGTCATTCGTATTCTGTCTTGGTCACGAGTCTGGTCGGCACTCATGACGGCCATGAATAGCACCGAGCGGCCCGATATCATCCAGATTGGCTCGACTTGGATTCGTCCTCTCATTCATTTAGGGCGATTGCTTCCCTGGTCTAAAGACGTCGAAGCTGATATTCAATGGCCGTTGGATCCCGTGGCGCGCACGCTTGGCGAAAGCGCTTGGGTTGAGGGATATCGCTACGGTGTGCCCTGGTTGGTGGATTTTCGGCTCCTCTATCAAAGGCTCTCGATGCGTGGGCAAGACGGGGCCACATCGGAAAGCTTCGTCGATTGGACACAACAGATGAGCGAACACCAACGGTGGTTGGTTCCTTCGGCTATGGAACCGAGTCTGGTGCAATTGCTCGCAATGTGGATATGGTCTTCTGGATGCGAACTCATTCCCAACGACGGCCATTTTCGTAAGGCGTGGGAACCCGCTCTCCACCGCTTGCATGAATTGGCCCTACGCCACGTTTTTGCCAATAACAGCAATGATATGGGAGCGGCCGAAGCGAGCGATCGGTTCTTTGGCGAAGACGGCTGGGCCAGCTATCTCATTACCCGGCCTTGGGTATTGCCCGTGCAAGGCACCTTACTAGCAACCCCCATTCCAGTCGCGATCGACGGTTCGCCCAATATCTTCGTGGGCGGCAGCTTTCTTGCCGTAATTGCGCAAGAGGACCTCCATCCGGCTGTGTTCCCTGCCATTTCCATCCTCTGTGCCAGAGGCACCCAAAGCGTATTGGCCGAAAGAACCGGATATTGGCCCGCTACCGCTGGGGTGAGTCTACCCACGCTCAGCGCCAAAATTCCCGCCCGAGTGCTTGATGCAATTGCTAAACGAGGCCGAGGACTTCCTAACGTACCCCATTGGCGCTATTTGGAGCGCCTTTTAGAGCGGTCTGGCAATGCGCTGTTAAATCTTGCTTTTACCGCCCAACCTTGGTCCGATTCGGTCGCCGTGATCGAACGTCTTGAGGACGAAGTTGCCGAGATCGAGGCGGTGACCAACTTATGACGCCCGGTCCGTTCGCCCAATGGCTATCGTGGGAACCCGGTCAGCCGCCGCCTCGCGATGTGTCGCCGCTGGCAGAAGCGTTATTGATAGAGCTTCACCCAGCGGATGCGGTGACTCTTTGGCTGGTGAACGAGGTCGGCAGCCATTTGGACCAGGGGCTTACGGCGCGCTCGGCGGGTCCTTCCTATGCCCATCGTGGCAAGATTTCGGTTGAGGCGCCATCCTCCGCTGTGGCAACCAGCATTTGGCAACGGTGCGCTTTCCGTCCACGGTCGATCCGACAACTGGAACAGTCAAAAATGTTATTGGCTCATCGTCTGCAAGTGGGGAACCAACTCTTAGGTATTGTCGCGGTCGAGGATCCTAATCATAGTTTGACATTGGCGCGACGCATGGCACGCGCTGTCACCTGGGCAGCGCCGGCGCTGCTCGCCTTCCGGCAATCTCGGCGTCGCGCGATTGAATACGGCTTTTGGCGAGCATCGGCCCAAATTGCCCACGCTTACGCACACAGCGAGAGCCTGGATGGTCCGGTTATGCTTCGCGCCATTGCTGCGGCCGTACGCAGTAGCCTTCAATTAGATCGTTGTCTGCTGCTCGAATCGTCTGTATCGGACCACCGTCTTACCGGACACTACGTGGCAGGAATTCGCCATCTTTGGCCGAGCACAGACAAAAAGCCCGTGGACAATTCCGGTTTCTTGGCGCGATTAGCTACCGAAGAATCGGGCCAGGCCGCGGAAGGCCTCGTGCTGTGGACGCCCTTGGCGGAAGACGATAAAAATCGGCTGACGTTATTAGCAGACAATCTTCTTTCCGAAGTGCCTTTGCCGCCTCTTGAACATGCTGGTTGGGCCGGGCTGGGACAAGCGGTCAGCGGATTCTGGCGCCTTTGGCGGGAATTTGAGGCTATGCGTTACCGCGCCGAACGCGACGAACTCACCGGATTATATAATCGCGCCGGTGGGCTTCCCCTGATTCGCGATTGGGTCGCCCGATCTGGCAACTGGTCCGTTCCGGTCGCGTTGCTGTTATTCGATGTCGATCATTTCAAAGGTCTGAACGACCGTTTTGGTCATGTTACAGGCGATAATGTGCTGCGGGCAATCGGACGCTGGCTGAACGAACAGTTGCGTCCGGAAGACGTTGCCTTGCGCTATGGCGGCGATGAGTTTCTGGTATTGCTTCCAGAAGTCTCGCCATTAATTCGTCCCCAAGCCGTCGACCGCATCTTAGAAGGTCTTAAGACCATCTACCCCGCGCCTGGCTCTCCTGCCATTACCGTCAGTATCGGAGCGGCCTTGGCGCCGCATCACGGTTTAGACCCGTTGGATCTCATAGAAGCTGCCGATCGAGCCTTGTATCGGGTCAAAGCCCAAGGGGGAAATGCTTGGGCTTTGGTCGACAGTCCGGTGTGACCGTGCCTTGGCAGAAGCCGCCCGCCCCATCGCCTAAACCACCACGTCCGACCGGAGCATTGGCCCTCCAGTCGGACGTAATCCGTGCTTTAGATTCGGACGGGTCTGGGCGATATCGGTTCATTCATCAACCCGATGCCGGACGTGCCGACGATTCCGGTCGCAATACCGCTAGGATCTTTCGCTTATACTCTGTAAACTCTGGGTCCATCACCATGTCCCAATAGCGAGGACGCGCTAGATTGATTTTCAGTTCCTTGGCAATGTGACCGGGCCGAGGGGTCATGACCAACACCCGATCGGCCAACAAGATAGCTTCTTCGACGTCGTGGGTGATAAACAAGACCGTGTGGTGAAGATCCGTCCAAAGAGCCAGCAAAAACCGCTGCATGTCACTTCGGGTCTGGGCGTCGAGCGCACCAAAGGGCTCGTCCATCAACAATATGGCAGGATCGGTGATGACCGCTCGAGCAATGGCGCACCGCTGCTGCATCCCCCCAGACAGTTGATAGGGGTAGTGTCGACTAAATTCCGTCAATCCCATCGTCTGCATCAACCCCTCCAGCCGCCCTCGGTCTAATTGGCTTTTTCCGTGGCCAATGGTTATCCCGAAGGCGACATTGTCTTCTATCGTTAACCAAGGGAGCAAGGACGGCTGTTGAAAGACCACTGCTCGTTCGGGACCAGGTTGACGCACCTCCTGTCCGTCGAGAAGAATACTGCCTTGGGTTGGATGTTCAAACCCCGCCACCATGTTCAGCAAGGTCGTTTTTCCACACCCACTCGGACCAACCACGGTCACGAACTCTCCTGGCTCAATGGTCACGTCCACCGAATCCAACGCCACCACCGGCTCCGATGCTCCGTTAACCGGGGGATAGGTCTTTTGCACTTGGCGAATTTCGATCATTTTACCTCCCCTTCGTGCCCTGCCATACTCAAGCTTAGTGCGTGCCCGATGCGTGCAGGACATGCTCGGCGTAACTGGGATCAACGTACTGAGCCATGTTCTTGGGGAGTGTAGAAATTTGGCCAGTCTGATAGAGCCACTCGGCCGCCGACGACAAGGACTTGGTGACCAGGGAATCCTCACGGTATTGCCTAACCCCAACCTGCGCGTCGCCAACTGCTGTGAAAGCGAGGTAAAACTTAAACCCTGAGCTTGCGACTTGGCGTCCGCTGCGGAGATATCATTCAATTTGCCCATGTCCTGATACGCTTCTGCAGGGTGCTTGTGATAGAAGGTCACTCCGGCCTGTTCGGCGGTCACGAAGTCATCCACTAAAGCTGGATGCCTCTTGGCCCACGATGCGTTGACCACTGCCAAGTTAAAGATGGGAGCTTCTCGGTAGACATCTTGGTCATACATCAACATCTTACCACCCGATGCGTCCATCGCACTGACAAAAGGCACCCAGGTGTAGGCTGCGTCGATTTGCTTGGTTTTCCAGGTCGAAACCATATCCGGCGGGCTCATATTTTCTTCTTTGACTCGTGAAAGAGGGATCCCATCCAATTTTAGCGCGGTGTCTAATTCAAAAGGTGAAGTCGACCCCTCGACCAAAGCTACCGTCTTTCCTTCGAGTGCCTTGAGACTATTGATATGACTCGACTTTCTGACCACCAAGCC
>JAMCVM010000167.1 GCA_023475835.1 Bacillota bacterium | reverse complement strand
TTGGCCCGTCATCCTATTTCGAGCACGGGGCGATCCCATGAGCCGAACCGTTGGCGCTCTATGCCCGCGCCACGGCGCTGGATGCTCATTTGGAAGCCTTCTTGGCTCCCTTAAAGGCGTTAGCGTAGCCCATTGGGGGTTGGCTGGCACGAATTCCGTTCCGACCCTTTATTCCGAGGGTCAACGGCTTGTCAAAACCGAAAGTGTGACCCGCGGGCAGTATACATGGGGGCTACGGAGTTCCTGGGTCGGCAAGGGCAACCAAATGACGCCATGGACTTCCATCTGTTGCAAAGCTTTGACACAGGTCGAGAACTTCGGTTGGCCATTGGCCGTCGTCCAATCCCGGGCCGCACAGACCGCGCGGACAATGGCACTTTGCGTGGTCCACCAGGGGTCGTCGGTGATGCGACGAATCGTTTCGATCTCGGTTTCGGTGAACGATCAGCCCCCACAGTAGAAGGGCGTTCCCCCGGGGTTGCGGCGAATGTTATCCATGCCTCTAGCATACTGTGGACCCTATGATCCTTCTACGGTCGTCAACCGTGGTATATGGGTCTGATGACCCGCTGCCGAGGTATATATTATGCTATGATAGTATTCAGATGAATTACGCCTTAAATCTATGCGACATGATGGGAGAATCATCCTCCAGAAGAGCCAGACGCATTTATGATCCCGAGGCCGCCGACGGCTAACCGGTCTTAGGTTGTTGTTCAGCGGAAACTCGCCATTGCACGAATGTGCCCATTCTTGCTATGCTGATTTGGTTGTTCCGAATCGGTGTTTAGACTAGCTGTAAACCTTTCGGACTGTGCGAGCATTTGGTTACAGTTTCGAAACATTTAGACCGTATAGTGCGAAACGTTGGCTTGAGCATCCCATTGGTTACAGACTCCACCAAGAGACGGAGCGTGTCAGGCGACTTTAAAGGAGGACAATACGATGCAATTCGCTAGAAAAAGCTTACTTGGAGCTACTGCCGCTTTTTCCCTTGTGGCCATTGCAGCTTGCGGAATCGCATCGGCTGCGACTAACGCATCAGTACTGGCTACGGTCAATGGTCAACCGATCACGGGCTCCCAGTGGAAGCAATCGATGGAAGCGATCTCGCTTTTGTCCGGCCAGCCGATTTCCAAGGTTACTCTGTCCAGCAAGAAGCGTCAAGTTAAAGAACTCATGCAATGGTCCGCCGTCGAGCAATGGGCCATCTCGCACCATCTGATTACCCTGCCTAAGGCGCAATCCATGGCCAAGGGGGCTATCACTGCCATCGAGAAACAGGCCGGCAGCCAGGCAACTCTGGTCAAACAGCTCACATCGTACCACCTCACGCTTGCAGAGTTTACTAGCTTCATGGTGGATCAAGAGAAACTGGAGGCCGTCTACACGTACACTACCAAGTCCCTCAAACCACCGACGGTTGCGGCAGAGAAGGCTTTTTACAAGGCCAACGGCTCATATTTCGCCGTGCCGGCGACGGATCAAGTTCGGGCCATCTTGGTAAAGTCGGATACCCAGGCTAAGACCCTAGAATCGGACATCACCTCGGGATCGGCTACACGTACACTACCAAGTCCCTCAAACCACCGACGGTTGCGGCAGAGAAGGCTTTTTACAAGGCCAACGGCTCATATTTCGCCGTGCCGGAGACGGATCAAGTTCGGGCCATCTTGTTAAAGTCGGATACCCAGGCTAAGACCCTAGAATCGGACATCACCTCGGGATCGGCCAAGTTTTCTGTTTTGGCCAAAAAGTACTCGTTAGACAAGACCTCGGCAAAAGTTGGAGGTTCCTTGGGGTCGCTCACTTTGAGCTCCAGCAATGGCCTTCCCGCGACCTTCACCCAGGTAATGAAAACCTTAAAAGCTGGGCAATACGGTATTGCCAAAACGTCGAGCGGCTATTACCTTATGCAAGTTCAGAAAGTCAACCCGGCGTCAGAACAGTCGTTTACGTCGGTGAAGTCGCAGATTGCGAGTAGCCTGCAACAAACGGACGCTTCAGCCGCCTTTACGAAGTTTGGCACGAAGATTCTGGCGCATGATAAAAGTCACCTCAATCTCAAATAACCGTCAGCCAAGCATCCATTCGCTGCGTGGTCACACCCAGTGGCCACGGCTTTCATTCGTCAATTAGCCTGGATTTCGGGCACTTTAACCACAAAAGTCCTTTACTTAATTTTTTGTCGCGGTAACCTTTAAAGCGGGACCGGCGTTTATGTTATTGGAGGGGAGGTGCCGTCCCATGTGCGGCGTTTGTGGTTTCGCCACGAGCGAACTTGTAGTTTCCCAAGAGAACCTGGATAACATGATCGACACCATGATTCACCGCGGCCCCGATGACCGTGGCATAGCCTATTTTGGGACCACGGGCCTTGGCTTTCGTCGGCTGTCTATCCTAGATGTTAATGGCGGCCATCAGCCTATGCGTAGCGAGGATGGCAGCATCGTTACTGTCGTCAATGGAGAGATCTACAATTTTCGGGAACTACGCCAGGAGCTCCTCCAGAAAGGGCACCGCTTCCATTCCGGCTCAGATGCGGAAGTGGTTCCCCATCTTTATGAAGAAAGCGGCATAGATGGGTTAGCCCAAAAACTTCGCGGCATGTTTGCCGCGGCGGTGGTTGACCGCCGGAACGGCAGTCTGCATCTTATACGCGACCATTTTGGGATCAAGCCACTATACTACGCCCTCACCTCCAAGGGTCTTCTTTTCGCATCGGAAATACGAAGCCTCTTACGCTCAGGACTAATCCATCCCACCCTAAACGAAAGGGGATTATGGCACTATCTCACCTTCCAGTATGTCCCCGATCCGGAAACTATGTTCGCGGAAATTCACAAGCTGCCGCCAGCCCACTATCTCTCTTATATCCGCGGGCATGCATCTCTCACTCGTTATTGGCAATTGAGCTATAGTCCGGATAGTGCCTGGACTTTGCCTGCCTTGACCGAGGCCATCCATAGTCAGCTGAAAGACTCGGTCAAGCGACACATGATGAGCGATGTGCCGCGGGGAGCCTATCTCTCTTCTGGTATTGATTCCAGTGCCATTGTTGCCTTTTTGCGCCAGCATCAGCAGTTAAACACCTTTAGCATTGGATTTTCCGGGGATCACGGAGAAGTGAACGAACTGGAACACGCCCGCCAGACGGCGCGGCTCCTGGACACCATCCACCACGAGGTCATCATCAGCCCCGAAGAGTACTTGGATGCTCTGCCCGACATCATTCAATTCCAGGAAGAGCCCATTGCCGATCCAAGTGCCCCTGCGCTCTATTTTCTAGCCCGCGAGGCGAGGCGGCAAGTTGCCGTGGTCTTGTCCGGCGAAGGCGCCGACGAATTGTTCGCCGGATATCCAATCTACCGCGAGCCCTACGCCTTAAAGGTTTTTGACTACCTGCCCAGCCCCGTTCGCAAAGGTCTCGGCCAGGCTGCCGAACGACTGCCGGCCTCAGTTAAAGGGCGAGGATACTTGATGCGAGGCGCTCAATCTTTGGAACATCGCTTTATCGGAAACGCTAAAATATTCTCGGAAGCTGAAAAAGAGCGTCTGGTGCACCCCGACTGGAGTCGCGCCAGAGAACCCTATTGGGCTCTTACTGCCCCTTACTATGAGGCGAGTCGTGGCCTGGATCCCGTGTCCCGCATGCAAACGGTGGATGGCCACACATGGCTGCCTAGCGACATTTTAATGAAGGCGGATAAGATGTCGATGGCCCATTCCTTGGAACTGCGCGTGCCGTTCTTAGATGTCAAGGTGTTTGAGCTGGCAGCCACCATCCCGGAGCGCTTCAAAGTCACCGCTGGAACCACGAAGTTTGCCTTGCGCCAAGCACTTCTGCCGGAGCTTCCCAAAGAAGTTGCCGAACGACCCAAGCTCGGGTTCCCAATTCCCATCCGTCATTGGCTCGATCACCAGATGCGGGATTTTGCCCATGATCTGTTGACGCCCGCAAATACGCCGTTTTTTCAACCTGTGGCAGTGCAAGCACTGCTAGCCGGGAATCCAAAAACCATCGTCAATCGCGATCGAAAGCTTTGGACACTGCTCGTGTTCACGCTGTGGTGCGAAAAGTTTGCGGGGGACTTTGGATCTACCCATAAGGGGCACCAGCCCGTCTCTGAGGAGGTTCCTTTAGCATGAGCCAACGTAAACGCAGGCGAAAGTCGCTTCGGATGGGACGATTCATGGTTGTTATGGGGCTTTTGGCACTAGGCGTCTATGTTGCGGGAAGCACGGTATTTTCTGCCGCGCATCATATAGGCAAGACGGCATCCGATCCCGCTCGCGTTCTGGCCAAAGCCGCTCCTCCAAAACACCCGGTTCTGCCTAAGCCTTTGCCAAAATCTGTGCTCATTCAGGTCCCCCCCAAAGATCAATATCCGCAACTGCCAAACGGTTGCGAAGTCACCAGCTTAGCGATGCTGATGACCTGGGATCATCACCCTGTAAGCAAACTGACCTTGGCTAGAGAAATGCCTAAGGATCCGACCAAGCTGGTGTTGAGCTCCTATACAAATGCAAGCGGTCAGACCGTTCATCGAGTGATCTCTTGGGGCAACCCCAACGTAGGCTTTGTGGGTAGTGTGTACCAGGCTGGAGAAGGCTATGGCATCTATCACGGACCCATGGTGAGATTCCTGAACCACCTCTTGCCAGGGCGCGCAGAAGACATGACCGGATCATCGTTTCGGGCCATTTTAGCTCATGTTGCCCAGGGAATTCCCGTTGAGGCATGGACGACGACGACGTTTAAGCCCACCACCGACTGGGTCCACTGGCAGAGTCCACAAGGCGAAGTCGTGGCCACGCCCTGGGAGCACGCCGTTCTCATCGTCGGCTACGGCCCGGGATACCTGTTGGTTAACAACCCGTTAAACGGGAAAGCGGCACAGAAGGTTCCGCTCGCCCCCTTCATACAAGCATGGCGGCAACTGGGAAAACAAGCCATTACCCTAAAATCTTCGCCCGCCTAAGCGGCATGCTAGACCTGTTTCCTTGGGCTCTAAGCATACCCTAAAACAAACAGAACTTAGACCTTCGCCAAGCAGTGCGATGCCAGTTGGGGCTGGGATGCTCATCGCGCCTCGATTCTCTGCCTGCTGCGAGTGTGTTGCCTATCTTGGCCTCCGGTCCAATGCGCTGGGATGAAAGCAGAAGGGTGTGGCTCTGCTGAAGGGGAGCATAAGCAAACGGGCGTTCGCTCGATGGGGTGTCGAGCACGGTGGAAAGGCTGTGGATTCGAGTCCTCTGCACGAATCGTCGCAGGAATTCCTGCGGTTTCAGAGACTTTCCGGCAGGCGTTAAGAGTCGTGCGGCGAAGCTCTGGATCATCTGTGGTAGATCATTGTGGAGGGGAGAGGAGACCCAATGGACACATCGAAGGTAACTACTCAGGGGATCACGTGCGGGTAGTGGATCCCAAACTAACTCTGATATTTCTTTGCGATTGGAGGTATCCTGTCCCCAACGCTCATGAAAGGACGGGACCTACTGATGGCATGGATCCTGCGTACTCGGGACGAACTGTTGACGCTGTTTGCGACCGAGCCTGAACCCACCGCCGATGCGGTGTTGGCCCTGCAGGAGGCCCTCGTAGCCCTGGCGGAACGCTGGCCGGAGTTGGAACACCGGGTGAGCCAAATGAGCCATCAGCCCCCGTCGACCGATGATATCTTTAATGGCTCCTCGCTATTTAGAATGGGTTAGCCCGATCCTAAGGTCAAACGTGGCAGGGATATACTGCGCGCGGGTCAAACTTTACGTTTTAAGTGGTGATGGCAAGAGTCCTGGGTGAGACTGAACATCGCGGATTTTCTGCGCTAATCTGGGAGAAAAAATCGGAACTGGTTCCCAATGCCATGCCAGAGGAGGCCCTTCGAGGATCCAGATTCCTGGTAGTGCCGAGGAGCTAAACGCGTTACGGTATGAGTATTTCCATCATCCCCCCGCGAGTTCAGATGAAAATGGCGGCGGTGCAACTGACCGCGCTCGGTGCGGATCGCTCCCCAATGTTGTTAGGTTAAGGAATTTTCGGTCAAATGTTCTCCGTCAATCAAGAACGTTTGCGCGTCTCTGTAACCCTGGATCACAGCGGTTCAGCGGGGGTCGCCAGTAAAAAAGCTGAATCTTCGGGCCGCCTTCCAGTATTCTGACACTGGAGGTGGTAATAATGTCCAGTAAAGCGTGGGCTCTTATCCATGCTGTCGGTCAAACATTACAAGAGTTGGGATTTCGAGAGCGATCCAAAGAACGTCCGAAAGATTTTACCCGCGACCGTAAGGTCGGGTTCGTCGGGGTCCTGTCCATGATTTTAAATCTCGCCCGACGAAGCACTCAAATCGAATGGGATCCGTTTCGGGAGCGGTTGTGGCCCTACCAAACCGACGAGTCTACGTACACGAAACCGTCCTTTGGCGAAGCGCGGCAAAAAATTCGTCCCGAAGCGTTTACCGAACTGAATACGGTGTTTGTGAATCGGTATAACGACGAGGAGTATCGCCCATTTCGCCGCTTTCGCGTGTGCGCGATCGACGGTTCCTCTAAGCCACTGCCTGATTCGCCCCAGTTACGGGCCGAATATGGGGGCGCGACCGGTAAGGGCAGTTTTACGGTGGCCAAGGCGCGGGCGTCCCCACTCGACGATGTCTTGAACGGCATGGTCGTCGATGCTAGGATTGCTCCCTTTCGAACCGGGGAACGCGAGTTGGCGCGCCAACCTGTGGAGGCCTTTCTGCGACGGGCGATTCGCCAAATCGCGACCCTCATGCTGTTTGATCTTGGCTATCCTGGGACTTCGCCCAGGACTTTCCCTCGGACTAGCGCCAAGGGCATGCCGTCGCTGCCCCTGCTCTTTTATCTAATCAGCCATCCCATTCGCCCAGGGATGCGCGTACCGGTAAGCTTTTATCCTAAAATCATCGGAGTCGCGAAGTCCAATACCTGGGTCATCCTCACGCTATCCTCCGCCCAGGCGCACCAAGTGAGCGCCATAGGGGTCGAAGCGACCGCGGTGCCCGCGGTCCGGCTCCGCGTCATCAAACTTTGTTTACCCACCGGTCAGATCGAAACCCTCGTCACCGCCTCAACGGAAGAAGAAATGTCGGAAGAAGCCTTTGGCGAATGGTATGCTGTATGACTGAGTAACCGCTACCTCCATTACGTGTTGGACTTATGGTTTGCCAAGGTCATCAAGCCCCAGGTGGTCGGAGAGGCCTGTCTCATTCGCTACATTGATGACTTTGGGGTGTGTTTTCAATTTCGTCGGGATGCCGAACGATTTCAGGCGGTGTTGCGCCCACGGCTGGCCAAGTTTCATCTGGAATTGGAACCGACGAAAAAGCGGCTGATTGCGTTTGGGCGCTTCGCTCTGCGAGACGCCGAGCAAGCTGGACGCCACAAACCCGACACCTTGGACTTCCTAGGGTTTACCCACTATTGCACGCGGAACCAGCAAGGGGGTTTCATGATAGGGCGGGAAAACCGAGAAGTCGTGAATGCTTCGGACGATTCAACGCTTGCAAGCGCGCATGCGAGAAATTCGTCATGACCGGATAGAGGACCAAGCTCGGTGGATTAACCAACTCCTGCAAGGGCACTACGCCTACTTTGGGATGGCGGGGAATTGGTGGAGTTTGTATCAAGTCTACCGCGTCGTAGCGCGCTTTTTTCGCCGGATGCTGAGTCGGCGTAGTCAAAAGAGCCTCGTCACCTGGGAAGCGTTTCAACGTATCCTTCAGCGGTTTCCGCTGAGGCGGCCGCGAAACTGTATGTTCCCTACTCCGCTTTGCAGCAACACGCCATTCTGCGAATCCATTTTCGAAGAGCCCAGTGCGGGAAATCCGCACGCTGGGTTCCGTGGGGGTCGGGTTGCCCGAGGAGGGCAGCCCTTCCACCCGGAGTTGCAGGAAATCGGGCAGGGTGGCGTACTGAGGCACTGTCAATCGAAAGAGGCAGCAAACGGAGCGACAGTCCACCTAAACTACGGCGCCTGCAGCCTACTCGACATTCAGGACAACCATGTTCGCCAACCCGTGCTATGGGGTTATGGACAGGACTTCTTGGTGTGCAGTTTCGGTGGTGGTGGCGGTGGCAAAACCTGCGTGGTGGCGGTGGCAAAAACTGCGCCCTTCTGGCGTGTTCTCCGCAGCTACCGGCTTCGGTGGAACTGTGGTTTGACAGTTCTCTTAGGCAGTTTTAGTATTTCTGGTGAACAAGGGGGTATTGTATCTTTCAAATCGATATGGCATCTCGTTGGAGGGTTATCCCGCAGTGAATTAGACAAGGGGTGAAGCATTGGAATTCGGCCGTCCCCAGGAGGGTGAATAGAATGACAGAAAGCCATGCACCTATTGAGCTATCGATCGATATTAATGCTATTGTCAATTACGCCTCGTTTCATAACCATGTGCCATTTATCCGCTCTGTCACAGTGAAAAACACGTCCAGCCTTTCCGTTTTCAAGATACGCATCCAAGTTGAGGGCCAGCCCCTATTGGAAGAGCCTCTGGTTCTCCTGTTTGACGAGTTGGCACCGGGCGAACTGCAAGTGCGAAACACCGTTTCGGTCCGTTTATCCTCCACCCACCTCAGTACTTTGGCCGAGGCGGAAAACACAGCGGTCATAGCCCGGGTGTTTGTCGACGAAAGGGAAGTGTCATCGACCTCGTATCCCGTCGAATTACTGGCATACGACCAATGGGCAGGTGCTCGGGTGTTCCCAGAACTACTGGCCGCGTTTGTTACCCCAAATCACCTGGAAATTGACAAATTGGTAGCCGAGGCCGGTAGGCTCTTGGGTGAGTCTGATTCCACGTCGGACAGGGCCATGCGCGGATACCAAGCGGGAACTCGAGAGTCGGTGTGGGAACAAATCACCGCATTATATCATGTGGTGGCCGAAAGACGTCTGGTATACAGTGCGCCACCGGCGTCGTTTGGGATGGATGGGCAAAAAATTCGCACTCCCGATCGCATTTTTGCTGGCGGAGTCGCAACGTGTTTGGATTTTACGGTGCTTTTGGCCTCCGCATTGGAGCAGGCCGGACTCCATCCCTTGGTCCTGGTGAAGCGCGGTCATGCTTGGGTGGGTTGCTGGTTGATCGAAACAGATTTGGGACTGGGTCTGGGTGATGATGCCCAGACCATACGAAAACGGGTCACGAGTGGTGAACTGGTGCTCATTGAGACGACCGGCCTCGGCAGCCAACACAAAACCCCTTTACGAACGGCCATTGATGCTGGATTCAAGAACTTGGAGCCCGAGTCTGATTTTTACTTTGCGTTGGATGTCCATCGAGCTCGGATGGAGCAAATCCTGCCTCTCCCGCATCGATGGACGGCGGGGGCGCCGGAGGTCATAGCGACCGAGTCGCACCGCTTGGTGATCGAGCCGATGCCAGAGTTGCCACCGCTGGAAACCGAGGAATGGATGGCTGAACCCAACCTGCGAGAGCCCGGCGAACAGCGACTGGCCCGGTGGAAGGGTAATCTGCTTGATCTGACGCTTCGAAATCGGTTGTTGAATTTTAAGGACACGCGGCACAGCCTGCCCCTGGTGGTCCCGGATTTGGCTCGTGTGGAAGATTCTCTAACGAACGGACAGGAGTGGCGGTTTCGGTCTTTGTTGGAGTTGCTGCCTGAGCGAGACCCAAGATCCTACTCATTGGCAGCGCTTCGAACCGGAGAAGATCCGGCCCACTTGGTTGTCGAAAAAGCGCTCGAAAATCATGAGTTGCTGTCGTTGAGCGATCCCGTTTGCAGACTTCCAGTCCGTTTCTGGCTCGAAGATTTCCAACATCTATTCACGCGAATTGTTTGCATTTACTGAAATTTCACAGGGTGCGAAACGTGGGATAAGGTGTATAACGCGGCCCGGCTGGGCCTGGAAGAGGCGGGGGCCAATACGCTCTTTTTGGCGATGGGGTTTTTGCAATGGCGAGAAGTGTCCACGAAGAAATCATGGATGGCGCCTTTGTTGTTGCTGCCTGTGTCACTAAGTCGGAGGTCGGTGCGATCAGGATTTTCTCTCCGACGCCATGAAGATGATACCGTGCTCAACCCTACCTTGCTGCAACTCTTGAAGCAAAGCTTTCAATTAACGTTCCGCGACCTGGATGTCCTTCCGAAAGACCAGGCCGGAATCGATGTGGCTCGTATCTTACAGACCATCCGCAATGCAGTCGTGGACATTGCCGGCTGGGAAGTGCATGAAGGAGTATCGCTGGGTATTTTTTCATTTGCGAAATATGTCATGTGGAAGGACTTGCAAGATCGCACGCCGGAACTTCGGGAAAACCACGTGGTGGCTCAACTCATGGAAGTGGCTGAGGAACACGTGACACCAAAGATCAATCTTAACGAGCGCCACACTCTGGATGCCAAGCACTCCAGTTTGGACTTCTTGACCCCGCTGGATGCGGATTCCTCCCAACTGCACGCCATCAGTTGGGCGTCGGAGGGCCATGACTTAGTCCTCGAGGGGCCTCCTGGGACCGGAAAGTCGCAGACCATTACCAATTTGATTGCGCATTTGATGGGAACTGGAAAACGCGTCCTGTTTGTGTCGGAGAAGATGGCGGCCCTGGAGGTTGTCCAATCTCGGTTGGCTTCGATTGGATTGGCCCCGTTTTGTCTCGAATTGCACTCTGCCAAGGCGCGAAAGGCTGAGGTAATCGGTCAGTTTAGGTCCGCGTTATCCGCTAGCTTTGAATTAAACGGGGAAGAATGGCAGAACGCGGGTCACGCCGTGGACCGATTCCGCGCAGACCTGAACGAGATGGTTGACGTGCTGCACCGAACCCATGAGAACGGACTGTCCATTCGTCGAGCGTTCAGCATGGTTGTTCACGGAGAACCGCGGTGGCAGCCGGCGCAGATTCGATGGTCGGATTTTGAGGGGCTGGGTCGAGAAGCACTGGATCATGTGGAGGGCGTGGTCGCGACGGTCAAGTCGGTCGTGCAAGAAGTGGCGCCTTTGACCGAGAACCGCTTGGCCAGCGTGCGGCATCAGACATGGTCGCCGACATGGGAGGAGCAATTATTGGTCGCGGCTGAGCGGACATCCAGAGCGATGGACGCTCTTAGAACGGAGTTTCGGATGTGGGCCCAGGCGTTGCCTACGATGACGTCCGAGGAATTGTCTCTCACGCAGTTGGATTTCTTGGCTGAGACGGCACGGCTGTTGGTAGGGGCTCGCGTTTGCTCCGCAGGTATCCGCCAGAATCCTACCCCGGATTCATTGACACATATCCAGAATCTCCGAAGCCACGGAGAACGGAGACTTGAAGCATGGAAACCCATGGCTTCACTATTTCGGCCGGACGTGACAGAGATCGGGGAGGCGCTCTACACCGAGTGGAGGAAATCGTCGACGGCCTCCTTTTTTACCCGGTGGCGTTTGCAGCGGGCGGTGCGTCGGCAACTGCAATCGTATGCGTTGGAAAAACCGTGGGAAAGCCAACTTGCACTAGAGAATCTGCTTAAGGGGTTGGAGGAGATTCATCGTGAGGATGTAGCGCTGTCCACGCTTAGCGATGGGTCCCGTCGGCTTCTCGGGCCAGCCTACCACGATCATGAGACCGATTGGTCATCCCTGGCGGCAATGGAAGCGTGGTTGGAAGGCTGGCAACGTACGCTGCGGCGTTGGCCCCGGGTATTTCGCGGGGCAGAGGAGCGATTGCTCTTGGATTACCCGGAGGAGGACCGTCCGTGGAGTCGGTATGTTGAGGCGTGGCAGGAGTTGAACACGAATTATCAGGATTTCTCTCGCTTAGCCGGGCGTGATCCCGCAAACACTTCAGAAGTTGATGAACCGGGATGGTTAGAACGGCTGTCACAGGACATTGAGCAGGTGTCCACGGCTAAAGCCGATTTGCGTAGTTGGTGCCGATGGCAGGAGGTTCGAGCGGAGGCGGTGGCTCTCGGACTTCTCAAAATTGTGGAGGTGTTGGAATCAGGGCAGGTTGCACCGGAGGATCTCGAGGATTATTGGCGATTTAGCTATGCCTATACCTGGGTGCGCCAGCAGATCGATCACGAGCCGCGACTCCGGGCATTTTCTAGAACCGAGCACATGCAGAAAATTGTGGATTTCCGAAGGGCGGATGAACTGCTCCAGGCCTTGACGCCAGCAGATCGATGACGAGCCGCGACTCCGGGCATTTTCTAGAACCGAGCACATGCAGAAAATTGTGGATTTCCGAAGGGCGGATGAACTGCTCCAGGCCTTGACTGCCCGCTACATTGTGGCGAAGTTGGTCGCACAAGTTGCCCTGGTGAAAGACCGAGCGGTCAAAGACCCCGAGTATAGGTTCCTCTTGCATGAGATTAATAAGAAGAAAGCGCATAAGCCGCTCCGAGTGCTGTTTAAGAATATTCCTACGTTGCTTTCCCAGCTAAAACCGTGCTTATTGATGTCGCCGCTCTCGGTCGCGCAATATCTCGAGGCCGGGACCACGCCGTTTGATGTGGTGATTTTTGATGAGGCATCGCAGATTCCAGTCTGGGAAGCTGTCGGGGCCATGGCACGCGGAACACAGGTAATCGTGGTGGGTGATCCTAAACAGTTACCCCCAACGAATTTCTTTGCGGCGGGCAATAGCCAGCAGTCGGATGAGGTGGACGAAGATGCTCCCATGGAGGATTTGGAGAGTATTTTGGACGAAAGCTTGGGGGTGGGACTTCCTACGCTAACCTTGGCGTGGCACTATCGCAGTCGGCATGAGAGTCTCATCTCGTTCTCGAACCAACATTATTATCAGGGCCAATTGTTGACATTTCCCGGGGCAACCACGGAGGATACCGGGGTGTCGTTTCGTCTGGTCGACGGGGTCTATGACCGTGGCCGGACGCGGACCAATCGCATCGAGGCAGATGCGGTCGTGGATGCCATTCAAAATCACTTCCAAGGGCCCAATGGGCAACACTGGAGTCTGGGGGTGGTGACCTTTAACCAGGCGCAACAGCAACTCATCGAGGAGTTATGGGAGCGACGATTGAGTGCGGTTCCGCATCTGGAAGCGCTGGTGAATCGTGCAGCAGAGACGCTATTTATTAAGAACCTGGAAAATGTTCAAGGCGATGAACGGGACGTGGTGTTCTTTTCCACCACGTTTGGCAAGGATGAGGCAGGTCGGATGGCGATGACGTTCGGCCCGTTGAACAAAGAGGGAGGACATCGTCGGCTGAATGTGGCGATTACGCGTGCCCGGACAGGAGTGGTCATCTTTTCGTCGATGAAGGCAGACGACATCGATCTGACTCGAACTAAAGCGCAGGGGGTCTTGGACTTCCGAGAGTATCTCGCCTGGGCGGCTAACGGAGGAACCGACCCTCGTCGGTTCTCTAGTCCGCGTGAAAGAGGTTCGGCGTCTCTGGAAGAGATGATAGCCAAGGCCCTGAAGCAACGGGGATGGATGACTCAGACTGATATCGGTCTGTCGAATTCGGGTTTGGACATCGGCGTAATTGACCCACAGAACTCGGACCGCTACCTCTTGGGGATTTTGACCGATGGCGAGAGCTATCGTAATCTTCCCACCGCGCGGGACCGCGAACGACTTAGGGAAAAGGTGCTGAAGCGTCTCGGCTGGGAACTTCATCGGCTGTGGGCGATCGATTGGTGGACCGATCCGGAGAAAGAGTTGGACCGCGTTGAGAAAATTCTTCAGGAGCGTCTGTCGGGGAACCGTGACATCCAGCCCAAAGATGCGGAATCCCGCAAAACTGCGGGGTTCCCGGTAGATCAGGAGAATTAGGAACTGGGTGATGGTTGAAGCCGCGCTCAAGCTCAGGCCTAGATGGGGATTGTCAGCCAATTCCAGGCTCTGGACTCGAAACAATATCGTCGGCCCGCTCCCTCAAACGTTTCATCTATCGGCCGGTCAAAATTCATGGGTCTGCGCTGTGGGTGATGGTGCCCGACGGAGTCATCATATCGATAAAGAGCGCCTCATACCCGTCAACCATGAAGAGCTTAGCGGTGACTTTGACGGCTCTTTACACCGCAAGCTTATCCGCGGGTTCCGCTCGTCCCAGAGAGCGGGCCAAAGATCGGGTACAGAGACTAATCATTTCCATCACGATGGTATCCTAGGGGTCGGTTGACTTTGAATTAACCGGCCGGTATAAATAAAACGAGGAGGTTTTAACTGCTACACTAATTACTCATAAAGATTGACAATATATGGTATAATGTTCCCAGAACTCGCGTGGGTGCCATCAGCGACAGCCCTGATCAGGGACCGAGGTCTAGCCGAGATCCGCCTTACGCTCTGAGATTCGCTGCACCCATGAAAACCCTCTCCAGGCCTGCCGCTTCCAGCGATGCCATGGTCCCGGGAGGCCTCCCGGGTGCGACCGCAATCTCGTGCCCAGGGTTTTTTCTGTGAGGGGGTTATAAGCCCTTGCGCCTTGAACAGCGCAGGATGGGTTTTCATCGCGGAGTCAGGGTCACGCTCGCGGACCGCTCAGATGGGCTGAATTTCTGGGGCCACAATCCTCCTCTGTGCTCAGCGCGATTCGCCTCGGCCAGGCATCCTCGCCGGCTGCCACTACCCTCCGGGTTGGTCGACGATGGAGGTTAGGCCGTGTCGGAAGCGTCCGACTGGGCTACGCTGGGGCGCTGATGCCACCGTTCCAGCCGCCTCAATAGCAGCGCGTCAAAGGTCAGACTTAGGCCACCGATGACAAAAATACCCCAAATCACGGCGCCCGTGTTGCCCACTTGCCCAGCGGTTTGGATGAAAAAACCAATCCCGTTGTTGCCGCCAATCATTTCTGAGGCGACCAACGTGCGCCACGCGATGCCAAACCCCACGCGCAGGCCGCTGGCCAGGGAAGGTAGAATCGCAGGCAGGTAGAACTGTCGAAGCATGCGGAAGTTCTTGGCGCCTAGGGCCCAGGCCATCCATACTTGGGTCTTGGGAATGGAGCGCATCGCGTGATTGACGGCGATGGCGACGGGAAAGATGGTCGCCAGCGTAACCACGCTCACGATCGGCAAGTCGCCGATGCCCATCAAAATGATGAATAACGGAATCCAGGTAATCGGGGGAACCGACTGTAAGAAGGAAATAAAAGGGCTCATGGCTTCGTCTGCCCATTCGAAGCGGCCTTGGGTAACTCCAATGATGACCCCCAGCAGGGAGCCCATGCCAAACCCGAGCGCTAGGCGAATCAGACTGGCCTCAACATTGAGGTAAAATGTGGCGGTCTCCAGGTTCTGAACGGCGGTGCGCCACACGAGAGCGGGGCCCGGAAACACGAAGCTCGGGACGCCCCGAGTCGCTACGAGCCACCCAAGCAAGACGATGGGCACGGAGGCATAGCCCCAGTGCCACCGACGATGATGACGGAGCGTGGTTGGCCGCATCAGTGGAGCCAATGCAAATCAAAGAACGAGCGGACCTTGACCAAGTGCTGGGTGAGCCCCAATTTCACGAGCTGTTGATTCATCTTCTGGTACAGCGAAAAATCTGAAGCGGCAAACGTGGCATGGGACGATGGGCACGGAGGCATAGCCCCAGTGCCACCGACGATGATGACGGAGCGTGGTTGGCCGCATCAGTGGAGCCAATGCAAATCAAAGAACGAGCGGACTTTGACCAAGTGCTGGGTGAGCCCCAATTTCACGAGCTGTTGATTCATCTTCTGGTACAGCGAAAAATCTGAAGCGGCAAACGTGGCATGGAAATGCATCGTCTTCAGGCCGATCTCCACGACCTTGGTGGGCGATTCGGTCCTACCTTTGGCGGTGACTACCGCGGGAATGTTTAAGTCCTTAGCCAAAATGGCCGCTGCCGCGGCAGGATGTCGGTGCACATAGGCAATCGCCTCAATGTGCGCCTGAACCACCTTCGCCACAACTTGCGGCTCCGCATGGATAAGCTTTTGGGTAGCCAAGAGGATAAAGCCGGGGTCGGGTACCGAAGCCACTACCGTCGCTCCTTTTAACCTTGCTAAGGTCGACTGCGGGGCACCCAATAAAGCCATGTCCAATTGACCGCTAGAGAGGGCGCCCAACATATCGGACAACGGCAGATAGCGAACCGAGACCTTCGATAGGGCCAAGTGATGGGCAGGGAGCAAAAATCCCCGAAGCATCACGTCCTGTCCACTACCCGGTCCGACGTCACCGATGGTGGCACCGGCAATGGCACCGTGGTACCCCCTGCGGGCCATCAGGTCGAAGGTCCCATCTTCTACGTTCGCTACCGCTTTGACTTGGAGCCCCCGCGATCCCCACTCCAACAACGCCGGCACCCCGGCATAGGCCATTTGGACACGACCTCCGGCCATCGCTTGATATAGCGCGGGGCCGCTGGCAAACGCGGCCAGATGCACGTTTAGGCCTTCCTTGGCGTAGATCCCCAGCGAATTGGCGACCAGGGCCGGGGTGAGACCAAGCACCGGGACATAGCCGATGGTGAGCGAAGGATCGGCGGCTTGGGTGGGGACGGCGAAGAACCCCAGAAAAGCCAATGCCATGACCGAAGCGCGCCAGCGGCGAAAGATCGGATGCCACAGTTTCATGTTGAAAAACCTCCTTAGATGGATTCGGAGCGCTAGGCGATCCAGGACAAGACGGTGTCATGACAGGACTGAAGGAGCGCGCGATCCTCACCCCGGGGCACGGTGAGGTCGCCTCGAATTTCGGCGGGATGGCCATTGATGGCGATAACCCGGTCGCTGACCGCCAACGCCTCGTCAATGGAATGCGTAATGAGAATGGTGGTAAGATGCTGGCGCTCGTGAATGCTTCGCAGCTCAATGCTAAGAATGCTCCGTGTATTGGCGTCAAGGGCGCTAAACGCCTCGTCTAGCAGCAGGATGCGGGGACCAATCGCCAGGGTTCGGGCCAAGGCCACGCGCTGGCGCATACCCCCAGAGAGTTGGTCGATGCGGTCATGAGCATGGTCCGCCAAGCCGACCATGGCTAAATTAGCCATCGCCCGGGCGATCTTTTGGTCCCGTGGCATATTGGTCATGTCGAGGCCAAAGCTGACATTGCCTAGTACGTTCAACCAGGGGAACAGCGCCAAATCTTGAAGCACCACCCCACGAGACACTCCGGGGCCAACAATTGGCGATCCCGATTCGAGGATTTGACCCCGGGTCGGCTTGAGGAAACCGGCAAGCAAATATAAGAGTGTGGTTTTACCGATACCGCTGGGACCCACAATGCTCGACCAGCTTCCCTGCTCCACGGTAAAGCTTAAGTCCTGAAAAATGGGACGGCGCTGATATTCGAATCCCACATGCTCACATTCCAACAAATCGCCCACCCCTAAAGACTAAGTACACTATGGGGATTATATTCCGTGAAATTAGTGGCGTCAAGCAGAGAACCGTGGCACAGGCAACCGAAAATCCATCGGAGAAAGTGGATTGAATCCCGAAAGTGGACGATATTTAGACTAAGCTCCGGGTGGGCAGGGGAGGCGCGCAGCGTTGACCTGGCTCCCAGGGCACGCTACATTTGGGGATGGCGAAGCCTGTCTGACCTATCGGTTGGATCAACGCTGGCCCGACGGCTTCGTTTGCTCCCCTGTCAAGGCCCCCAGTATTGGACAACGAAACCGTCTTGGGGAGGAGGGGACGAATGGGCCGAGGGTGGCCATCGAGCATCGGTGACGGCCGGGACCATACCATGGCTTCGATCTGGTAGCAAAATCTTGGATATATCACTCGGTTCGAGGGTGCGAAAAGGGAGTTCACTAGGATCCGCGGCTGAAGCAGTGAGGGTCTCCCCTTCGGCGATCGCGTTCGACCGCATCCTGTCCCCTCCACTCACCGACCCAGCGATAGCGCTGCCTGTGGTGCTGTAGGTTTCCCCGTTCTCGTGCCGCCAGTTTCTACCCTGGGAGCAGGATGGGGTGGTTTTTCGCATTTTCGGCCATAGAACGGGGGAGCGAATTCGATCCGTTGGGCTTTGACGGCCTCACGGGCCGCTCGCAGGCTCAGATTTTCTGTGCGAAGGCGCAGTACTATCTTTACGGTGGAGTCATAAGCCCAGGGTAAATCGTCGATAGACTCTCGCAGGACACGCAGGTCAGCCCACGCCGTCGAGCCGTCTCAGGACGGCTGAAGATTTACTTCCGGAGAGGTATGGGAAAATCGCTGCCAAGAGGGCCTCGTTCGTTTCCTGCGGCTCATGATACGTCAAGAAAAACAAAAAATTCAGTTCCCTGGGCCTGTTGTTCACAAAAAAATCCCCAAAAATTTTTGACCCATCCCCACCCTGCGTAGCGGCTTCACCGAATATAGACTATTTCGCCGTGCCCCGGATGCCGCACAAGGCGGGGCCTGGTTACGGGGAGGAAGGTTCCTCCAGTGGCGCATTGTCGTCACAACCGCCGTGCCGCCGGAGATCCCGGTCCAACATCGTGGGCGACAGCAAGCAGGCGCTCTCATCGGACCCGGGACCGAGTATCTCGTCGAGTGTCAGGTGACCGAGCCGACCCCGAAAGCATCCAAACCGAACCCGAACGGTGAACCACCTTGACACTTCACCTCAGTAATCTAGCCCTGGATGACAAGACCGCGCATTAGGAGTACCAAGGCCAGGATCCCCACGATTAAAATGAGCACCGGTGTCGGTGGACGAAATCTCCGATTCATCTGGGAGCCTTCTGGCTGGAAAATCCTGCTCGAGTCGCCAGATTAGGCGATTGGCGCTTGTCGGCGCTTGAATTGGCTCGCTCTATGCGAGCGGTCGTTCGCCCGGAACTCAATGATCAAGCCCTGCTCCAATGGCCCTATCGCAAGGTGAAACGTCCCGCGGAAACCGTAATTTTCGAGGTGTTCCGTCCGTACACCTTCGGCGGCCGTCCGGGGCGACCTTCGCCTAGTGTATCCATGGATCGCGGTGCTGCCCTATCAGCGCCGCATTCTCGAAGCACTCAGCATACTGATTGACCGAGGAGGGGTGTGGGATCGATCGGGCTAACGGAGCCACGGAATTCCACAAATCCTCGTTTCCTTCTTTACAGGACTTGGGTCTTATTATGGAATTGATTGACTCAATGGCGGGCCAAACATATTCTCGAATACGCGACTCCATCGACTACGGTGGTCCTCGCCGGCCACAGCATATACCGGAATAAATCCAAACCGAAGGTAGATGCGAATGGCGGGAATTCGGAAATCATCCGTTTCTAACACCGCAGCCGGGTACTGGCGTTCCACAAAATCGTTCAGAACTTGCGCAAATACGTAGGCTCCTAGTCCACCCCGAGTATGCTCCGAATGCGTTGCGACCCAGTGGACATATCCCAACCCTGGGTATCGTTCAGGAATCCACCGACTCGATGCGGTGGCTACAATGTGCCCGTTTGACACAACCACGTATACAGCGCGAACATCGGTCGCGCGGGTGAGCCGTTGGCGGACCAACTCTTGGCTCCACTCCTCGCTGAATGCCGTTGACAGAACGCCAGCCAACTCGCGCTCGTCTTGTTCGCTCGCATTCGCCTTCCGCACAGTACATCCACTGGGCAACAAGATCCGAGGCAGATTTTGCAGATGAGGACGTTGCATTACTAACTGCGTCATCGTATGACCTCCCTCATTAAAGATATGCTATAACTCCCTGTAAAGAAATAGGGCATTGGCGAAGGGATCCATCGAGGGATGACTCCAGACGGAAGGCCTGCTTTCATTCACATGGTGAGTAGGATTTCAATCTGTTAGTGGATAAGAGGAACGAGATTCGTTGGACCGAACCGCGGTGGTCGAGGTCGCGTCGACCTCCAGTTGGCGCACCTGAGCAGAGGCAAGCGTGAGGGTGACCCCAGGTTTAGACCGAGCGGAACCCGGGGACTGGAGATAAAAGCTCGAAGGCCAGAGCGCCTGCGGGGTGGATCGGATAGGCCATCCCATAAAGAGCCAGCGCAGCGAGGGCATGCCCTTGGCGCTAGTCCGCAAGCAAGCCCGCGGCAGGGAAAGTCCTGGGATCGCCGCGATCAACCAAAATACTGGTCGCAATCTGACTAGCCGCCAGCGGAAGTAAGGCCTCCCCTGGTGGGCGAGCCTACTCACGCTTCCTAGCACGAAAGGGAGTGATCACGGCATCGACGACGATTCCGTATAGACAGACCAAAAACGTTTAAGGTAGTGAGCGACTTTGCGCTCGCGATGGCTGTGGAGCTTGGAATAAGGGCAGTTGGGGTGCGCCCATGAAACCATCGTTCTCGCGGTCCCTGATCGGTTGTGATGCTCATATTGGTTTAGATTTGCAACAGTATATATGGACACAAAACGTCAGCTTCCGACTTGTGGAAGATTAGAGCGATTGAGATATCCGGGTCCTGGGTCACGGACTACGGCGGCCACGGCGAAACTCAGAACGGTTATACTGCCCGCGGGTCAAAGTTTTCGTTTTTTAGGAGATTGATCGGATCCCCGAAAGCCTTGTTTAGTGGGATGTTGGAGTGATCCCGGCTTCGCGGCCAAATCGTCAAGTGTGTCCCGCGCGCAGTATAGCCCAAGAGCGAGGGCTTTCAGTCGTGATCATACGATCCATGTCATGACAAGCATTTCAAGCATCATTGCAGGGGAAGAGGCGCAAAGACAACTATAGGGATTACAGTTTGGGAGACAGCAAAGCGCCTAATACCAACGTGAGTAAGGCGAAGACGATAATGAGCCAGGTACTATTGTGAAAGGTCAATCGCTCCTCGAGCAGTTCCAAATACTTATCGACTTGCTCAAAGCGTTTCTCGACTTGGTCAAAGCGGTCCTCGAAGCGTAAACGTTGATCATTAAAGCGCTCATTCATTTGCGAACTCAATTGCTGAATTTGGTTGCTGATCAACACCCAAGGCATTTCGACCACCGTAGTACCCGACGACGTAAGTCCTTAATCACCCAAAACTTTTCTCTCTATTCTGACAACGCGGGGCCGATCGATGGCGTTTTGTGGTGTAGCGGAGGGCGAGTTGAGGGACAGGATGGCTTCTCCGAGATGGGCTCGCGCCGGTCTCCTGCGGAGCGCGGTCTCGGAGGACATAGTTCATTAAGCCCTA
>JAMCVM010000112.1 GCA_023475835.1 Bacillota bacterium | reverse complement strand
TTCTGCGCCTTTGGGTGGCATCCAGCGAATATCGGACCGACGTGAGAATTTCAGACGATTTGATGAAACAGATGGCAGAGACCTATCGCAAGTTTCGGAACACGGTCCGCTTCCTATTGGGAAATCTCGGTGACTATCAGCCTAAGCCCGAAGCCCAGGCTGACGGGATTCAAGATCCGCTGAATCGGTGGGCCATGGCCGCAGTGGACCGGTGGCTCGAGGGCGCCCGACAGGCGTATCAAGCCTACCAGTTTCATAGCGTGGTCCATGGCTTGATCCGGTTAGTGACGATCGAGTTGTCGAGCCTTTATTTGGATGTCATCAAGGATCGGCTGTATACGTTGGCCGTGAATGATGGTCTGCGCCGAGAAACCCAGGCGGTCTTGCATCACATTCTTACGGCGATGGTCTTGGCCATGTCGCCGATCTTGGTTTTTACGGCTGAAGAAATTTATCAAATGATGCCTTTGGCGGAAGATCGCTTGCCTTCGGTGCATTTGGCATCATGGCCCAAGACGCTGGCGATTGGGTACAGCGAGGATGAAAAGGCGCGGATGGACCGGGTGCTGCGTGATCGAGACATCATCTTGAAAACGTTGGAAGGCTTGCGTGAAAGCAAGGCCATTGGCAATTCACTGGAGGCGGAAGTCCTCTTGACCGTGCCCCGCGACGAGGCCGCTTTCGGCCGAGAACAAGATGCAGCGCTGTTGACCGAGGTTACCATGACGGTCAAAGTGGACGTGGTGTTCGGAGAGCATCTCAGTGCAACTGCAGTCAAGACCGAAAACCTTCGCTGCGAACGTTGTTGGCGATATACTCCCGATGTGGGCCAGGGCGGAGACCCAGGGCTGTGTCGGCGTTGCCAAGCGGTCTTGGCCGTGGAGGAAAGCTTACGATGAAAATTAGACCTCATCAATTTCAAGTCGTTGGGTTGGCGTTGGCAGTATTTATTTTGGACCGAGTGACCAAGGGATTAGTGGCGGAGCGCATGGCCATCGACCAGTCCATTGTCTTGATTCCACACGTGCTGGATCTCACGTACATCCTCAACAGCGGGGCGGCTTTTGGCGTCCTGGCCCACCGCGACATTCTCTTCATCGTTGTCGCCTTTATCTTGCTCCTAGGCGTATTGTGGGTGACCTTTGGTCGGGCGGCGATGGAAAGACGGATGATTTGGGGTCTCGGCCTTTTGGCTGGGGGGGCTATGGGCAATCTGTGGGATCGGATGGTGGCTGGCCAGGTCATAGATTTCATCCATTTTCGTTATTGGCCGGTGTTTAATTTTGCCGATGCTTCGATTGTGATTGGGATGGGGTTGGTGCTGGTGGATTTCTGGCGGCGTGAGAGTGTGGAGGCGAAAGCGCACGATGAAGGAAGCGACGGAGAGGGCGACGCGAACGATTCTCGTTCCGGGTGACCAAGCCCCGATTCGCATCGATCGGTTTTTGAGCGATGCCTCGGACACGTCCCGTACGGCGTGGCAGCGGTCCATTCGCGGGCAACAGGTTCGTTTAAACGGTGCGCTGGTGCGGGCTAATGACTTGGTTCAGGCAGGCGACCGGATTGAGGTCACAGTTGCGGTGGCTGCTAAACTACCGCCGATGGCGACTCCTCGAGACGCGTTTGAGCCCGAGCGCATTTTGTATCAGGACGACGCCTTATTAGTCGTGAATAAGCCTAAAGGTTTGGTCGTGCACCCATCGCGGGGCCATACCGACGAGACCTTGGTGCACTATCTATTGCCTTGGCTGGAGGCATCCGATGAGAGCGGTGATTTTCGTCCGGGCATCGTCCATCGGCTTGACAAAGATACGACGGGCTGTCTGGTGGTGGCAAGGACCTCGGCAGTCAAAGAGCAGATGACTCAGGCGATTTCCCAGCGTCTGGTGGATCGCTGGTATCTAGCGCTGTGTGAAGGCAAAATCGAACCCCGATCCGGGATCGTGGATGCGCCGGTGGGGCGGGATCGAAAGAATCGGGTGCGCATGGCCGTAGAGCGTCAGGGGCGAGCGGCGCGCACCCACTTTACTACGTTGGCTGAGTGGCCCCACTGTAGCTTGGTTTTGTTGAAACTCGAGACGGGGCGGACTCATCAAATTCGCGTGCATCTGAGTTCACTGGGCCATCCCTTGGTGGGCGATGGATTGTATGGGGGCCGGCCTGGGCCGGGATTTGATACCCAAGCGTTGCACGCCTGGCGGCTTGGATTCGCTCATCCGCTGAGTGGCGAAAGGCTTTGCCTCGTCGCGCCGTTGCCTGAGTCCTGGGCGCTAGCGCTGGCCGCGCTCGGCGCGGCTGAAAGCTTTTCGTTGCCCAAAGAAAGTGAAGAGGGCGTTTGGCGTCCGGGGATCGGGGAGGCGTTGATGGAGAGTTTACGTCCCGCTAAAAGTACTGAGGGCGGATGCCGTCTTTTGGTGGGGGATCGCGTCTACCCTTAACCGGGTCTAAGCCAATCGGGGGCCATTCTTCTTGCCATCCCCTTGACAGAGGATAGTGAGCCTAAGATAATTAGCGCTAGCTAACTGTCGCCGAAGGGGATCCGAATATGGCCAATGGCCTGCTTTCATGGATGTTTCATGCCAAACGTCGAAACCGCATGTTATTTCTTTTAGCGTTTATCGGACCAGGAATTATGGTCATGCTTGCCGACACCGATGTAGGGAGTGCGATTACCGCAGCCCAATCAGGGGTGCAGTGGGGCTATACGATGATTTTGCCGCAAGTGATTTTGATGCCTATTCTCTTCATGGTACAAGAGATGACGGTTCGCCTGGGCATTGTCACCCAAAAGGGACACGGCGAAGCGATCCGAGAGCAGTTTGGTCTGGGATGGGGACTTGTCTCGGTTGGCGCGCTGTTCTTAGCGTCGGTCGGCGCTTTGATTACGGAATTTTCTGGCATCTCTGGAGTCTCCCAACTGATGGGCCTGCCGGTCTGGCTCGGAGTGAGTATGGCCGCGATCGCGTTGATAGCGATTGGGCTATCGGGATCCTACCAACGGGTAGAATGGATTGGAATTGCCTTAGGATCGTTGGAAGTCGCCTTTTTCGTCACCGCGATTTGGTCTCATCCGCATTTATCCGCCCTGACCCGGGGAATGGTGACCGTGCCGATCTTGCATTCAGGATATCTCTTCTTGTTAGCCGCCAATGTCGGTGCGGTAATTATGCCTTGGATGATTTTTTACCAACAGGGCGCGGTAATTGACAAAAAATGGACGATGAGTCAAATAAAAACGGCGCGATGGGACACCGGAATTGGCGCGGTGATGACGCAAGCGATTATGATTGCGATTGTCATTACCGCCGCGGCCACACTCAGAAGTCACCATATTACCAGTTTGCAATCGGTTTCCCAAATTAGCCGTGGGTTGAGTGCGGTTTTGGGGGGGATCGTGGGCAAATTGATTTGGGGGGCGGGTATTTTGGGCGCGGGTTTTGTCGCCGCGCTGGTAGCGTCGTTGGCGGGAGCCTGGGGTATTAGTGAAGTCTTTGGCCTTCCTCACAGCTTAAATCATCGGCTCAAAGACGCGCCCGGATTCTATATCATCTATACCTTGGCCCATGTCTTGGGTGCCCTAGTCGTCATTGCCAGCATCGACTTGGTGCAACTGACCATCGACGTGGAAGTGATGAATGCCATCTTATTGCCCGTGGTCCTCGGGTTCTTGCTGGCCCTGGAGGCCCGGGCGCTACCTCCTCAATTTCGGATGCAGGGCTTTTACCGCTATCTGGTATTGGCCGTCTCCGGTCTCGTGATGGCCTTTGGCTTATACACTTTGATTACAGTGATATAGAAAAAGAGTGCCGGGCGTGGTATTTGAGCGCTGACGGACGACGCCATCCGCTGCGACATCGACCAACGGCGCTAGGGGCCCATGGCATTGCCACTCGCTTCGCCTCATCCGCATGGTTGGTGCTGACCTTAAAACCCGGTCCAGGACTTACATCCATGGCCGGCACCCCACCCATCACCACGGCTGCTGAATCGCAGTCGGTTGTCGCCAAACACTTCTCAGCGGACAGATGGGCGTCGGGCTTGGTCCCAGGGCTGGTTCGGACCAGAATCCTTCACGATTTCGGTCGACATGCGAGATCAGCCGCAATTGGGGCTCACCTCGGGAGACCAGAAATTGAACCAATGAAAGGGAGACGTTCATGGCCAACCCCAATGTTGTCAGGTTAAGGACATTTAAAACTTTTGTTCTCTCTATCAATTGGGTGACCACGCTTGCGGGACAGGTTCCGCGGTTTTGGGGACAATACGTGGATCTTTCCGGGTAAAACACCAGAGGGAGCCTAAAAAGGCCGCGAATACCAAGTGCGAGGCATCGACAAAGAACACGTGACGCTTGCCGTGTTTGGCTTCCTCCAGGACCGGATTCAATTCCTCGGCGAGAAATTGTTCCTGGACCTCGGGCTTCGCTTTCGCGGGAATCGGGGCCACTTTGCGGTGTGCGAGTCCCAATCGC
>JAMCVM010000076.1 GCA_023475835.1 Bacillota bacterium | reverse complement strand
CTTACCACCCGATGCGTCCATCGCACTGACAAAAGGCACCCAGGTGTAGGCTGCGTCGATTTGCTTAGTCTTCCAGGTCGAAACCATATCCGGCGGGCTCATATTTTCTTCTTTGACTCGTGAAAGAGGGACCCCATCCAATTTTAGCGCGGTGTCTAATTCAAAAGGTGAAGTCGACCCCTCGACCAAAGCTACCGTCTTTCCTTCGAGTGCCTTGAGACTATTGATATGACTCGACTTTCTGACCACCAAGCCCTCAGCCGTAGTATACCGTTCCATCGCCCAGATCACCTTCAAGGGAACCCCTCGGGCAATCGCCGATGCGGTCGGAGGATTTCCCAGGGTGGTCATAAAGTCCAGCTTGCCCGAGGCCAAGTCGTCCAAGGCGGTCGGCCCCGACGAGAAATAAATGAGCTTCACGCGAGCATGCATGTCTTTTTGAAAATAATGCTGCTCAATCGCCACCGCCTCTGGATCCGGTGCATTTTCATACCCTATCGTTACCCTCGGCCCTGCTTTAGACGAGGCCGACACACTGCCGCAAGCGGACAATCCTACCCCCAGCAATACTCCCAGCCCGAATAGCCCGGTCATCGAACGCATTTTCAACATACTGTCACTCCTCACCAAGGATGGATTACGCCTTGCCCTTCCAGGGAATCAATCGGCGTTCGACCGTTCGGATCGTCAACTCCATCAAATAGCCAATAATCCCAATCAAAATAATGCCAACAAAGACCACGCCGGTGCGCAATTCGTTACCTGCCGTCAAAATCATCGCCCCCAAGCCGGTCTGAGCGGCGATCATTTCGGCCGCCACCAAGCACGTCCACGCCACCCCGATACCGACACGCATGCCCGTAAAAATCTCGGGCAGCGCCGAGGGTAAAATCACATAGCGCAAGAGTTGGCGCCTGTCCGCGCCAAAGACTTGGGCCACCCGGATCCGAGTTTCTTGGACATTCTTGGCACCAGACATGGCGTTAATGATGATGATGGGAATCGTGCAAACAAAAATCAGAATAAACTTCGACATTTGCCCGGCTCCAAACCAAATGATCATCACTGGAATGTACGCCAATGGAGGAATCGGTCGAAAGAACTGCAACAATGGGTCGATGGCGTTGAACACAAGTTTACTTGACGCCATCCACAGTCCAACTGGCACTCCGACAAGAATGGCGGCAAAAAATCCCACCGCAATTCGAAGCACACTCGCCCCGATATTATCTAAAAGGCTGTATCCGTTGTATCCTGTGGTCGCAATGACATACCCATCGCGGACTACCTGGACTGGAGACGGAAGCGCGAGCGGGGTAAAGATATGTAGCGCAGACACGACCCACCAACAGGCGATTAAGGCACTGACCACCAGCCAAGGCATGTGGCGATGGTATGAAATTTTCGAGACGTCGGCGGTGCTCAGGTTCTCGACCGAACGCTCGCGCCCCATCGCCGAGGCTTTCTCTAACGGGTATCCCATGGCCACTCCTTTCTAATCCTCACCATTTCAAATCGACGTCTGGGCACAAAAATGCCCGGGACCACCCCGGGCGTAAATGAACCGAGGCTTTCCTTGCCGACGAGGTAAGCTGACGGGCTGGGGCGGAAAGCGGCCCTCATTGAATGTTCGCCCCGATGAATCTGGGTCCCCCGTTCGCATCATGCGATTTGGCAGATCGTATTAGGTCACATCCCCCCTGGGAACATGACGTTATGTTAATTATATCGGGTTTAGCCGCATTCTTCCTCCTGCATGATGGGCGTTCTCAGCGGAATTCAGGCAATGATTTTACGCCATCGCCGGTTTGATATCTAAATACTTAAAGATCCTCTCCGATCCACGTGATTTGTTCCTCATTCCGCCTCGAATTAATCTTCAATCCTCATTCAGTCAAATAAATGACCAGCTATATATTCGGCACTAAAGAATTGAAACGTCCTCCTTGATCAAGAGGGCTGTGGCACTCAAACCTGATCGGTGCCAGTATCAGATCTTTAATGCCGAGTATATATCTACACGTTTTCAACCCTAGCCATAGGGGACTCGATGAAATCCCAAAAATCGTCGTTACACGGTCTTAGCCACGCTGGTTACAGGCTTCTCGGTCCAGATTTTAGAACTTCTGCACCAGGTCCCTGGGGTTCTTCTCACCCCTCCGAGGCGGGAATTCATAGCTGTCTTCCCGTCCAATAGACCAGCCGCGGTCGCAGCGAATTTATCCGTTTAGTAGCCCTATAGCCCAGACGCCGTTTGGTCTTTCTCGATTTCATGCCGACGCATCTGAATTTCGTCCCCCATTTGATACAGCACGACCGAATCTCCAGCACTAATCCCTAATGCTTGCAAAACCTCTGTGGATAAGGAAATTTGCCCTCCTTGTAGACGAACCACCTGCTTTAACATCATTATCGATTCCTCCCGAACTCGTTGATACATACCAAAACAAACCTTTCCAGCCTGTACTCTACTTAGCATCCGTAGGCCAATATCGCTGAGCAGAGACCTAGCTCACCGATCTCTAGGCTTTCACTGCGGTGCACCGTCATTATACCGAGCCTATTTGGCTTCAGCACCAAATTCGCTCGTCATTTTAGACGATGAAAAGACAGCGCAGGTTCGCGCAGCTGTCGATTTCAGACGAAGCCCATCAGGATTTAGATCATCCTTAGGTATCTTGCCGACGAATAAAACCCGCTCTTAGAGACGTTGCGGCCAGACGGGTAAGAGGGATTCTGCCGCAGCTATCATCAAGCGTGGCCCATATGCGCTTCGGTCTCGGCACGGAGTGAAGCGGCCAGACTCTTTATCCAGACCAGCCGTCATCGTTCCTCCGTTTGATGCCACAAAATCTGAGAGTGTGGCAATTCAATCTCTATCTCTATCTCTATCTCAGGCGTGATGCACCATGAAAAGACTGAGCATATCGGCTCTCACCCAATTTTTAGGCTATCACTGGCCTATCGGGGCACTCGAGTGGGGGGATAGGGGTCGATGCCCCGATCTTCTTCTAATAGAAAGACCTTCGAGGGAATGTGCCAACGGATCAATCGCTCAGCCGAGGTTGAAGGGAAGGGGAACGAACGTCGGATCCATCCTCGTTCCCCTCACAACCTGCGGATTCTAACCTGTCATTAGACTCGGCCGGGAAAATCTAACGGGGTCTTGTCTCGCCCAGTGCGACCGTCTTCGCCTGTTTTCGCGAAGCCGGAGTCTCCATGCTTTAGCACCACAAGTATAGGCCGGATGTCTTCGATGAGAAGGCCGTGGCCATTACGATCGGGACCGCACGTTGCCAGCACAAACAACCCCCAACGATGCGGTCCAGAGCCAATGCTCCCATCGCGATGGGCCTTCCAATCCGTTGTCTAAAAACTAACCGGATCCTCAGTTCTCCGCACCGGACTGCCGGGGGCGCTATATCCCGCCTTCCGGTGACGCCCAGGGGTCCTGGCAATGAAGGCCTCAGTCCCTGATTAATTTGCAGTGGAGGGGTTGGACTCGGGTTTGGCTCTCCCGAGTGCAAACGCCTGATGCAATGCATTGATCGCGCGTTCAGCATCATTTCGAGCAACAATACAGGAAATTTTGATTTCTGAGGTCCCGATCATCTGAATATTCACCTCGGCATCCGCCAGTGCCTGAAAGAATCGAGCGGCTACCCCAGGTCGTCCAAGCATTCCCGAACCCACGGCCGACACCTTAGAGACGTTGGCGTCGACAATCAGGTCCGCGCCATGGAGTTCGACCAATGCCATCTGAGCAATGTGCTGAGCTTTTTCCAAATCCTCTTCACTCACCGTGAAGGCAATATCGTTCAGTCGGTCATGGGACAGCGACTGAATCACCAAATCCACATCAATGCTTTTTTCAGCCAAACGGGAAAAGAGATGGGCGGCCACCCCGGGAGCATCCGGCACTCCGACCAACCCGATTTTCACGATCTTTTTAGCGACTGCCACCGCCGTAACCGACGGATTGTCAAGATTTTTGGCGACAATACGCGTCCCCTGGGCCTCATGAAAAGTCGACCGCGCGTAAATCACCACCTGATTGCTGCGAGCATACTCGACGGCCTTCGTTTGCAGGACTTGCGCCCCCTGACTAGCCAGTTCAACCATCTCGTCATAACTCAAATGGTCGAGCGGAACCGCATCCGAGACAATCCGCGGATCGGCGGTAAATACCCCGGCCACATCAGAAAAGATTTCGCAGCGATCGGCTTTTAGCGCACTCGCCAAGGCAATCGCCGTCAAATCCGACCCCCCGCGACCAAGCGTAGTCACATTGCCTGCCTCGTCGACGCCCTGAAATCCAGCCACTACCGGAACGATGCCTTCCTCAATGGCGCGTTGAAGTCTCGAGGCATCGACCGAGAGAATATGGGCCCGGCGATGGTGATGGTCGGTCAGGATTCCAGCATCGCGGCCAGTAAAGGATTTCGCCAAAACCCCCATCCGTAGCAACACCATGGCCAACAGCGCAGTGGTCTGAATTTCTCCAGTCGCCAAAAGCGCATCCATTTCTCGGCTCGGCAGATCCGGATTGGCGGCTTTAGCCAGGCTTACCAAGTCGTCGGTGGAATCTCCCATGGCGGAAACCACGACGACCACGCGGTGGCCGTCAGCGCCGGCCTGCTTGATTTTGGCCGCGACTCGCTCAATGTGCCCTATCGTCGAGACCGAACTTCCCCCAAACTTTTGCACTACCAACATGGTGACTTAATCCTCCCCGGTTCTGTTCCAATCCTAACCTCCGTGTCCTCCACCAGGCATGCCTTTCCATTTTTTAAGCGTCTTTAAGAGGCATGTGCGGGTCATTGTGACTGACCACTTGAGAAGGGCGCTGAGTTTTTTGGTCCGCGATACTCGCGGACGACCGATGCCGACGGCGAAGATGTTCAATAATGGGGACCAAGGGAATCACCCGGTTGAACGATGGAACTAAATAGACCCCTTGTACGATGTTTTTCACTTGGTCCAAAAATTCCAAGGCCAGTTCTACACCAATCTGACTGCCGTCGGCACCGTCGCCAGCGTGTTCCATCCGTGCGAGAATGGCGGCAGGGACCGTAATCCCCGGCACTTCGTTATTAAGGTATTGCGCTTGTCGCAAGGAGACCAGCGGCATTACGCCCACCAAAATGGGGACGGCGACGGGACCGAATGCCTCCAGAAACTTCAACAACTGTCCAACCTCGTACACCGGTTGGGTCATTACGAAGTTGGCGCCGGCTTCCAATTTTCGTCGGAAGCGCTCTCTCTCTTCTGCCAACGAAGGCGCATTGGGATTTAAGCCCACGCCGGTCTCAAACGCGGTAGGACTTCCCAATTTCAGTCCGACGGCGTCGACTCCCTGATTTAAGGCTTGAGTGACTTTGACTAATCCGATCGAATCTAAGTCATAGACCGCAGTGGCTGCCGCATAGTCACCCAATCCGGGAGGATCTCCGGTCAAGCAGAGGACGTTCTTGATACCCAAACTGTATGCGCCCAATAGGTCGCTCTGCAGTCCCATTAAATTCCGATCGCGAGTCGTAAAGTGCAAGATGGTGCTAATCGGCACCTTTTCTTGTACAATGCGACACGTAGCGCTAGCCGACAGGCGCACCCGGGCCATCGGACTATCGGCCACATTAATGAGATCGGCGCCGGCTCGGTGCATGCGCTCTGCTGCTTCCACCAGGCGCCGCATGTTTACGCCACGCGGTGGATCCAGTTCCACGCTAATAACAAAGCCGCGTTCGGCTAAAATTTCACTCACCCCACGGCTGCTGGGAACACTCCACTCTTTCGGTTCGGCACTATCGGACTCGTCCAGACTTCGTCCAAGCCAATGCAGCGAGGGCGGTTTCATCAATTCTGGTCCCGCTGAGGCCAACGCGCGAATATGATCAGGCCCGGTCCCGCAACATCCTCCGACCAGCACAGAACCGGCCGCCTTGAGCGCCTGGGCTAAACGTGCCACGTACTGCGGGCTCGCTGGGTAACGGACCCGCCCATCGGCCCACTGAGGTTGGCCGGCGTTAGGGAAAGCCGCCAACCCCATCTTAAGACGTTCGGCAATTGGGGCCATGCGCAAGATGGCATCTAGCAACAGACTAGGTCCGGTTCCGCAGTTCGCGCCAATCAAAAATGGAGGGCCTCCGGGCAAACCAGCTGCAGCCTCTGCTGCCTGTTCCGGGGTCAGCCCATAAAGCGTTGTCCCTTCGGGTGAAAAAGCAAAGTTGACGACGATCGGCAGCGAACTCTCGGCGCGAATCGCGCTCACCGCCGCCGCCACCGTGGACATTTCAGACATCGTCTCCACGATAAAGCCATCGACGCCCCCTGCCAAGAGACCCGCCACCACCTCTTGGTAAATATCCCGGGCTTCCTCACTAGGAATCCCGCGGAGAACGTTCGAGGCAACAGGCAGCGCCAAGGGTCCAATTGCGCCGAGAATCCACGCGTTGTCGCCAAAAATGTCCCGTGCATATCGCGCCGATTGGGCCGCCTTGCGATTGACAGCATATACGTCGGCCCCAACCCCGGCCTGTTGAAACTTGGAACGATTGGCGGCAAAGGTATGCGTCTCTAACACCCGAGCCCCTGCCTTTAAGTACTCCAAATGAAGATCAATCACCGCCTGGCCCTGGGTGACAGGCAGCAGTGCGATGTCACGCGCTTCAAATCCCTGCCGAGCAAACTCCGTACCGGCGGCGCCATCGCCAATCAACGTACCCTGGTTTTGAACCGCAACCGCAAGGTCATCCACCCTATTCCGACCCCAATTCTTGCCGGACTTCCCGGACCGCCTCCATCATGAGGCGTAACTTGGCCTCGGCCTCCTCCCAGGTACGAGTCTTTAAGCCACAATCGGGGTCGATGTAGAGACGATCGGCTGGTACGGTCTCCAAAGCCTTATATATCCCTTCTTTCACCGAAGCGATAGACTCCAGACCATGCGAATGCACATCCACCACCCCGAGTGCCAGTTCCTTTTGCTTCGGCCAGGGGTGCGCGGCAATCAAATCGAGCAATTGAAACCCTTGATTGGCCACTTCGAGATCCAATTGATCCACCGGTAAGTCGAGCAGCTTCGGGTAAATCGTATCGAAATCGCCATAGCAAATATGGCTGATGGTGTGAGTATTAAGCCCTGTAGTCACTACGGCCATAGCTTCGATGGCTAATTCCAGTTCTTCTGGTCGGGTAGAAATAGCCGGCTCGTCAATTTGGATATACTCTGCCCCCGCCTCTTCGAGCGCCAAAGCCTCCTGATGGACAATCTCAGCCAAGTCTAGGACCAGCGAACGGCGATCGGGATAAAATGCATTGAATGACCAATCGCAGATGGTGTACGGCCCCGTCAGCATTCCCTTCATCGGTTTCGCAGTCAGCGCTTGGGCTTCCTTCCAGGCCTCGACGGTCAACCCTCTCTTAGCTCCGACCCGACCGACCACAATCGGTTTACGGTAATATCGATTGCCATACGAGCGGACCGGCAAAGACTCCTCGAACCCTTGCCAAGTCTCCGCAAAATAGGCTACCATGTCGCCCCGTTCCATTTCCCCGTGGACTAAGATATCGAGACCGAGATCTTCTTGCAAGCGAATTACTGCCTTAGTCGCTTCACGTTCGGCTGCGCTCAGTTGGTCTCGAGTGATATCCCCCTTGCGAAACCGAATGCGTGCCTCCATCAATTCCGGGGGCTTGGGAAAACTCCCCACCGATGTAGTCTTCAATATTTGGCTCATCCAATCGTCCCTCACTCTCTTAAGACTTAACGGTTCCCAAGACCGCCGCTCGCACTTCAGCCAAGCGTCGAACCTTGGCTTCGGCACGATCCGGGGGCAGAAGTTCCAACCCGCTGCTGGGATGTAAAATGACCCGATCACTCGACTGCCTATGCAAAATCGGTTCTAATTGCCTCGCCAGGTCCGCCGGATCTTCCAGTCGAACGTTTCTAGCATCCAGGGCCCCTATTCCCACAGTAAACGGCCACTTGGTGCTTGCCAGCGCCGAGAACACGTTAGGATCTACCACTGCGTCACAATACACCGTCGTGAGCGGCAAATCGGCTAAAGGCTCTAACCAGCGATGCGATCTGGAACCCCAAAAGAGAGCGACCGATTGGGCAATGCTCGATTCAGCCAATAATTCGTGAAAAACTTCTCTCACCCGCACCGGATCCAACGAGGCGTCCCGGGCTAGACTGGGCTCGTCCCACTGGACCTCAACGGCCCCTATGCCGGCCAGAGACTCGCGCTGCATTTTGAGCACGGCGAGCAAGTCGCGCAGCAATCGGTCATCGTCGTGATAACTTTGATCTTCCGACAGAGCCAAAAACGTAAACGGGCCGGGCATGGCAACTTTCACCGGGACTTTCGATATCTCAGTCGCTTGTTCCGTCCAATAGCGCAATGTTCCCCCTTGAAAAGCCAATCGTCCCCGAATCACCGGATGCCGGTAATAGAAATTGTTATCAAACAGTCTGAGCAAACCTTCCGAATAGACGTTGTCGATATCCCGCACGATAGGATCAAACCAATCATTGCACCGAATTTGTCCGTCCGTGGTGAGATCCAAACCGACGTCCTCGGCTAAATTCAAGACGCGTGCGGTGACCTCCCGATAACTTCGCTCCAAATCCTTGGGACTCCCCAAGCCACGATCAAACCTCTGGATTTGGGTACGTACGCTAGCACCCGAACCCGCCGGAATTTTCGGGTACGATCCTTGCACAGCAATTTTCATCCTGATCTCCTCCTGCCTCTGTCGCGTCGAGCCTGGACAAAGCACATTTCCTGGCACGCACAAAAAAAAACGCACCCAAAGAAGAGGCGCCTTCCTTACGCTCTCTTCTCATCTTGAAGAACCCTCGGTTCTTCCGGAATTGGCACCCACCACTGGCTGGTCGGGGTTGCCGGGCTTCATCGGGCCAGTCCCTCCGCCACTCTGGATAAGAAGGGAAACTATTAGGTTATTATGACAATACAAGTTCGAAAGGATTTGGTCAAGAAAAATCTCTACGTATCCCATGGCAATATTTATCAGGAGTTAAGGCGTCCATCGCCGTCTCCCGCCACTGATAAGACCAGGGCGCCCTCGGCAAGCATGTTGAATTCCGGGCATACCGTGGTGTCCGGTGCAAAGACAACCAGGAGAGGCCGAGTCGGCGCGCATGACGGCCGCTTGGTTTTTAGTAAAATTTGGAACAATGTGCCTCGGTGGTTCCCTCTCAGTTGCCGTGCGTTGTCTAAACGCTGTTAAACCGTGACTCAACCTTCGCTTCATGGTAGCATACAGGTAACAGCGGTCATCTGAACGTACCTTTTAGAGCAAACGATGGGCTCGACGGGTGTCCCAGTCTTCCTAACAACGAATGAGGCGTGCGAATCGTCTGGTATTGTGCAGTCCCATAATTTTAATGAAGTCTTAGCTTTTGAACCACTGAGGGTTCAACGTTCTCCTTGGAATTAGAGCCGCAAAGACGAACAAGGAGTGTGGTGAGGCGCATAATGAATTATCGCTTTCCACGACATGAGGATCGGTGGCATGCGGATCCCCATAAAATGCCGAAGGCTGTACAATACTGGATTATTTTGCTCTTAGTGGGTTTTGCGGGCAGCACGGCACTGATTGGATGGTGGGCGGCCAACACCAATCCCCGGCTTCACCTTTCCGCTGACACGATTTTATATCGAGCCATCGCGCTCGAACTCTTGTTAACAACGATCTGTGCTCTGATTGTGCATTATATTGTCACGCGATATTTGCTGGCCCCATTAAAGCATCAAGCGCATTATGATGACTTGACGGATTTGCTGCGTCCCGGAGCGTTTTGGGAACGAGCCGAGGCGGCCATCGCTCAAGCCGCCGCCATGGCCGTGCCCATTTCCTTCGTCTTTCTCGATCTCGACGACTTCAAACAGGTCAATGACACCTACGGACACGCCATGGGTGATGCTATGTTGCAAGCCTTTGGGCGAGTTCTTCTGGAACATGCACGATCCGACGACATTGTCGGTCGTCTGGGTGGAGAGGAATTCGGCTGGTTGATGAAAGGGACTTCGAGCAGTGATGCGCGCACGGCAACGCTCAGAGTCCTGAACGTTTGCCGAACCCTATGTATCGAAGAAATTGCTGGATTCGCGTTTTCGGCCGGCATCGCCAGCGATACCCCCACCGCCGACAATTCTCCCCGGGCATGGGATCTCGCGCGCCATGCGGACCTCGGCCTTTACGAAGCCAAAGCCAACGGCAAAGCCCAAGTCGTCGTAAAAAACCCGAATGAGCCTCTCCGAGCTTAACCATTGCTTACCACCCAAATGGCAACTTGAGTATGCCTCAACCTACGGATCTCATGCGGCCCGTTGTCGCAGTTCGCAAGGAGTTAGAGGGCGCAGGCAGCATTTCGGAAACTAACGCCCGGGTGCTGAAGCACGATACTTTAGCGAGGCTCGGCAGACTGCTGGCCATCGTTTTCTCAGACCAGCAAAAGCGTCAAGAACCCGATGGGGCCTACAATTTTCCTAACTTTAAGTAGTTCCGCAAATTCTCGGCAACCAAGCAACGGCCATAGATACTAGAGTCCAATCGGGCAAATTTTAATGCCTGACTCCAGGTCGTTTACCATGCTCTGCGACAGCCTGATGGCGAAAACACCAATGCAGCAGACGATTAGTTGCAGCTTGGGGTTTGCCGCTAAGATGATCCAAACCATAAAAAGGCCACGAAAAACCGGGGTAGCTAAGCCCTGTACCCCATTCATTGCTGTGCATAAGTGAAATAGTTATCCACAAGGGATTGAGGATAACCTGTTGAAATGCTTCCGATGCGCGAGTGCTACTACTTAACAACAGGTTCTGTCACTGGGTCGAGGAAGCGCGTATTACGTCATTCGACTCGGGTTCACACCCGAACATCCTCTTTCGTGAGCAACGGAGCCCCCTCCCAGCCAATTGCCTTGGCCAGAATCGAGTTGGCTAATACCAACAACTGCGGGGGATTGGTTCGTGCCTGATCTACGGTTTTCCATGCCTTATAACGAAGAGCTTCCGGCAACTTGGGACTTGCCTCAGAATGACCCAGTGCAGTCACCAATTCCACCAGATCTTTCGTCGGCAAACGTTCGATGACTCGACCCATCCGATCTGCCAATTCTTCCGGTGTCATTGCCATGGGCGTCCTCCCGTTGACCATCGATTTGACTAACTTACTGACTGGTTTCGACATAAAAGCATCCGATTCCTGCCGAAAACCGGAATCGATCAGGTAAAACTTCAAGCCACCACAAGCCGCTTTGGTCATCGACCCAGACCCTGACTTATTTATGGCTCCCGCTGCAATTGGGTCTTTTTTCGCTGATCCACCCAAGCCACCACCGCGGCCGCGACCCACAAAATAGCGGCTGGCAACGCTACGTAGTGGACCGCCACAAGAATCCATACTGCGGCCACTGCAAATCCGAGGCCCGCCCACCGCGGGCGCCACCAGACAAAGACAGACCCAGCCACTCCCAGAGCGACTGCAATCCAGGCACTCACATAGACCAAGGCCATCGTATGGTCAGTAATACCCGACACCATTTTTACGACGATGGCCGCGAACACAGAAGCCAATACTCCTACCATGCCCAGTACGAATCCCACGTATCGCATACTCCACCCTCTTTAGCCGCATATTCGGGGGTTCCCGTCGGTCTCTTCCATTGTACATGGGGGGATCAATACTGGCCACTATGCTCTACCGATCCTAACTTCGTAGCAATCCTTATCCGCCTCGGTGTGGACCAACCATTAACTCAAACAAAGGGATTCACCTGCCCTGGCGTCTACTAGCTCTAAATTTTTGAAAAACTTTCCGACCACTCTTCTAAACCCCCGTCGCGCTTGCCCAACAAATGCCACTGCACAATCAGAGCATCGAGTTCTTGCGACTTCTTCAGTACCTCCGGATGCGTGGGATTTCCATGAGAACTGCAAAGTGAGTGTAGTTCTTCGCGCACATTGTGAATCACTCTGAAAAGCTGGGTTCGTGTCATCCCTTGGGCTCCCTCCGATTTACCATCAGATATGTTGCCACGGAAGGCACATCGGTGCGAGACGGGAAATCCCCCATTCGGCACCGTTCCAAAGCCCCCGAGTTATGATGGTCGAGCCAACTTCAGGGGAGCCGAAGCCACCCCGGCCATGGAGACTTGCACGCGACTCGCAGGGGGTACTGAGATTCCCCAACAGGCGGTGCCATCGTCATTCGTAGTAGCTGCAATGCCAGGGACGTTTGCGATGCCAGGACTCGCTGCCGGATCCCACACTAGCGACACCGAGGTCGCCGGTATCACGGCTAGGCTGGCTGGGATGTTCGCCAAGGGCGTGGTGCCAGCGTGACCTTCAGCACACACGAGCCAATGACCATTTACGGCTTCGGAGGTTACATGCACGGCTGGCGCGGGTTCAGTGGGCAGACTTTCGCCAATTAGCGCCTTACACATCTCGGCCACCCTCGGGGCTCCCAGACCGGTCAAGGGATTCCATAACGTACCTTGGCTGACTTGATTCACTCCGTTATTGCCGTCCACCGGTTGCACGAAAATACCGGGATCATTTTGGGCCATTTGATACAACTGGGGATTAATATTCCCCAGGCCGTGCCCGACCACTTCTCCACACTCCGCTACCCACCCCGCCAATAGTGGCGTAGCCAAGCTCGTCCCGCCCGTGGTCGCAGGACTGCCGCCGACCAAAGGACTCCACCCGGGATAATTTTGCGAGGCGGGCCCGCTTAAATCGGGCACACCGCGCCCGGGCTCGGCACCTAAGAGTGCCTCTTGCCACGCCGGTTCGGGCACATTGCCACTATATCCCCCACCCCCGAGCATATTGCCTTGGTCATTGGCAGCGGACACCCACTCTTCGAGTGTCCCCTCGGCGAGATTAGCATATGTCGTTCCGCCCCAATAAGCGGCCGCAAAGTCCGATCCGTCCGGGGTCGCTCGCCAGTCCACCCCACCCACGGCAGTCACTCCAGGCAAAGAAGCCAAGACCGAGGTCGACGGGTCGGCAGGAGGCACTCCAGCCACGGTGGGATAAGGTCCTTGATCGCCAGCGGCCGCAAATACGGTCATGCCGCGTGCGTTGGCCGTATCCACCGCCTGATTCCATTGGCTCGTAATTTGTGCTTGCTGCGCGGGCGTCCACTGATCATTAGGCACCACGTAACTAATACTAAGCACCGAAGCTGAAGCATCTGCAAGAGCGGACATTAAAGCTTGATCAAAGTTGGTATCAAACGGATAGAGCGTCACAGTCGCCCCAGGAGCCGACACCCCCAAAGCCAACAAATCGACCATCAATTCCTGGTTCCCGGCTATGGTAGCGTCGCTAGGCAAGGCCAATCCCGGAGCCACGGTGACGTTCAAGGGAGGATATCCGTTCGCCGTTAGCCAGGCATTGATCGAACTCGTGGCCGGATATCCATTGGTGAGCAGGGCAATGGTGGGAGCATGGGATGCGGCCTCAATCACCGGCCAAGCATCCCATGCCTGATCAATCCACCAGGGGGAAACTGAGGGGCCTGAAGGGTCTCCTGGCACTGCGGTCAACGACGGCCCGGAAAAGGTGATGGGGGGAAGTTCCAGGCTGCCGGACTGACCCGGACCGAGTACGAGAGTAATCCGAGGGCGAAACGTCCCAGGATTCCATGACGTCATCGTCGCTGGCAACTGCCCTTCAGCGTCAGGGACGTCACCGTGAACAGGACTTCCGATCAGCAATGCGTCACCGGCAGTGGGAACCCCGGCATACAGCCAGTTGGTATCGGGTTGTCCGTTATCGAGCACCGTCACCTGAAAGGTGGCCGGAATCCCGGTAGGAAGAGACGTAGGCCCCTCCCAGGCGGCGGTGATCGTATAGCCATCCCAAGTCACCGGAGTCTGATTCCACTGCACCCCTGAAGCGGCGGCTGAAGCCACCGAAACATGCGGCTTTGAGTGGGCTTTGGCCGCCTCAACACTCGCTGTCGGTGCCAAGCTCCACGGTATCAACGCTAACATACTGAACACGATGACCGCTATGTAGTGAATGAGATGACGCATGTTGTTCAGGCCCCCCATGAAAGAACCGCCGAACATTTTATCATTCGACGGATACTCTAAGAGAGTTCGGCTAAGATTTGCGGTTCCCTCTTTTCGCTTCCTTAAATCTCAAAAGGGGGGGCCTGTCGGGACTCCAGTGGAGCCCATCACATCGCAGTTCAACCACGGAGATTTGGTTCAACACATCGTGCTTAGAGGATCTGCAGAATATCGCTCGAGCGAGCTAAAGCACCGCGTCGCTCTCACATCCATTCGGCACCAAAGCACCCGCCGTTCGAACTGGTTAAAACACCACCATACAAAAACCGCAGGATCCTCGACTCCTACTCGGTCGTTCGCTGACGAGGGGATAATGCCCTAATCCACTTTTTTACTGCCTATAAGGGAATCGGTTTTGCAAAAATTGCCCTCTTAACCGCTGCCAATAAACTTGGGACACTCTGCACCGTCTGTTCCGCAATTTTAAAAGTATGTGAATGACCGACGTCACCAAAACCTCACCTGTGTTCTGACAGGTTTACCATACAGGGGGGAATCCCCCCTGTATTTGGTCTAGTCCATATGTCACGATCGCAGTAAGCACCTTTCGAATTATTGCCGTTTTGGTCAGCCAATAATCCCTGCTTTAGCGGCCACGGCGGCATCAACCATAGGGAGGAGCAGATCCTACCGCTCTCCCCGATCTGGTCATCTGACTAAGGAGTAATCAGCCATGACACGATGGAGCCAAGAAGCAATTGTGAACGTCATCAAGGCAGTATACCAAGAGGAAGGATACTGCACCTCGTACAAATGGATGCGAGATCGACGCTCTCCCCATTTTTATACCATCATCCATTTCTTTGGCAGTTGGCATGCTGCCTGGGAGGCGGCAGGATTCGATGTGCCGCTACGCTTGGCCCCTAAAGACCGCGTGGTGACACGTGAACTGATTGTCGAGGCCTTACAGGAGGTCGGTCACTTTGAATCCGAGAGAGTGTGGAGTACCAACCATCGAATTCCCAGTGCACCGTCGATTCGGAAGATTTTTGGAACCTGGCAAGAAGCCTGGGAAGCCGCTGGCCTATGGTCAGAGCCGGTCTCTCCCAAAGAGAAGATTCTAGAACGTCTCTCTGAAGTCGGAAGTTATTGTAGCGAGACCTATTGGGACCAAATGGGATTTAGACCGGTGGCTCAAACCATCCGCAATCACTTCGGAACTTGGGGCAACGCGTGGCGTGCGGCCGGGATTACCCCGACTCCCGCCAAAGTCCGTTGGTCCAAGGAGCAGATTATAGACAAACTGCGAGAACACGAGACCTATTGCACGGCTCGCGACTGGGACAGCTTGCGTTTAAACCCAACCTCCCGAACCATTCGCAAGGTATTCGGCTCGTGGAAGGGCGCATGGACCGAAGCCGGGATTGCCAGCCCCATATCGCGGGCCACCGTCACTGAGGAAACCGTCATTTCGGCCTTTCGCGACTTTGGCGAATATGTCTCTGCGCAATACTGGGATGCCAGCGACCAAAAACCCTCTTCTCACACCATCCGCAAGCTATTTGGTTCCTGGGCGGCCGCTTGGGCCGCGGCCGGCATTGAAGGCAGCCGAATCGGTTCGGTAGTAAATCCCAACGAAGCTCCGACTCAAGCCCTCAATGAACTGGATGCGAAACTCTGGGAAAAGCGCCAGCAAGGAGTCACCCTACAGCACTTGAGCCAAGAATTTGGCATGAGCACCTCCACCATTGCCCGCCGGATTCTCCGGGCCAGAATTCCTCACGCCGATCAACGGTCTCGCGGCTAGGCGAGCACCGCCGACCGCTAGGATCTCGCCCTCTATCTTTACGTCGGTTACCGATTCGATTCCACTTTTCGCATCTTAAAGTGGAATCGAATCTTCTTCTGGTTGGAAAGGAGGACTCGGTGGAAACCCAGCCGGCGAAAAACGCACCCTACACTCTAACGGATGAAGCCCAGGCGAAATGCCGCCAAACTGACATACTCCTGCAAAGCTTCCGATACCAGGTCAACCCCCGCTATGGATGGAATCCATCCCGTGGCTAGCCAAGACAGACGGACCGGCGTCTGGTAATCCGTTGGATAGGCGACGACATGGATGCCCTGAGCGCGAAAATCTTCCACCGCCTGCACCATATGAAAGGCTGAAGTCACTAAAATCGGTCGGACAAAGTGGTGCCGCCGCAAGATCACCGCGGAATTCGCCGCATTTTGATACGTGGTCTCGCTGCGATTGTCGACCAAGACATCGCGAATGTGCAGCGAGAAGAGGACGTTTCGTCCGATATCCGATTCATTCCCGTCACTGAAGGAACCTTTTCCGCCGGAAATCACAATAGGCACATGTAAAATCCGTTCCAAACGAATCACCGTCAAAAACTCGTTGGCCATCGACCCAGACAACGATCCCATGCCGTGGTTAGACGGGGTTTCAGCGACCGCGCCCTCTCCTAGGACCACGATAACATCCCCGGTTAGATGTCGTGGTCGTGGATCGGCATATTCAAGACCGTGCACCATCCATTGTCCCAGCCACGGCGACATCATCGCCCAAATGATCAGTAGCAAAAAGATAGCCGTCAGGCGCCGATGGTATCTAGCGGCAACGGCCGATGCCGCGCCTAAGATCAAGAAGTCTCCGGGCGGCAAAGCAAAGTCCAACAAGTCGCGCATAATATAAATCAGCATTCTAAAATTTCCTTTCACGATTCGAGGATAGGTGCATCTGACACAATGACGGTCACACCGTTGACACAAATTCGACCGCATCAGCTAAACTCATGGTATAATATTTCGACAACCTTCGTTCATGTGCAATGTCTCAGTCTCTGCTCATCGTACGTTATGTGATCCCAAGAAAGGAACCGATATTTGGTGTCAATGCCGCCACGAGCTGCCCGCCCTTTGAATTTTGAGAGGCACCATCGCGTCCATCCACTAAGTCTGTCGGTGGTCTACGATTTCTGGATCGCGTTCCTCTGTTTGTTGAGTTTAGATGCCTACCTGTTGGTACTCCCGCACGGAACCAACGCGCTTCGTCTCGGCCTCGGCTTGGCGGTTGGTCTCTTTGTTCCCGGCTACCTCTCCACTTTAGCGTTGTTTCCGGAGCAGGAAACCCTCGACGGCATTGAGCGAACCGGCTTGAGCTTAGTCTTAAGTGTAGTCTGGATCCCGCTGCTGGCGCTCTTGTTAAGCCTCGGGCACATTCGGCTCAATGCGAATCATATCGCATGGGCGATCAGTGCTGTCTCTTTGGTCGTAGGGATTGGCGGGATTTGGCGGCGAAGCCTCCTTGTCGTAAAGACCCCCCCGCCCGTTTATCCGAGCGGCAATGCTCGCTTTTATTTAGGAGGCTTGGTGTTGGCCTTAGGCATTCTTACCTGGGCCGTCGTCACCCCCAACCTCAAAGCGGAAAGTGTGGCCTTCTCGGTACTTGGAGCCCATAACCAATTACAAGGATATCCGTACCAAATACGCTTTGGCCAAAAATATTTTCTTCACCTTCAAGTATACAATCCTCGACTCAGCGCTCTTCGTTTCCGGATAGAAATGGTCGCCAACGGCGTGCCCACCCGTACTCTTTTGGCCAGCGTGGCCCCCGGACACACGTGGACCCACCCGGTCAGCCTTCCAGCTAACGCTCCCGCCCGCGACGAAAACGCTCGCTTTTTGCTATGGAGCGGTGCCAGTCATCGGCCCTTGCGCAGCCTTTGGATTCGCTATAGGATCGTATCATGATTTCATCAAAAAGCGCGCTGACGAGGGCGCACCAGGCACAAGAGATGGATCCTCACCCCCGAGATCTCTGGGAGCGCTTAGAACCCTGGGCCTTTTTAGTGGTGCTCGGATTTAGTGAAATGCTTTCCGATATCTGGGCTCCGGCCACCGGCATCTTGCTTCATGCGCTGCTAGCCCTATGGCTGTTGATTCGAGGCGGACAACAATTAAGTACCACCCGGGGCAAATTTTACATTGCCATCAGTACCATGACCTTGGTGCGAATCATTAGTTTTGCCATCTCCCCGGCAATCGCTCCCGGAATTTGGTATTACACGTTTGCTGAGATTCCCTTGATGTTGTTCGCCATCATCGGCACCAAAAGTCTTGACCTGCCGCTGTGGAAAACCTTGGGGGCAGTCTGGCCCAAGGGTTGGATAGGTTGGACCATTTTGACTCTCGTGAGCGGACCGCTCATCGGTTGGGGTGAAGGTCATATTCTCCACCCAGCGACCCTCTCAGTCAATGGCAGTTTTTCTGCCATGATCCTTCCTGGACTGCTCTTAACCGCCTTTACAGGATTCAGCGAGGAGTGGCTGTTTCGCGGCCTGATTCAAACCACGGCATCTAAATGGATGGGACCAGTGGCCGGGCTATTGTTCACCGCAGTGGGCTGGAGCCTGCTTCACATTGGCTGGAACTCTGGCGTTGATGTCGCCTACGTATTTTCTGTCGGAATCTTTTGGTGCTGGATTCGTCTTAAAACCCAATCGACCTGGGCGACGGGAATCGCCCACGGCACTGCCAACATCGTCTTGTTCTGTGTCCTGCCCTGGCACAGCAATCTCTATCTCATTCCCACCCTATGGCATCTTCACGGTTGACCCTAGCCCGATTCCGCGTCACGGGCATAAAAAAACTACTGGACATTATCATTCCAGTAGTTTTTATTGCCTGGCCAACGTCATGCCTAAGTTACCATGGGGACGATACGGCTATAAAACCGCACTAAAGTGTTGAACCAAAACAAACATGACCGATATGCCCAAAGGTACCGCGACCATGTTTAAAACCCGATGAAACCCAGCCCATCGCGCATCACCCGCGTACTGAGTCACCTCTTTGGCAATGAGCGCCAAGATAAGCAATACGAGCGCAAATCCGCCTAGAAATGGGGCAAGGGATCCGGACACCTTGGTGGTGGTTACAGCAGTCGTTACGACAGCCACCAACATAAACAACGCCTCCATTTCAACTTGCCTTCCGCTTCATATTACACGGAAGTCAACTTCTTGACAAGGATTTCCTCGAAACATTCAGGGGGATTCCCCCTTACTATTGCCTCTTTATCACCCCACCAATCCAGGGTCTCTCAGAGCGAATCGTGCCCGTCCTCGACCGTGGGGCTTTTAGCGATTAAGCTTGCCGGCAACTCTAATGGACCCTGCCTTTCATCCGCTCTCAGATGGCGCGTTCGCGGTCGCAACCGTTCTGACTCTTATGTCTTTACGAGTCCCACCATCGTCGTCGGCTGCGACGCATCCCTGACATCAGGACCGAAACGCGCCAGGCAGGGCTCAAAGGCATAGCCTGGCCGAGATTGCTAAACCAAAGCGGTCACCGTGCCTTGATGGCCGTCAACCAGCATCAGCTCACCGTCACGAAACCCTTGCGTCTCGGTTTTAGTACCTACCACGCACGGCACCCGGTATTCGCGCGCCGCCGTGGCTGCATGGGATAAGATCCCTCCGGAATCCGTGACGACGGCCCCGGCAATAGCAAAAAATGATGACCACACCGGCGTTGTGGCCCGAGCAATCAATACCTCGCCGGCCTGAAAGCGCGCAAACTCTTCGGGGCCAGAAATCACTCCCGCCGCACCGTGAACGCGACCCGCTGACGCTGAAACCCCTCGGATCTGGCGACGGTCCGCGGGCGTCGTCTGCACTGGACTGTTGGCTGGACACTCAAGCGAGTTTCCCAAGGATGGCGGTGGTGTTTCTCTTTGGTATTCCGCATAAGCGAGACGCCGCTGGTCAAGGCTCTGCGCGAGCTCCATTTGTCGTATGCCATTGGACCTGGCTTCTAATTCGTCAGCAAAAAAATCTCATCGAGCATGCTGAGCAGTCCCTGTCCTACTAACCAAGCGGCTAGTCGCAATAAAAATGGTCGCACCCTGGCCGGGAGCATTGCGTCAATGTAAAAATGGTGATCTTCGTCGATCGGGCGGGCATCATAAGCTGCATGATAGGCTTGAAGAAGTCGTTGACGATCGTCTGGGTCAGCGATAGCCGTGAGCGTGGCCTCTAATGCGACTTTTTGTTTGGCCACCGTCTCTTCCCAATGACGCTCAAAACGATAATCTTGTTCGATAAATTGGCGGATAATCGCCAAAACCGGTGTCAAGTCCTCCCGCCAAGATCTCTGGTAAAAATCGTGGGTGGTGCCCACCCGCCATCCATAGACCTCCTTAAAGGCATCAATTTCCCGCATAAAACCATTCGCAACCGGTTCTTCAAGCAACGCAGCCCATGGTTTTTGTGCCATCAGCGCTTGCCGAATCGGCTCTTGAGCTATAGCAGTTCGGGCCATCTCCGCCATCTGGCGGTCGGCCTGCAAAAAATTATTCAGATGACCCGATAACAGAGCATGCGCGTCGGCCGACGACCGATCAGGGAACCGCCTTAAATAGATCGCTTCAAATACTTCTTGAACGGCAAATATCGGCAGAACAACCCGCATATGAATCTCAAAAATCTCGCCGTACAAACGCGGTAGATGTTGCAATCCTAAGATCGCCTGATTCACCGTCTCACTTTTTTCCGTGGCCTTTTCAAAGGCCTCATAGCGCGGCAGAATTTCTTCTCTAACGGTTCGCTGAAACGCCTGGCCTAGATGAGAAAATTTTGGGTCAATGGTCGGGGCAGACTCACTGCCGCCGCAATCGAAGGCTTGCGGCGGACTGAACACAGAACGATAGTAATATCCATGATCCCACGTTTCGCACCCCCATATCTCGGAGTTAATCGGGCCATTCGCCTCAATATGTTGTGCTCATCAAATACTATCAATCAATATATAGGTTGATGATCATTGTATAATACAATATCTAGGGATAAGGATGCGAAACGTGGGATGATAGATGCGCACAGTCGACGGCGGTACCGGGAACTTCAATGACGCGGCTGCTCGCCTCAGTCCTCGATCTAATGCGGGCACAATAAATGACTGGTAACTACTCAGGGGGTCACGTGCGGGTAGTGGATCCCAAAAATAACTCTGGCATTTCTTTGCGATTGGAGGTATTCTGTCCCCAACGATCATGAAAGGACGGGACCTACTTATG